>JASJBG010000022.1 GCA_030066625.1 Woeseiaceae bacterium
AGGCCAGCTTCGTGTTTCCTCGCCAGGTGGTCAAAGAGCTGGCGCGGACCGGCGTCACCGGGTTCTCGGGTGTGCCGTTTCATTTCAACGCGCTGGTCTCGCGCGGCGGCTTTCTTGACGCCGACCTGCCAGACCTGCGCTGGCTGACCGTGACGGGCGGCAAGCTGCCGGCCAAGGCGATAAACCAGATCCTTGATCAATTTCCCGGCGTCGAGTTTCACATCGCGTACGGCCAGACCGAATGCGCGCCACGTGCCACGGCGTTGCACCCGTCGAAGATCCGCACCAAGCCCGACTCGGTCGGTGCGCCTATTCCCGACGTAGAGGTCCTGCTTCTCGACGACGACGGCGCTGCAACGCAGGACGGCCCCGGCGAGGTCGTGATTGCCGGCGACAACGTCATGCTGGGCTACTGGCGCGACGATGACGCGACGGCCGAGGTCATCGACGAGCAGGGACGTCTGCACACGGGCGACATTGGTCGTTTCGATGCGGACGGCGACCTGTATCTCGTTGGTCGCAAGTCCGCGATGATCAAGTCTGCGGGAGAGCGCATCATTCCCGAGGAGCTCGAGCGCGTGCTCGAGGCGCATGCCGGTGTCAGTGAGTCCGTTGTCGTCGGAGCACCGGACGCACTCTATGGTCAACGTGTCGTGGCACATTTGCTGCCGCCCGCGGCAATTGCCGATGAGGGAGCTTTCATCGACGAGGTGCGCGAGCATTGCCTTACGCGCATTCCGCTTGCGCGTGCGCCGCGCGAGTATCATGTCTGGACGGAGTTTCCCCGCAAGGTTAACGGCAAGCCGGACCGGGTGGCGATCGCCCAGGCGGGCCCACAACAAGAGCAAACGAACGATGGCGAATGAGGCGAGTGAACACGATCTGCGCAGCTTTCTCGACTGGGTCAGCGACAAAGGCGCCAGCAGCTACCTCCACGTAGACAAAACTATTTCACCACGCTTCGAGACGACTGCCGTGGTGCAGGGGATGGCCCGAAAGCTGCGCAGCCCGGTCATTCGCTTCGACGACGTCGAGGGCTCGAGCTACCCGATGGTGACCAATGTCTGCGCGTCGATCGACCGGGTTGCGAAGAGCGTCGGACTGACGGTCGACGAACTCAACGCGCGTTTCGTGGCCGCACTCGATGCACCGGTGGCACCCGTCGTCGTCGCAGCCGATGAGGCGCCCGTGCGCGCGATTTCCGAGTCGATGCCCGAGTTTCCGCTTAGCCGTTTCCCCGAACTGGTCTACACCGCCACCCAGGAGCAGCCCTACATCACGTCATCTATCGTCGTTGCCAGGGACCCGGATACGGGCGCGCACAACCTGAGCTTCCATCGGCTCATGATCGACAGCGACGATGTCGCAGCGATTTACATGACGCCCGGCGGACATCTTGACCAGATCTGGAAGAAGAACGCCGAGGCCGGCAAGCCGACGCCGGTCGCCGCAGCAATCGGCACGCACCCGCTGTGGTGCTACGCGAGCCTGGTCAGCGGACCGCTCGAACACGACGACTGGGGTGTTGCCGGTGCGGTGCTCGGGGCACCGATCGCACTGACGTCCGGGCAGGTCGATCCCGAGCTGCTCGTGCCGGCGCAGAGTGAGTTTGTTCTCGAAGGGCTGCTGGATGCGGTCGATTCGCGCGAAGAAGGGCCGTTCGGCGAATTCCTCGGCTACGTGGCCGAACCTGGCAGCCGCCCGGTGGTCCGCTTCACGTCCATGAGTTCACGCGAGGCGCCGATCTACCAGGACATCGTTGCCGGGCAGGTCGAACACCTGACGATGTCGAGCATCAGCCTTCGTGCGCGCCTCGAGCGCGACTATTTCGTCGCCAATCCCGCCGTCGTCAACTTCTGGCTGCCAGCGCCGATGACACTGTTCCTCGCCATCGACGCATCGGTGCAGACCGACTTCGATGCCGACGCGCTGATGCAGGACCTGCTCGGCGAGTCCTATCTCAAGCAGGTCTATTGCTTCGACGCCGACGTCGACCTGCGCAAGCTTGCAAGCGTGCAGTCGGCGATCGCCTGTTTCGTCCAGGCGGACCGTGACGTGCAGGTCTTCGAAGCCCGCAACGGCAACGGCGTGGACCCTTCGGAAATCGATGGCAAGACGGCGAAGGTTGCCGTCGACGCCCGCGCGAAGTCGAAACCGGTTCGCAGCGAACTGCCGGAGGACTTCGCGGCGAGCTTCGACCTGAACGACTGGATTCGTTAAGCGGTGCTCAGTTTGCCGTCCGACCACCGTCGACGTTGATGGTCTGGCCGGTGATCGAGCGGCTTTCTTCGGCGGCCAGGTAGGTCACGATCGACGCAACATCTTCCGGCGTCACCAGGCGCCGTGTCGGCGTATCGAGCACCAGGTCGTCTTCCTGTTCCTCGATGCTGATGCCCTTGATGCGCGCCCGAGCACCCTGCGTCTCCGCGAACAGCTTGGTCTTGACGTAGCCCGGCTGCACGGCATTGACCGTGACGCCGCTTGCAGCCACTTCGAGCGACAGTGAGCGCACAAGTCCGGCGACGCCGGCCTTCGAAGCGGCATAGATCGCGTTGTAGGGCGCGCCGACCTCCGCCGAGATGGAGCCGATGTGCACGATGCGCCCGTAGCGCGCGCGAATCATGGGCCGCAACACCGCCTGCGAGATCGTGAACGCGCCCAGCGTGTTGACCTCGAGCACACGCCGCCACTCGTCGACGTTGCCGAGAAGTATGGGTGCGATGTAGCTGACGCCAGCGGTGTTTACCAGGCAATCGAGGCGCTCATGCTTGTCGACGATCGCGGCGACCGCTGCCTTGCAGCTGTCACCGTCCGTTACATCGAGAACGGCCGTCTCAGGTGCCGGGTCGAGATCGTCGAGGGCGGCGGAGGCCTCTGCGGCTCGCGCCTCTGTCAGGCCCGAGACTATGACCTTTGCGCCCGCTGCTGCGAGGCCGCGACAGATCGCGGTACCGATGTCACCGGTACCGCCGACCACGAGCGCGACCTGGCCGTTCATCCCCATGGACTGATCCTGATGTCTTTTGGATCGTCCGTCCAGCCGATGTCCTCGTTGATCCAGTGGCGGCGGACCTCGAGCTCACCGTTTCTATGAGTGGCGAACAGGTTGGTCATCCAGTTCGTGTCGTCTCGATCCGGGTAGTCACTGCGGTAATGCGGCCCACGGCTTTCCTTGCGCATCTTCGAGGTCTCGATGATGACCTCGGCGACGTCGTGCAGATTGCGCTGCTCATAGGCGAGCGCGTAGTCGATGGGCTCACGGATGGCGAGCGCCGTCCGCAGCCGTTCGCGGTCGCGCTCGATGTAGGCCGATGCCTCGTCGAGCGTTTCCGCATTCTTCTCGACGGTCAAAAGCTGCCACATGCGGCGCTGCAGTTCGTGGCGCATTGTATCGATGTCGGTATCGCCGGAGGCCTTGCGGAAACGGCGCAAATCCGCGAAATGCGCCTCGGCATCGTCATCGCTGATGGACTGCTGCGGCCGGCTTGCGCACTGCTCACCGGCGAAGCGGCCGGCCCGCCAGCCGAATACCTGCGAGCCGCCGAGCATCGTGCCGCCCAGCCGGTCGGCGCCCTGCCAGCCGGAGGCTTCGCCGACGGCATACAGCCCCGACACACGCGACTCGGCGCGCTCGTCGATGCGGATACCGCCGTTGCTCGAGTGATGGTGTATCTGCACCTGCACGAGGTCGTTCTTGATGTCGATGCCGCGGTCCAGCATGAACTCCTCGAAAAGCTCGTGCTCGAAGCCGCGACGGGCATGTGCGAGGTCCAGGAATACGGCGTCGTTCTCGGTGCCGCGCCCGGCCAGGACCTCGGCCTTGATGGCGCGGTCGATGTGCAGTGACGCGTCGCGGCAGCTGACCGGCCAGTGCGTCGCCTTCATGCGGCAGCCCTCGGCGAGCGATTCCGCATCTTGGTAGTAGTTCGTCAGGAATGCCTCGCCGCGCGTGTTGAGCAGTCGATACGGCTCTTCCATCTCGTACAGCATCACGATGCCCTGGTCCGGCCAGGTCGTCGCCAGTCCCTGCTGCATGTACTCCATGTTGAACACGTCCGCGCCGGCACGAACCGCCATGGCATAGCCATCGCCGGTGTTGCCCGGCGGGTTGAAGCTGTACTGGAACAGCTGTCCCACGCCGCCGGTCGCGATGACGACGGCACCTGCCTCGACGACGAATGGTTCACCCTCGTCATCGACACCGACGGCGCCGATGCAGCGATCGCCGTCGACGACGAGGTCGGTCAGGTTTGCGTGTTCCAGTACCTCGGTATTCGTGTGTTCGATGATGGCCTTCTGGATGGCGACGATCCGGTTGGTCTTCAGCTCGCCGGCGCGGCCTTCCATCGTCGCGAGCATCTTGCTCTGGAACTGCATGCCCATTTCCTGCAGGCGCTTCACGGCGCCGCTGACCTCGTCGACAAAGATCCGGCAGAGCGCCGGGTCCGCCATGCCGAGGCCGGACTGGATCATATCTGCCAGCACGAGGTCCGGGGGATTGAAGAAGCCGCCCTTGGGGCCGACCGTGCGGATGGTCCAGAAGTCGCCGATCGGGTTCGAGGTCGCGCCGGCGCCGCGTACGCCCGGAACGCCGAAGCGCCCCTTGACGGCGAGCATCGTTCGCGCGCCGGCTTCGTGCGCCGCGATGGTCGCGGCCGTCGCCGCGCCGCCGCCGCCGACGACGAGGACGTCCGTGTTATAGCGCTTGAACGCCATCACGCTGTCGCAGTAACGATGGCGGCGTACTGATTCGGAAACGCATCTGCAAGCGCACCGATGTCCGGCCAGACTTCCGCGTTCGAGAAACCGGCCAGCTCGAAGACGCGCACCCAGTTCTCGGGTGACAGATAGCAGTGCATCGGCCGGTAATCGTCATTGCGGATTGCCGCAGTGCGATGGTAGATCGACAGGTTGAGGGCGAGCTCGCGCGGCGCCATGTCGCGCGGGGTGAGTCGGATGCGCTCCGCGAACAGCACGCGGCCGCCGGGTTTCAGCGTCGAACGGCAGCTCTCGAGAAATGCAACGATGTCCTTGGCTACGTGTGCGGCGTTGACCGCGTAAATGAGGTCAACGGATGCGGGCTCGATCTTCTGGTCGGCGAGCGCCACGTTGAGATCTGCGAAACGCCACTCTGTGTCGACATCCGGGTAGTCAGTACGGATCTCGCGGCGCGTTGTCATGATGAACTTCTGGCTGATGTCGGTGAACACGAAGCTCTCGACGCGGTCCAGCTCGGACTTTGCAGCCAGGTGTTTGAAGAGGTTGCGAATGCCGTTGCCGGTGCCTCCGCCGATTTCGAGGATACGGCCGCGATCGAACAGCATGTCGATGGCGACGGCACCCATGATGCCGTGCACGTTCTGCAGCGGGTCGGTGTTGGTGGCGCGGAACCAGAGCTCCTGGTACTCGGACTCGCGGCCGGAGAGAATCTTGTCGAGAAAGTCAGGATCGTCGCGCAGCGCGTACTCGAACTTGTCCTCGCCGAAGGCGAGGAACTCCAGCGACGCCACGTACTCGTCGCCGAGCTTTGCCATCGCCGCGTGAATATCCTCGAGGCTCGCGGGCGATGCCGGGATTTCGCCGGCGTGCGAGAACTGCGTTGTTGCGCCGTCACTGCTGCGTACGACGAATTCGAAGCGGCTTGCGAGCCGTTCGAGCACGGCTTCAATCGTCCGGTCCGCCGACTCGACGTAGCCGAGGGCGTCAACCACGTCCCCGGGCGAGCGGGGCTCGGACAGGAGCTCGGCAAAGCCGAGCTTCTCGTAGATCGATACCAGGTGCAGATCGAGCGCCTGCTGCATGAGATCGGCGGCTTCGATGAGTTCCGCGGTGAACAGCTCGTCGCGGCACCATGCCGTAAAGGCTTCCTTCCTGGGCGTCACACTAAACTCCTGTTTCAACACTGCTTGTTCGGGCGTCACTGCTCTTGGCTCCTGTGCGGCGGTCGGCGTTCCGACGCGTCACGCCGCGGCAGGTTCAGCCCAGTCGGCAATCGCTGCTGCGGTCGTTTCGGGTGCGTCGAACTGAAGGCCGTGTTCGCCTGCGATGATCGTTTTCTTCTTCGGGTTGGCGCGCAGCATGGCGAATGCGCGCTCGTGTTTACTATTGTCCGACAATCGATCATCGCTTGCCAGAAGGACCAGGGTCGGGATATCCAGCTTTGCCCAGCGTGGTCCCAACAGCCGGTTCATTGCGACCATGACGCTGTTGAAGCGGGGTGATACGAGCCGCGTCTTGAGTGGATCGGGAATTATGTAATCCTCGTAGCGGGGCCCGCTCGTAAATCGATCGATCGGTACATTCGGCTCGAGGCTGGCTTCGCCGGAATCGCCGGTCACGATCTCATCGCCGACGTCGGCGACCGGGAACACCGACGGCGCGATCATGACGAGCGATGCGTATCGGTCTGCCGCACGTTCCAGGCAGGCAATCGCGTAGGTCGCGCCCCAGCAAAAGCCGCCGAGATGCGGCGTCACGCCGTCGAGGGCGACGGCCTGCCGCACACGTTCGATGTCCGCGACCAGCGTCGCGCTGTCCGGTGCATCGCCGCGGTCGAGTTCGTTGAGCCCGGTGCCGCGACGGTCGGGACATACCACGTCGATGCCGCGCTCACAGAGAAGCCGGGCAAGCGGATCAAGCCATTCCGAATGGCTGACGACGCCGTGCAGCAGGATGACCTGCGCAACTGCCGTCGCGTCGGGACGGTAGCGTCGTACGCAAAGCGGGTAGTCGCCGTCACCGCTGACGCGCTCTATCGCCACGTCAGACATAGTCGTTGTCGAGCGGCTGTATCCAGATCGCGTTGGCATTCGCGACATCGGCATGCTCGGGCCGGGCGATGATGCGCAGCGTCCGCGAGCGTCGCTCGCGAAATCCGAGGTGATCGAGAAGGGAGCCGAACTCGGCGTAGCAGGTGGCGTGCTTCACCGTCACTGATACCGCACCGGCCACCATAAGCTCGCGCGCAAGCATGACGAGGGCCGCTTCCGCCGCCTCGAGGTCGAACCAGCAAATATCGATGACGCGTGCAATGCTGTCGTCGCCGACCTGGTAGGCGACCATTGCCGCCGGCTGGCCGTCGTTGTCCATGAGCCCGAGCAGCGCATGATCCCTGAACGGCGGCTGTTCGAGCCGCCAGAGGACGTTGTCGGCGCGGCGGGTACCCTGGAGCCGGCCGGCGTTGTGCACACGCTCCCAAAGCGCATCGATGAACGCACTGTCGACGTTTGCCTGCGAGTAGCGCCTGCGTAGCCGCCGATACGCCGAACTCAACGGCAGCCGGCTGAGCGGCCCCAGCAGGAGGCCGCCCACGGCGGCAAGCGGTGCCGGCAGACGGCGCTTCAGGTAGTGACTGAGCTTGAGCGGTAGCACGGCATCGACGTAGTCGATGTCGCGTTCGACAATGTCGCCGAGGCCCGGCGTTCGCGTGGTGACGATCGGAAAGCTGTACATGACCTCGAACTGTTCGAGCGCCCGTTTCACGGCGTGCTCGGAGATCAGCCGGAACGGCCCGAGGGCACGGTGGCGGCGCTCGATGATGAGGTCTGCGATAAGGCAGCCTTCGAACGTCGTTTCGCCAAAATGCAGCGCACGCCGGCTGAAGCACATGATGCCGGCAAGATGTGACTCGGGGCGATGCCAAAGGCCGAAGGCGGCACCCTGGCCCTCGGGGTTGTCGAGGTATAGCCAGTCGATCTTCTCCTGGTCGGGAGTCTCGTCGTTGTCGAACAGTGTCCACAGTCTCAGGACTTCGTCACCGTGCTCGGTGAACGAGGCTTCCGTTACCGCGTACAACTCACTCAGTTTTCTAGCCATCGGCCTCGCAGTCCATACAGTCGGTAGAGCAGCTTCAGGATCGGCTTGCGCACGACCTGCACCGTATTCGTCTGCACAGTCTCACCCTTGAAATGCTCCTTGTAGTCCGAGCTCTTGCCCTTGCCGAGCAGGAAGTCGAAGTGGCGGATGCCGCTCGCGTAGGCCCGTTCGATCGCATAGCCGAAGTGCAGCATGCCCATGCTGACCTTCGGATGCACATCTGCCTTGAAGCCCTGCAGGAAATTGTATTCGACGCCGCCATACCGAATATCGTAGACGGCTGACACGGGTTCGCTATCCAGCACGACGGTGGTGAGGGCCAGCTCGGCGGTTTCGGGCATAGCCGCGACGAGGCTGGTCTGGAACTCCAGCTGTTCCGGCGTGAATATCGGGCTTCCCCAGCGGGATTCGAACAACCGTGACAGGATGTCGAAGCCTTCCAGCAGTTCGTCCCGGCTGAAGCTCCGTAAGCGGACCTCGCCTTCCTTTTCGAGGACCTTGCGGCGGTTGAACACGCGCAGCCGCGTGTTCTTGCCCAGCGTGGCCAGGTAATCCTCGAACGTACCGTCGAGCGTCAGTACCGTACTCGAGTCGTGATCCGCGTAGCGGATCAGGGCACCCGATCGCTCGCCCGTCGCAAGGATTATCGGTCGGCTCGGCGAATCGAGGCGCATGTCGCTCAGGCAAAGCTCGTCGAAATCGAACTTGCCGAAAAGGTGATCGAGCAGCGCCTTAAGCACCGCGTCGCGATTCTCCTGGTCGAGCACGAAATCGAGGTACTCGGTACGCGTGATGCCGGCACGGCGAAAGTTCGCGCCGATAAACTGGATGCGGTTGGCGCGCACGCGTCCGCGTACGGCGTCGGTAATGCGGTAGAGCGGCGCAAGCCCGACCAATCCGCCCTGTTCGTCGCGGGCAATCAGGACAATGTCCTCGGCATCGGCCTGCTTTGAGCCCCAGGTCGTCCACCAGGTCGAGAGCCAGAAGGGACTCAAAAACCAGGGATTTGCATCGCTGCGTTCGAGCAGGGCGAGCCATTCATCCTGGATGCCAGCGAGCTCCGTGAATTGAATCCGGGTGACGGTATATGCGTCGCGGCCCTGCGTCGATGCGGTAGCG
This sequence comes from Woeseiaceae bacterium, assembly GCA_030066625.1. Taxonomy (GTDB): domain Bacteria; phylum Pseudomonadota; class Gammaproteobacteria; order Steroidobacterales; family Woeseiaceae; genus UBA1847. Next base: position 8,935 of record JASJBG010000022.1, read on the forward strand.
GCGTGCACGGAACGGCGGCCGGTCAGGACAGCGGGTCGGTTTTGCCGAGGCCCTGCCATTCGCGGACGAGGCCGGTATCGATGCCGACACCTGCAAGCGCACGGCCCACGGTGTGATTGACGATGTCATCGATAGACTCGGGCCGCGTATAGAAGGCCGGCACGGGCGGCGCGACGATGCCGCCCATCTCCGTGACGGCGGCCATGTTGCGAATGTGGCCCAGGTGCAGTGGAGTTTCACGGACCAGCAGCAGCAGCGGCCGCCGCTCTTTAAGGATGACGTCGGCCGCGCGCGATATCAGCGTGTTGCACATGCCGTTGGCGATGCTCGCCAGCGTCTTCATAGAGCACGGTGCCACCAGCATGGCGGCGGTGGCAAACGAGCCGCTCGCGATGGCAGCACCGATGTTCTTGTCGGAGTAGACGTGGTCGGCCAGGCCGTCGATGTCCTTTCGCGACAGCTCGAGCTCGGAGGCGGCCGTCACGTAGCCGGCCGATGACACGACCAGATGCGTCTCGACGCCGTCCATGGCCTTCAGCGTCTCGAGCACGCGAACGCCGTAAATGCTGCCCGACGCGCCTGTAATGGCGATGATCAGTTTGCGCAAGATTATGTATTCCGGGGACTTATGCGGTTTTTTGAATTCTGATCCTCATGTTACCAGACCGCCGACAGGACCGTCAGGCGATTGCCGGGGTCGTGACCGGTCGCTCGCGACGTGCGTTGATGCAGGTCCGCCTTCGACCGGGCGGATGGCAATCGGACAGTCTGCTACCATTGCGCACCGTTTGGTCCCCTGACATCGGAAAACCATGACCGTACGCACGCGTTTCGCGCCGAGTCCGACCGGCGTCCTTCACCTCGGCAGCATCCGCACGGCACTGTTCTGCTGGCTGTACGCGCGTCGCCACAAAGGCGAGTTCGTACTCCGCATCGAAGACACCGACCGGGAACGTTCGACCGAGGAGAACGTCATGGCCATTCTCGAGGGAATGGAATGGCTCGGGCTCGACGCGGACGAAGGGCCGTTCTACCAGACGCAGCGTTTCGATCGCTACCGCGAGGTCATCAACGAGTGGCTCGCAGACGGCAGGGCCTATCACTGCTACTGCACGCGCGAGGAGCTCGACGAGCTGCGTGCGAAACAGATGGAGGCGGGCGAGAAGGTCCGCTACGACGGCCGCTGGCGCGACCGGCCGGAGCCGCGTGAGGGCGTGGATCCGGTGGTGCGTTTTCGGAATCCGGACGACGGCGAGGTCGTAGTCGACGATCAAGTGCGCGGCCGCGTCGTGTTCCAGAACAGTGAGCTTGATGACCTGATCATCGCGCGCTCGGACGGTACGCCAACCTACAACTTCACGGTCGTCGTCGACGACTACGACATGCAGATTACGCACGTTATTCGCGGTGATGATCATCTCAACAACACGCCGCGGCAGATGAACATGATCGCGGCGCTCGGTGCAGAACCTCCCGTGTACGCGCACCTGCCGATGATCCTGGGCCCGGATGGCGCCAAGCTGTCAAAACGCCATGGTGCGGTGGACATTCGCGAATACCACGAGGAGGGCTACCTGCCCGAGGCGATGCTCAACTACCTGGTTCGCCTGGGCTGGTCGCACGGTGACCAGGAGATCTTCTCGATCGACGAGATGATCGAGCTGTTCGATATCGCCGACGTCAACCAGTCCGCGTCGGCGTTCAATCCCGAGAAGCTCCGCTGGATCAACCAGCAGCACATCCTTGCGATGTCGACGGAAGAGCTTGGCGAGAGGCTCGTACCGTTTCTCGGCAAGGCGGGTCTCGACCCGGCCAACGGTCCGCTGCCGTCGCACGTGGCCGAAGGATTCCATGAGCGCGCCGACACGCTGCTGCACATGGCGGCGAGCGCCCGCTATTGCTACGAGGACTTCGAGGACGTCGATCCGAAGTCCGCCAAGAAGCACCTGCGGCCGGTCATCCTCGAGCCGCTCAAGGTCGTTCGAGCGCGGCTGGCCGATGTCCCGCACTGGGGCCAGACGCAGATTGCGGAAGCCGTGGCGGCCGTCGCCGAGGACTACGAGCTGAACCTCGGCAAGCTGGGCCAGCCGTTGCGCGTGGCCGTCACGGGCGGACCTGTTTCGCCCCCGATCGACGTGACGCTCTGGCTGGTTGGCCAGGAGCGGACCCTCGCGCGTCTCGACAAGGCGGTCGCGCTGATTGAGGAACGGGCGGCCGCGAGCGCCGGTTAGCGCACGCAAGCTACTGTTTTTGCTTCGAAAGCCCCCGCAGAAGCCCTTTTCTTGACAGCTTCGAGCTGACTCCGTAAAGTCGCGCGTTCCGTGGGGCTATAGCTCAGCTGGGAGAGCGCTTGCATGGCATGCAAGAGGTCGGCGGTTCGATCCCGCCTAGCTCCACCAACTCTTACGAATAGAGTCCTACGTCCCCATCGTCTAGAGGCCTAGGACACCGCCCTTTCACGGCGGTAACAGGGGTTCGAATCCCCTTGGGGACGCCAAATAAAAGAGGGGGCACCCATTCGGGTGCCCCCTTTTTTATTCAGCGCCCCCAAGGCGATGGGAGGTAACCCCGGGTTCGACAAAACGCGCGAGCGTTTTGGACGCGCGAAGCGCGCCCCGAAGGGGTGAGGATCGGCCCAAGCCGATCCGAATCAATCCCCTTGGGGACGCCAAATAAAGAAGGGGGCACCCACTCGGGTGCCCCTTTTTTGTTCAGCGCCCCCAAGGCGATGGGAGGTAACCTCGGGTTCGACAAATTGCGCCAGCAATTTGGACGCGCGAAGCGCGCCCCGAAGGGGTCTTCATAGAACGCGTGTCATAGGCCGACGGCCAGCTTGCGATTTGGTACGGATCGGCCCAAGCCGATCCGAATCAATCCCCTTGGGGACGCCAGGGACGTTTAATCGGCTTCGCCGCCCGGTGGCCGCGAACGCTCCTCGAGCATCGTTTTCACGTCCTGCATCGACCCGGTAACGAGATCCCGGGCCATGTTTCGCCCCACCGGCCGCAACATGCGCCCGAGTACACTGTCAAGGACATCGGCGCTGGCCGAAACGGCCAGGCCGAGCGAGCCACCTTCTTCGTACGGCAACCACATAACGGTGATCTGCGCGCTGTTCAGCGAGTTGCTGACGTAAAAATAGCGCTCGGTGATGAGCGCGAAATCGTCGCTTGACTGCATCATCGTATGCGACAACGCAAACGCTGGTCGTTTGTTTAGCCTGACCTTCAGCCACCGAAATTCGTGCCGGCAGCAATCCGCACCTGACGGGTACCTGGTCAGTAATTCGACGAATTCGGGGAACTCGTCGTCGAATGCGAGCGCCGCGTCATTCGTCAGCTTGAGTTCCGCGCCGACGTCCACTTGCTTGCGCTTCGACCGGTCATAGGGAGTAACGCCGCTCAGGCCGGATTCAATATACGCATTGAAGCGTGAGACGAGGACCGCGCGCATGGCCGCCGATGCAGCCTCGATTTGCTCTGTCGGCGGGCTGTCACGGTGCGGAGCAACGATCTCCTCGACTCGCGCCTGCTCAGCGGTGCTCAGGTTCAGGCTTTTTCCGAGCTTCTTGCCGAAGAACCTCTGTACCTCCTTGAAGTCCTCCTCGCCGAAACGAACTTCATCGAAATCCGCATCGGTGAAGACCTGTCGATGACTGATGAGGTACTTGACCGGAATAATCGTCGAATCCTCATCCATGGCTTCAAGCACCGCGTTGTGGTCCGCGTTTACGATAACCATTGCATCCGCGGCCAGTTCGCGTTTTGAGTACTCGAAACTCGAGTCGCTGAATGCAAGAACTTCGCCGTTTTCGAGTTGTCGGATCTCCTCGTCCGTTACCTCGAAGCCTTGCAGCAAGCCCTCGGTAATTGTCTCCGCGCCCACAGTCGACGGGCCGAAAGCGAGCGTCAATACGCAGATTGCCCGTGGAATGGGGCTGGTAGTTCTTGCTCTCAGCGCTTGTCGTTTCATATTCATTACATCGCGAGTCGGCACTGCAGCGCCCTTCGCGGAGTGAATATAGACTGAAACTCGTACAGCGGCCAACACGAGCCGGGTCCGGCGATTCGCGCGGCAGACGAGTCGTTGATGTCGCGATCGTGACAGTGGTTTACCGGGCGATGCCTCGAGGTTTGTGCGCGCAAGCGACTTGAAGGGGGCGGCACTGCTCAGAGAGGGGTGGGGTAACAACGATTCCGGGGGCCGGTCCTGCCGGCCCCCGGTTATTGCGGTGACGCAATTTAGCTTAGTAAGTGCCCGTAAGGACGACGAACTCTGTGTCGCCGCACTTTGCATCTTCGGCGAGGATCCTCGCACCGATTGCTTCGAGAATGGCGAGTTCCGCTTCGTCGATTGCCGCAGCCGCGAGGATCACGGCTGAAGCTGCATAGTCTTCGGCGTGGTCCGCGTGCTTCTCGAGCTTTTCGATTTCGCGCTGGTATTCCCAATCGAGGATTTTCTCACCAGTCTCGACTGCTTTGGCCTCGAGCCACTGCTCGACAAGAGCCTGCGCATCCTTCAGCCTCTGCTGATCGGCCTCAAAGCGTGCTTCGATTGCCTGGCCCTTCTTGTGCAGGGATTCCCGGGTCTCGTTCGCGGAATCTTCGACGTTCGCCTTGACCTCGTCGAGGCGCTGACGAAGCGTTTCGAGGCGCTCGCCGAGCTCGTTCTGGATCTGTTCAACTTTCTCGTTCATGTCTATCTCCTAAATGATGGTTAGATAATGAGTGGCGGTCACTCCGCCAACGAGATGAATATTGCCGGACAGGGCTTCAGAAGCCTGTGCCCGATGCCGCGGCGGTTTTGCTGTATGCCGCGAGTCTGCGCATCGGAGATTCCTGAGTGTCAAATTACGGAAAACGCGAATTCGTTGTTACGATGAGGCTCGCCTTCGCAGTCACACTTTGACATTCCAAACTTCAGCATGACGTCGATCGAGCTTCTGGGAGTACTTCTTGTCATCGCCCTGGTCGTCGGGCTGGTGGGATTCGCCCGAACGGTGTGGTTTATCAGCATCGGCTACGCCGCGTCGATTGTCGCGTTCGTGTTGGCCCTGGTGTTGCTGGCTGGCTCGAGGCTGACACCGCTCGGGATCGCCCAGTTGCTTGCGGCGCTTGTTTGGGGCGTGCGTCTCGGCTCGTTTCTTGTGCGCAGGGAAAGCAGAGCCACTTACCGTGCTGCGGTGAAAGACCAGACCGATCGGTCCCAGGCGCTTCCATTAAACGCCAAACTGGGCATCTGGATATCAGTCGCCGTGCTTTACGTCTGCATGTTCTCGCCGGCCGTGTTTCTTACTTATGCGATGCCGACACTCAGCCAAGGGCAGATGCTGTCAAGCGCGGTCGGTGTAGGAATAATGTGGCTGGGGCTAGCAATCGAGGCGATAGCAGATCACCAGAAGTCGCGCCTCAAGGCCACTGATCCTGATGCCTTTGCCAGGAACGGACTCTACGCATGGGTTCGATATCCGAATTACCTCGGTGAGATCCTTTTCTGGTTCGGCAATTTCGTGGCTGGGATCGTCGCATACACGGAATGGTGGCATTGGGTGATGGCGAGTACAGGTATCGTTTGCATCGTGCTGATCATGATGGGCTCGACCAAGCGTATGGAGTACAAGCAGGACCGACGCTATGGGGACGATTCGGACTACCAGGAGTACTCGCGGACGGTTCCGGTCCTGGTGCCCTGGATACCGTTGTATACGCTGAAGAACATCCAGGTGTACCTGGAGTAACGCGCCACTGCGGGGGCGCCGAATAAGGATTCAGGGCCGCTGGTTTCCCAAGAAAAAGAAAAGCGACCGGCATGGTGCCGGTCGCTGATTAGTTGGCGATTGATGCCGTGGATCAGGCAGCCAGTGCCTCCTTGGTCAATTCCCAGGCAGCGTCGAGCTTCTGCTTGCGCTGGGCATTGTCCTCGCGGATCTCGGCGAGCCGTGCCTCGATCTCGGCACGCCGCTCGTCGTTGGCCGTCTTGGCCTGCTCGACCAGGGCGTCAACCTTGGCCTGGCCGTCCTGCATGGCCTGCTGGTGGCGTGCCTCGGACTTCTGTACGGCAGCCGTCAGGCGCTCGTTGGCGGCATCCAGCTTCGCCTGTACCGCCGCCTTGTTGTCTGCGTGCGTCGTTGCCAGCTCTTCCTTCACCGCCCGGTAGTCGGCCTTCGCCGCTTCGATGTCGCGGTCGAACTGCTCGTCCTCGATATCCAGCCGCGAGCGGCGGATTACCTCGGCACCGAGCTCTGCCATCCGTGTGTCCAGCGGCGTAACCCAGGTCTCGTCAACCTCGGCCACGATCGCGACCTTGCCCGGCTCAAGCTTCGTCGATACCTCGCTGACAAAGTCCTCGCCGACGCCCAGGTTGAAGATGTCCACGCCTGCGCCGATCAGGCCACCGGCCGCGGTGCCAACGGCAAGACCGGTCGGTCCGCCGAACATGCCGATAACAGCGCCGGTCAGCATGCCAATCGCCGTGCCAATCGGGCCCTGGTCACCGGCATCGCGAATCCGTACGCTACCGTCGTCTTCGCGAGCCACAACTGCCGCGCCATACACGGACAGGCTGCCTTCACGGTGCAGGCTACGCAGGGTGTTGACACCCTCATACGCCGTTTCTTCGTTCTCAAATACTGCAACTATCATCTTGCTCATCGTTCTATCCTCTTAGGTTGGTTACTTCAATATCAAATGGTTTGGTTTAGTAGTGGCGGTCATCCCGCCGACGGAAGTGATCATCCCAGAGCGCAGCAGGAAGCACTTTGCACTTCGCCGCAGCCGCTTTGCCGGTTGCCGCAAGATCGACTCTGCGTCCCGGGCGGCTCAATATGAGCAGGTAAGGATTCTTGGCGATGCAGGTATAGGGTCGGCTAGAATATCGAGACAATCTGTTCAGGCAGGGTTCAATGCACCAAAACTGTCCCGGGGTAAGCCGGATTGCGGTGATAGCGGTTGCGCTGTTGTTTTCAGCTGTTGTGGCAAATGCCGATACCAGCGCACCACCATTCGGTGAACGGCCAGGTGCGGGAGGACCACCGGACGAAGTGACCGTAGTCTTAGGTCTCGTCGACATCGACGCCATTCACGACAGGGAGCAGCGATTCGGCATCGATGCCTATATCGAATTCCGGTGGATGGATCCTCGACTGGCCATCCACGTTGATGAATCCACCGACCAGGCCGACCGGGTGCTGCCGATCAGCGAAATCTGGAACCCTCGACTGACTATCGTCAACGATCGCGGGCTTTCAGCAACCTTGCAGCAACTCGCCGACGTCGATGCGAGCGGCAACGTAGTCGTACGCCAGCGCATTGCAGGGCAACTCGCCGTCGACCTCGACCTTCACAAGTTCCCGTTTGACAAGCAGGTCCTGGCGCTCGAAATCGTCTCGTCCCGGTATTCTGCCGAAGACATCGTGTTCACTGCCGACAGTTATATGATAGACAGGACAGACCAGTTCAGCGCCAAGGGTTGGCGATACCAGGCGTTGGCGCCAGTGCATGGTTCTTATGCGCTGGTCGAGACGATGGCTGACAGCCCACTGCTGAGATTCTCTGTCCGCGCGGAGCGTGATCCGTCCTTTTATGTACTGACCCTGGCGCTCCCCATGCTGCTGATCCTGTCGATGTCATGGATGGCGCATTGGCTGCCGACCGACGTCGCACAGCAACGATTGAGCATGTCGACGGCGACGGTATTCTCGCTCATCACGCTCGGCCTCGGCTTTCGCCTCACTTTGCCCAAAGTGTCTTACCTGACGCGAGCGGATCTGTTCATCATCTACAGCTCCATACTCATATTGCTGTCGCTAAGCGCGATTGTCGCTTCCGCGCGCTGGGTACGCCTCGATCGCGCCGAGGATGCCGACCGCCTGTCCGGATTCGTGCTGCGCGCGTTCCCGGTCGCACTCCTGATTGTCGGAGCGTTGGCGCTGATCGGTTGATCGACCGTTCCGGCGCCGAAGCTGCGGTCGCCCGGTATAATCGACCCCGCCACCCAGATCCAGCGCCGCAACGCTCCTAACTCTCTTGGGGAGTGACAAGGCGGTGCCTTTCTCCTGTTGGATACACCTTAAGGGTTGCAGTATGGTTGCTGCTCGAACCGCAATCGATCCTTGCATGTCTTTGAACATCCGTCCCGCCACCGTAGCCGCACTTGCCCTCACCCTCATCGCGGGCGCCACACTGGCTGATGAAGACAAGTCCGCGGAGGAACCACGCTGCTCTGAACGCAATCCAGAGGCCTGCGATCGCGATGAGATTGTCGAGTGGGTGGAATGGGCGGTAGCGACCAGCCCAGAGCAGGTGGAACGGCGCCTGAGCCTCGACGCCCTGCCGGGCAAACCTCTTTTCGGTGGAAGACGCCTGGATGAGTGGTTCGCTTACAAGGCGCGCGTCGAGGAGCGTTACGGACTGACCTGGGGCACCGACTACAACGCTGCGTGGCTGCGGGCGAGTGAGAGCCTCGGTGAGCGCACCGGCTTCGGCGGAGCCCTGCGTTTCTTCGGGGTCTGGGAACCCGGCCCGGCCGATACGCGCGATGCCGGCGCACTGATCTGGAAGATCGAGCACCGGCATGCTTACGGAAGCAGGGTCTCGCCGCAGGCCCTCGGCTCAGAGGTCGGCTATGCAGGGCTCCTGCACCTCACTTTGAGTGACCAGCGTACCCGGCTCAGCAATCTGTATTGGCGCCAGCGTTGGAACGACGGCAACCTCGTGTTCGTGGGCGGCTGGACGGACACCAGCGACTATGTCGATGTCTACACGCTTGCGAGCCCGTGGACCAGCTTTTTCAACTACGCGTTTTCAACCGGTAGCGCGGCCATGCCGGTACCGAACGAAGGTCTCGGACTGGCGGTTGGCGGCTATATCGGCGACCGCATCTATGCCGTGGCAGGCTTCGCCGACGCGAACTCGGATCCGCACCGTCCATCGGAGGCTTTTGACACGTTCTTTTCCGAGCGAGAATACTTCAAACACGTGGAGTTTGGCTTTGCACGCAGCCGGGAAAACACCTGGCTCAACAACACTCACCTCACGCTTTGGCAAGTCGACGAGCGCACAGAGGCGGGAGTGCCCGACGGCTGGGGCGCAAACCTGTCCTGGTCACGGCTGTTCGCCGACTTCTGGACCGTCTTTGCACGAGCAGGCTACGCGAAGGACGGCGGCTCGATCCTGCAGAAATCGCTCAGCGTCGGAGGCGCGATATCCCGCGTGCCTGCTGGCAACCAGCTCGGCATCGGCGTCAACTGGGGAGAGGTGAACGAAAGCACCTACGGGCCCGGTCTCGACGACCAGGTCACCGTTGAGGTCTATTACAGGATTCATGCCTGGGAGGAACTCGAATTGACGCCCGACGTGCAGTTCATCCGCAACCCGGCACTCAACCCGGATACGTCATCGCTCTGGGTAATCGGGCTGCGTGCACGGCTCGCCTTCTGAAACGCCTGGCTTCGTCCGCATTGTCGCGGCGACGACGCATTACCGACTTCGCCAGAGCGACGGGAAATTCACCACTGCATCTTGCTAACGTTCACGCATGTAGGCCCTGTTTGCCGCTTCGATGACGAACGCCTGTACAGCCTGGCTGTCCTCTGCGTCGAAAATGGAATCGAACGCAGGCATGCCAAGATCGCGCAGAGCACCGCCGAGCACAATCGCGTCCCAGGCATCGTGCACTTCGGGGCGTGTATAGCGAAGATCCGGCGTTATTCCGCCGCTTGCAACGTCGACGCCGTGACAGGTGACGCAACGCTGGTAATAAAGTGCTTTGCCATGCGCGATTGTCTCGGCATTGGCGAACTGCTCGGGCGGTTCAGGCATCGGCGCAGTATTCGAGGGAGGCGGCTCCGGTAGCGCTGCTATTCCTCCGCGCTTGAACGCGAGTACGCGGCTGCGGTTTTCGAGCCCCAGGCTGGCAATCGTCTCGCCGCCCAAGAGCGCGAAGATAGTGCCCCAGCCCGCGGCCACCGCAACGTATTGCTCGCCGTCCACAGCGTAACTCGCCGGCGCCGCGGCAACGCCCGTCTGTGCATTGCTTACCCACAGCCGCGTACCCGTCGTGGCGTCAAATGCAGCGAACTCGCCGACGAGACTGCCCTGGAAGACCAATCCGCCAGCTGTCGCCAGCGTGCCGCCATTCCATGGACCCATGTGCTGGTAGCGCCAGACCTCACGCTGTTCCACCGGGTCCCATGCCACCAACTGGCCGCGGACCATTTTGGAGACCTCGGCCGCAACTGCCGGATCCGTTGGGCTTTCGAGAGTGCGAAAGTCGATACCCGTATTCCAGAAGCCGTCGGCAAACTCGAAGCCCGCATCTTCGAGGTAGGGCGCGGGCAGGTCCTGCGACGGCAGGTAGACGAGGCCTGTCTCCGGGCTGAACGACATCGGGTGCCAGTTATGGCCGCCCAATCCAGATGGCATAGTGAGAAACGCGCCGTCAACGTAACGCGCATTGGGTGCCTCGATAGGCCGCCCTGTCGCTTTGTCTATGCCGCTTGCCCAGGTGACGGCAACATACGGTTCCGCCGAGATGAGGCTGCCGTCGGTGCGATCGACGACGTAGAAGAAGCCGTTCTTGGGTGCCTGCATCAGCACCTTGCGCAGTTCGCCGCCGATATCCAAATCGGCGAGCACGATGTGCTGCGTCGCCGTGAAATCCCAGGTATCGCCCGGCGTCGTCTGGTAGTGCCACACGTATTCACCGGTGGCTGGCTTGAGCGCAACGATCGAAGACAGGAACAGGTTGTCCCCGCCGCGCGGGCTGCGCAAGCGCTGGTTCCAGGGAGAACCGTTGCCGATACCTATATAGAGCAGGTCGAGTTCAGGGTCGTAAGCCATCGAGTCCCAGACGGTGCCGCCACCGCCGTGTTGCCACCATTCACCCGTCCACGTCTCGGCTGCCGCGGCGAGTGCGTCGTTTTCGAATCCGTTGTCGGGATTGCCCGGTACCGTGTGAAACCGCCAGGCGAGAGCGCCGGTATCGGTGTCATAGGCGCTGACGTAGCCGCGCACGCCAAGGTCAGCGCCGCCGTTACCGATAATGACCTTGCCCTGAATTACCCGGGGTGCGCCCGTAATCGTGTAGGGCGGCTGCCGATTGATCGTATCGACTTTCCAGTTGACCTTGCCGGACGCTGCGTCGAGCGACACCAGGTAGCCGTCCAGCGTGCCAACGAAGATGCTGTCGCCCCAGGCCGCAACACCGCGGTTGACGACATCGCAGCAGGCGTACTGTGCCCAGGATTTCGGCACTTCAGGATCATAGCGCCAGAGTTCCTCGCCGGTTGCAGCGTCGAGGGCGTAGACAATGCTCCACGACCCCGTAACGTACATCCGGCCGTCCACGACGATCGGGGTCGCCTCCATGCCGCGCGCTGTCGGCACATCGAAGTACCATGCGAGGCCGAGCTCGTTCACGTTCTCGGTGTCGATCGAGTTCAACGGGCTATAACGCTGCTCGGCGTAGTCGCGGCCATGCGTCAACCAGTCGCCTGGGTCGGCGGCAACAATCTCCTCATGACCGATCGAGGCGCCCGCTGCTGCCGGGCTCATGGGCTCTTCCCGGCTGCCGCAGCCAGTCAAACACAGCGCGACGACCACCAAGCCGTACATCCTCGAATACTTCATGCAAATCCCCCTGCTGGAAAAGTCGCCCTGGTCTGTGTCGGCAAACGTCGAAATCCGGGCCACGGGCTCCGGACTTTATAGTGCCGCCGCACTGCAGTCCAACCAGTTTTCCGTCGGCCGCCGGGTCGATGAACCGGGATGACACACCCGTCGAGTCCGGACAGGACGGTCAATTGAGGGCACCGAACCGACCACGTCCCGGCGCCAGGCGACCGGTTGCGGCAACCGGCAAAGCGGCTGCTGCGAAGTGCAAAGTGATTGCAGGGCCTCTCTGGGATGATCACTTCCGTCGGCGGGATGTCCGCCACTGAAACCAAACTGATTTTTGCAG
>JASJBG010000130.1 GCA_030066625.1 Woeseiaceae bacterium
CCGTGGATGTGCGCACGTCCACGACGGTTCAGGAACGTATCGAGGTCATCAAAGGTCGCGACGCGTACGAGAGCGACCGCGACGCCTTCGCGAAGAAGTGGTCGCGGCAGAACGGCAAGCTGCGTCGAAGCATCGTCGCGGCGCGCGAAGCGCTCGCCGGGACCCGCGTCGACGACGACATCCTCGGCAAGGCGGCCGAGGTCTGTATCGCGCTCGAGACGGATGGCTCGCGCGGCGAACTCACGCTGGTGCGAACCGCGCGGGCGCTTGCCGCGCTCGAAGGCAGCAAGGCCGTGGACACCACGCACCTGAGACGGGTGGCGCACATGGCGCTCGGCCATCGGCTGCGGCGTAATCCGCTCGACGAGTCGAGTGCCGGTGTACGCGTCGAGCGGGTGGTCGCCGAGCTGTTACCGGAATGACGCCGCGAGCCCAGCGCCCCGAGCTGCCGGCGTCCGATGCGGCGCTCGTCGGTCTCCTGTTTGCCGTCGATCCGCACGGACTCGGCGGCGTCATGCTGTCCGGCATGCCCGGGCCGGTGCGGCGCGCCTGGCTCGACAGGGTGCGTGCGCTGCTGCCGGAGTCTGCACCCTGGCTCAAGGTGCCCGTCAATGTCAGCGACGACCGCTTGCTGGGCGGGCTCGATTTCGCGGCAACGGTCGGTACCGGCAAGCCGGTTTTCGCCACGGGCCTGATCGAGGCGGCGGATGGCGGCGTACTGGTCTTGTCGATGGCCGAAAGGCTGCAGGAATCGGCATCCGCCGTCATCGGCAGCGCGCTCGACCTCGGCGAGGTTCGAATCGAACGTGACGGTCTTGCACGCGTTACGGAAACGCGCTTCGGCATCGTCGCACTCGATGAGAGTATCGAGGACGATGAGCGTGTCCCGGAGGGCCTGTCTGACCGACTCGCGTTCCAGCTGCGACTCGACCAGGTCGAGCTCAGCCAGATGAGCTTTGGCAGCTGGACCGCCGATGCCATTCTCGATGCGCGGCGACGCTATTTGCGGGCGCGTATCAAGCCCGGAACGATCGCCGCGCTCTGCGGTTCGGCGGCTGCGTTCGGCATTCCGTCGCTGCGTGCCGAAGTGCTTTGCGTTCGCGTCGCGAAAGCAGTGACCGCGCTGCGCGGCGGGCGCGTCGTTAGCGACGAAGATGCCGCCACGTCGGCGCGGCTCGTCCTGCCGCAGCGCGCCCGGCGTTTGCCGGTGCCCGAGCCCGAGACCGCCGATCAGGAGTCGCAGCAACAACCGGAGCAGAGTGAGAGCGAGCGTGACGGCGAACAGGCGTCGAAGTCCGGCGTGCCGGACGAAGTACTCGTCGACGCCGTCGCCGCGGCGATTCCGCCCGGGCTGCTTGCCGAGCTGCAGCGCCAGGCGCCGCGTCGCCGCCGGCAGTCAACCGGCGGACGCGGCGAATCGAAAACGCGCGGTCGCCGCCGGGGTCGCCCGGTCGGCGTGCGGCCGACCGACACGATCGCCGGCCAGCGGCTAAACGTGCTCGCCACGCTGAAAGCCGCGGCGCCCTGGCAGCAGGTGCGCAGTTCGGCGACGGGCAGGAGCGATGCGCTGCACCTGCGCAAGGAAGACCTGCATGTGACCCGCTTCGAGGACCGCGTCGAGACGACGATCGTATTCGCCGTCGATGCGTCGGGTTCTCAGGCTGCGCAGCGTCTCGCCGAGGTAAAGGGCGCGGTCGAGATTCTGTTGAATGACTGCTATGTGCGTCGCGACCAGGTGGCGCTGATCGCGTTCCGCGGCAGCGAGGCCGAAGTCATCCTGCCGCCGACGCGCTCGCTTGCCCGCGCGCGGCGTACGCTGGCCGCTCTTCCCGGCGGCGGCGGTACGCCACTGGCGGCCGGCATCGACTCGGCGCGCGAGCTTGCCGAAGCGATTGCGCGACAGGGGCGTGTGCCTGCCGTCGTATTGCTGACCGATGGCCGCGCAAATATCGCTCGCGATGCGGAGCCCGGCGCGGAGCGCGCCGAGGAAGACGCCCTCGCGGCGGCTCGCCTGATGGCGGTGTCGGGCGTCAACACGATGCTCGTCGATACCTCGCGCCGGCCGCGGCCGAGAGCGAGTTCGCTTGCCCAGGCAATGGGTGCGCGCTATGTGCCGCTTCCGAAGGCCGACGCCGAGTCCATTTCGGCAACCGTCCAGCGCGGAATCACCTGATGACCGCCGGATACTTCAGCGAACGCTGGTCGGAGGATGCACCCGCTGTGCCGGTCCCGGAGGGCCTGCCGTACGACTGGCCGAACCGCTCTGCCAGCTCGCGGATCGATGCCGGTGGCCTGACCTGGCACGTGCAGCGCATGGGCGCGGGCCCGCCGCTGCTGTTGTTGCATGGCACGGCGGCCTCGACACATACATGGCGCGACCTGATGCCGCTGCTGGCTGCCGACTACGACGTGCTGGCGATGGACCTGCCGGGACATGGCTACAGCGAGCGCCGCAACGATGGTTTGATGACGCTGCCGGCACTGTCATCGTCAGTATCGATTCTGCTCGATGTGCTCGACTTCCGCCCGCGCTTCGCGGTCGGGCATTCCGCGGGTGCCGCGATCGCACTCAGGCTTGCACTCGACGGGGCGATACGTCCGGAGCTCGTGATCGGTCTCAATGCCGCGTTGCTGCCATTCGGCGGTGCACTCAAAGTCGTGTTCTCGCCGCTTGCGCGAATGTTTGCCAACACGCGGTTGATGCCGCGCATGGTCGCGCGACGGGCACGCGACCTGAAGGCAGTCAAACGAGTACTGGTCGGAACGGGATCAACGATCGACGAGGCTGGCATCGACTACTACCAGAGATTGCTGCAGCGCGAAGGCCACGTCGCGGCCGTGCTTGCGATGATGGCAAGCTGGGACCTCGTACCCCTGCTCGACGATTTGCCCACGCTCGATGCTCAGCTGCACCTCGTCGCCGGTGAGCGGGACAAAGCGGTTTCCCCATCCGAGGCCGACGCGATCGCGCGCGTGCTGCCATCGACCGAGGTCACGCGGCTGGCCGACTGCGGACACCTGGCGCACGAGGAACAGCCGGCGCGCATCGCCGACCTGATCCGTCGCGCCTGTGGCGTTCACGGAGATGACGATGCCTGAGATCCAGGCAGCCATAGAACACCCGGAGCGACGCCAGCTCAACGACGAGGTACACGCGCGGCCGCCCGACAACCTGCCTACGCCTTGCGCACTCACCTATGTCGCGCGCATGCCGAAGGAAACCAGGAAGAGCCCGCAGGGCGTCGCGACGGCGATGCTGGAAGACCTTCTGCGCCGCTACGAAACCGATGTCCCTCCCGCGGACGTCAAGCACTACACCGCGACTCTCGACGGCGGTGTCCGAATGCGCTGGGAGCGGCACACGGAGTACAGCCGCTACACGTTCGTCTCGGCGACCGAGCCGTTGGATTCGATTCCGGCCGCAGCGGACGTCTCGCTTCCAGCGGACTGGCTGGGGCAGATGCGCGGCGAAATACTCGTCGGCGTGCATGCCGCCGTCGTCGAGATAGACAACTGGCAGGACGACGTCGACGCGTTGAGTCGCCGCTACTTCGACGGCAATACGCTGATCGGGTCGATCGTCGCGGATGGCCGTGCCGCCGCGCTAACCGATCTGCGCATCGGTCCCGATGGATTCAGCCGCCTGCTGCTGATCAACGACGGCATGCCTGAACCACAAGCCGGCCGGTTCATGCAGCGCCTTCTCGAGGTCGAGACCTACCGGATGATGGCGCTGCTGGCTCTGCCCGTCGCGCAGCAGCTCATGCCGGCACTCGACGATGTCGAGCAGGAGCTGACCGCGATAGGCGAGGCACTCGTCGACGCGGGCGCGCAGCAGGAACCCGAACTGCTGGATCGCATTACCCGCCTTTCCGCGAGTACGCAGCATAGCCACCTGCGAAGCAACTACCGGTTCGCGGCCTCGGACGCATACTACGAGATCGTGCTGCAGCGCATTAGCGAACTTCGCGAGCAACGTATTCTGGGCCTGCAGACCTTCGAGGAGTTCACGACCCGCAGGCTCACGCCGGCCGTGAAGACGTATCGCGCCGTATCGAAGCGGCAGCAGTCGATACTGGAACAGATGGCGAGGGCGACGAAGCTCCTGTCCACACGCATCGACGTCGAACGCCAGCGCCAGAACCAGTCGCTGCTCGCGTCGATGAACCGGCGCGTCAAGGCGCAGCTCAGGCTGCAGGCGACCGTGGAGGGATTGTCGGTTGCCGCCGTGACATACTATCTCGTCGGCCTGGTCGGCACGCTCGCGCAGGGCGTCGCCGCGATGGGTGTACCCTTGCACAAGGAGCTCGTGATGGGCGCGAGCATTCCGGTCATTGCCGCGACGGCATACTTGGGAATTCGACGACTGCGTCGCAAGATCGAAGCGGAGGGCAGCGACTGATGGAAGACCCGTTAAAGGCCGCACTGCGGCACGACGCCGACATGACGGACTGCCGCGAGATCCTGAAGGAGGGCTCGCATTCGTTCTTTGCTGCGTCGCTGCTGTTGCCGGACGTATACCGGCAGCCGATCACGGCGCTGTACGCCTTCTGTCGTGTCGCCGACGATGCGGTGGACCTCGCCGACGAGCCTCGCGACGGCCTGGAGCAGATGACGCGGCGCCTCAATCGTATCTATGCCGGCGAGCCCGAGGATTCGCCGGTTGACCGGGCGTTCTCGGATGTCGTCCTGAGTTACAACATTCCCTACACACTGCCGGCCGCGTTGCTCGAGGGTTTCCTGTGGGATGTCGAGGGCCGCAGCTACGGGACGATGTCCGACACCTACGCGTACTCGGCGCGCGTAGCGGGGACCGTCGGCGCAATGATGGCGATGCTGATGGGTGTCCGCAATCCGGACGTGCTCAGCCGCGCCTGCGATCTTGGCGTCGCGATGCAGATTACGAACATCTGCCGTGACGTCGGCGAGGATGCCGAAGCGGGACGCCTGTACCTGCCAGCCGATCGTCTGCGCGCGCACGGTATCGATGCCGGCGCGTGGGTCGAGCGTCCCGAGATCAATGCAGGTATTCGCAGCGTCGTCCGGGAAATGCTCGAGCTCGCCGATGAACTCTACCTGCGATCGGAGTGGGGAATAAGCCAGCTGCCGTCGCGGGTGCGCCCCGGTATCTATGCGGCACGTTCTATCTATGCCGAAATCGGCCGCGAGATCGAGCGCCGTGATTACGACTCGGTATCCACGCGCGCCTACGTTCGCAAGCGTCGCAAGGCACAGCTGCTCGCGGTGGCCATGCGCAACTCGCTGGAAGGCCGTCGCCAGGACGATGCACCGCCCCTGGACGAGACCCGCTTCCTGATCGACGCGGTGCGCGCCGGTACCTGACGGTGGACCTCGGACTCGTCAAGATCCTGGTGAGCTTCGGTGCGGTCGTCCTGTTCCTCGCCTGGCAGATTCACCGGGTTTCGAAGGATCTCGACCAGGACGACTAACGCCGTCGCGGCATCCTGAAGGGCAACAGCGTCCGCACCCACGCGGACTCGAAGCGCTCGAGCGACAAACTCTCATGCATCACGTGGCGTGCGCCGCCGTCAGAATCGACGCGCAGCAGCGAGCGCGCGTAGAACGGCGTGTCCTCGAACGTACGCACGACGGTCGGGGCGACGGCGCTGTTCGTCGCCCGGCGTACGAGCCAGCCGGTCGAGGGCAGGTCGACGGCCGGCGGCAGCGGCCGGTGTTCGATGCCAGAGTCACTGATTTCCAGGGAGAGAGCGCGGTCCGAGCCGTCGCGCTGGCGCACGGCATAAGCGATCGAGCTCTTGCCCGCGTGAGTGCCGCGGCTCCAGTGCCAGGAACTGAAGTCGCTTTCCAGCGGACGTTCGCCAGCGTTGCTGTCCAGGTAGGCGTCGCCCTGCCAGCGCCACGCCGGTTCGTCGAATTGCACATCGATTCGAGCGAGTGGCGCCAGCGGGTGCCAGCGGTGCAGCCCGGCCGCGTCCAGTTCGAAGCTCTCCCGATTGAGCAGGCCGGGCTCGACCGTGATCTTGCCGCGCACGCGGCGCGCGAAAGGCGCCGAGCGCTCGTCGATATGAATCTCAAGCCTGTCGTTAACCCATTCGAGGCGGCTCGGACCCACCCGGAAATTCTCCGCATCACGCTCGAGGCTCGAGCGACTGCGTTCGGTCATTACCCAGAGCTTGCCGTTCGGCCGATACAGGCCGACATTGATCGCGACGTGGTTTTCCGGATCCCCGCTGCCTCGCGCCCGCGCCGAGTAGTAGTAGGGGGAAAACACGCTGCCGACAAAGGCGATCACCACCAGGCCCGATCGACCGTCGTCGCTCAGGCCGTCGACATACCACCAGCGGTAGCCGTCGGTCGGAACGGCGACGTCGAAGGGTAGTGGCGGCGCGCTGTGGTCGGTCGCGAGATCGGCGGACATGGGCCCGATGATCGCATCCGAGCCCCCTGGACGCACGCCCGCCGGTTGACGTTGACAGATCGAGTGTCTATTCTACCTGACAGAATAAAATGACAAGAAGTCTTGACACCGACAGCGGGGGCGTCATGGATATTAGTGCCCGAATCGATACTGCGCTCTGCCACTCCATCGAGGCGGCGGCCGGTCCCGCCTGTCCGCCGCGCCTGTCCGAGGCGATCCAGTACGCTGTGTTCCCGGGCGGCCACCGGATACGGCCGAGGCTCTGCCTCGCGGTCGCGAACGCGCACGTCGGCAGCGATGCCTATGTTGTGGATGCCGCGATGAGCAGCATTGAATTGCTGCACTGTGCGTCCCTTGTTCACGATGACATGCCGTGTTTTGACAATGCCGCGACACGTCGTGGCAAGCCTGCCGTGCACGTCGCTTTCGGCGAACCCCTCGCATTGCTCTGCGGCGATGCGTTGATCGTGCTCGCGTTTCAGACCATCGCACGCGCGGCGATAACGGCACCGCAGCGCGCGTCCAATCTCCTGCGCATTGTCAGCGATGGCGTCGGTGCGCCGAACGGTATCGTCGCCGGGCAGGGCTGGGAATGCGAGCAGGAGGCACCGCTCAAGGAATACCAGCGCGCAAAGACCGGCGTTCTGTTTGCCGCAGCCACGATGGCCGGCGCCGCGGCAGCGGGAGTCGACCATGAGCCCTGGGGTATTCTCGGCCAGCGGATCGGCGAGGCGTACCAGGTTGCCGACGATCTTCTCGATCGATTCGGCGATCCGGATGTGATTGGCAAGCCCGTCGGCCAGGATGTCGTCAACGACCGGCCGAATGCCGTCAGCGCAATGGGCGAGAAGGGGGCAACCGACTACCTCAGGTCGAGAATTGAAGAGGTCGTCGACTCGGTGCCGGACTGCCCCGGCAAGCTGAAACTCAGGGCACTGATCCACGAAGAAGCCAGCCAGATTCTCGACGCCGCGTTGCGGCGCAGGGCTGCTGCCTGAACGCAAGTGGATTGATGATCGAAAGCCCGCCGCGTGGCCCTTAACGACCTCTTCTACCAATTTCGCAATCGTCTGCTCGGCAGCGCCAGGTTTCGCAGGATTGCGCAAAAAATACCGTTAATACATAGACTTGCAAATCGCGAGGCGGTCGCACTGTTTCGCGTATTCTCGGGCTACGTCCACAGCCAGGTGATGCTTGCGTGCGTCCGCCTCGGGCTGATCGAGATGCTGCGTGACGGCCCGCTGGACGTCCCCGATATCGCCACACGCGCCGGCACGCCGGTCGAGCGAACCCGGCATCTGCTGCACGCGGCAGCGGCCCTCGAGATTCTCGAGCGACGTCCTGATGGCAAGTTCGGGCTCGGCCGTCTGGGTGCGTCAATGATCGACAATCCGTCCGTCGTGGCGATGGTCGAGCATCACGCCATCTTCTACGAGGATCTCGTCGATCCCGTGCCGCTCATTCGCGGTACACAAACGGAGACGAAGATGTCGCGGCTGTGGCCCTATGCCACGTCCGCGGGTCCCGAGGCGCTGGAGTCCGCTGACGTCACCAACTACACAGCCTTCATGGCGGCATCGCAGGCGATGGTTGCCGAGCAGGTACTCGAGGCGTTTTCCTTTCGCGACTGCCGCCGCTTGCTCGATATCGGCGGCGGTGCCGGCGCGTTCGTGATCGCAGTGGCGACGCAGTGGAAACACATCCATGCCACCGTTGCCGACCTTCCCGCGGTTGCCGAGATCGCGACGCAGGCAATCGCCGCCGCAGACCTCGGAGACAGGCTCACGGCTGTGAGCGCGGATGCTACCTCTGACGAGCTTCCGGGCGGCTTCGACGTCGTCTCGCTGGTACGGGTTCTGCACGATCACGATGACGACAAGGTGCTCGACCTGCTGCGGACAGCACGCTCGGCAATGGCCGACGACGGCGTGCTCCTGGTCGCCGAGCCGATGGCGGATGCACGCGTGGCCGGGCCGCTGATCGACGCGTATTTCCAGCTCTACCTGCTTGCGATGGGCAGCGGTCGCCCGCGAACGACGGACGAGCTCTCGACCCTGTTCGATGAGGCCGGTTTCGGGGCCCCGCGGCACCACCAGACGTCGGTCCCGTTGATCACGAGCGTCCTGTCAGCAGCACCAAAATGATGCGTTTGTAAACAAATATTGACAATATAAGTAGTCAGCGTAAACTGACACTCTATGCGTGAATCTGCCCAATTTACGTCCAGCGATGGGGGTTTGAGCGCCCGGGCCGTGGTCTTCGAACAGCCCGAGGCCCTCGCACTGCTGGAGCTCGAACTCGACCGGCCCGGCCCCGAAGAGGCCGTGGTCGACGTGGAGTGGACGGGCATCTCGACGGGTACCGAGAAACTGCTCTGGAGCGGCCGAATGCCGCCGTTCCCGGGTATGGGGTATCCGCTCGTGCCGGGCTACGAAACCGTTGGCCGCGTTGCCGCCTGCGGCGAGCAATCGTCGTTTGCCGTTGGCGACAGGGTGTTCGTCTCCGGGGCGCGCTGCTTCGGAAACGTCCGCGGCTTGTTCGGCGGTGCGGCGTCACGGCTCGTCGTGGACGAGACCAAGCTGCTGCTGGTCGGCGATCGGCTCGAGGAAGAGGCGATTCTGCTTGCACTCGCCGCGACGGCGTACCACGCGTTGCACGCGGACGGCGAGAAAGCGCTGCCGCAACTGATCGTCGGTCACGGCGTTCTTGGTCGACTGCTGGCGCGACTCGCCTGTGTGCTCGGCCAGGACGATGTCACGGTCTGGGAGACCGATGCTCGTCGCCGAGACGGTGCCGCCGGCTACGAAGTCGTAGACCCGAAGTCAGACGCGAGGACCGACTATGCGCGGATACTCGACGCGAGCGGGGATTCGGCGATTATCGATACGCTCGTGCAGCGGCTTGCGCGCAATGGCGAGATCGTTCTCGCGGGCTTCTATGCCGCGCCGCTTACTTTCGCTTTTCCGCCCGCGTTCATGCGCGAAGCGGCGATTCGAATCGTCGCCGAGTGGATGCCCGCTGATCTCAAGGCCGTCAAACGGTTGATAGACAGCGGTGCGCTGTCGCTCAAGGGGCTGATCAGCCATCGCGTTTCCGCAGACGCCGCGGACAGCGCCTACCCGACCGCGTTTAGCGATCCGGAGTGCCTGAAGATGGTTCTCGACTGGAGGAGTGCCTGAATGCTCGACACGCCAAAACCAAAAGAAATAAAGGTCGACGCACAGATCGAGTTACGTGATCGATTGCGCGAAGAGGCGGCCATGGAGCCGGATCCGGTGCCGACCGCCGAGCCGGCGAAGGAAACGCAGGTCATCGCGATCTACGGCAAGGGTGGTATTGGCAAGAGCTTCACGCTCTCGAACCTCTCTTACATGATGGCGCAGCAGGGCAAGAAGGTGCTGCTGATCGGCTGTGACCCGAAGAGTGATACGACGTCACTCCTGTTCGGTGGCCGCAGCTGCCCGACGATCATCGAGACCTCATCGAAGAAAAAAGCCTCGGGGGAAGAGGTGGA
>JASJBG010000131.1 GCA_030066625.1 Woeseiaceae bacterium
GTCGATGACGACGTCCTTCTTGAACTTCTGTCGATACTCTAGTGCGAGGCGCGTAACGAAAATGACCGCTTCGGGGTCGTCGCTGTTCACGTGGAAGATCGGCGCCTCGATCATCTTCGCGACGTCGCTGCAGTAGTCCGTCGAGCGCGCGTCGGACGGACGGCTGGTCGTGAAGCCGATCTGGTTGTTGATGACGACGTGCACGGTCCCGCCGGTGCGGAATCCGTTGGTCTGCGACATCTGGAAGGTCTCGGTCACAACGCCCTGGCCGGAAAACGCGGCGTCGCCGTGCACGAGCACGGGCAGCACTTCCTGCCGGTCGCTGTCGCCGCGGCGCTGCTGGCGCGCCCGCACGGACCCCTCCACGACCGGGTTCACGATCTCGAGGTGCGACGGGTTGAAGGCGAGTGCGATGTGGACGTTGCCGCCCGGCGTTTTCATGTCCGCGGAGAAGCCCTTGTGATACTTGACGTCACCGGAGCCCTTCAGCTCTTCGAGGTCGTAGTTGCCCTCGAACTCCTCGAACAGTTCCTCGGGTGACTTGCCGAGAATGTTGACGAGCACGTTGATGCGGCCGCGATGCGCCATGCCGATCACGATCTCGTGAATGCCCGCCGCACCGCCCTTCTGGATCAGGTCGTCGATCATCGGGATCAGGCTCTCACCGCCCTCCAGCGAGAAACGCTTTTGGCCGACGTAGCGTGTGTGCAGGTAGCGCTCGATGCCCTCGGCGCTGGTCAGCTGGTCGAGGATCGTCAGCCGCTCCTCGTCGGACAGGGTGTCGCCCGCCATGCCCTGCTCGAAGCGCTTGCGCAGCCACAGCCGTTCACGGGCACGCGACATATGCGCAAACTCGGCGCCGATTTTGCCGCAGTAGATCTTGCGCAGCAGATCGAGAATGTCGCGCAGCTTCATGCGCTCGTTGCCGGTTCCGGCGAGCCCGCCCGTGAAGAACTCGGTATCCATGTCGGCCTCGCTGAGGCCGAGGTAGTCGAGCTTCAGGACTCCCGGCATCGGCCGGTCCATGAGACCGAGCGGATCGATGTCGGCAATCTGGTGACCGCGCAGGCTGTAGACCTGGATCAGGCGCGACACCGCGGCCTGTTTCTGTGCCGATGTCGTCGCGCGTCCCGTCGTCGCCTTCGCGCGGATCGTCTTGCCACGACCGCTCTTCGCCGTTTCAAGCAGCGATTCGCGGATTTCGGAGTGCGCGATCTCGGTCTCGGGATCACCGAGAGTCTCGAAGTAACTTCGCCACGCGGGTGGCACGGAATCGGGGTTGGCGAGGAACTGTTCGTACAGCGCCTCGACCGCGTTGGCATTACCGCCGAAAAGCGGCGTCTGGGCGTACTGTTCCTTTAAGGAATTGCTCATTGAAAGAGGCGCTCACGGCCGTGCGCGAAGGGCCGCCTGGATTCGGAAACCGAAAGGTGTCAAAAGGGCGGCTAGTGTAGCCTAAGCCCGAGGCCGAGGGAATCGGCAGATGTCCAAAAAAATGCCGCGTCGTCAATGGTCTGGCGAGGTCACAGCAGCCTGAACAGGTTCACGATCTCGTAGCAGACCAGGCAGGCGTAGACCGAGAAGAACACCGTCAGGAATAGCCCGGTCCGGAAGCGGTCGAGGAATCTCGCCTTGGCGAGGAACACGAGCGTCAGTACGCCGAATCCGGTCATGGCCATTTTCGTCGCCGTGAAGAGACCGGTGCTCTGTTCCATCATCGCGGCCATGAACGGGTTGGCCTCGAACATGCCGAGATCGAGCAGTTTCAGGGTCAGGAAGGCGTCGGCCGAACTCAGCAGCATCGTGCCGACCGCCAGGAAGAACAGCCAAGGATGATGCCAGTCCATGAAGACGACCTCGGCATCGGCCGAGCGCCGGTGCGCATGGCGGCGCGAACGCATGAAGCCGTAGAAGATCGTGCGCCAGCCAAAGCGGCGACGCTCACCCAGCAGCCGTTTCTCGCTCAGTACTATTGTTCTGTTCATTGTCGCTCTGCTATCGCTCTTTCGGATCGCCCGATTCTATTCGCCCGGCTTATTCGCCCGGGTCGTTGCTTACTTCGGCGAGCAGCCAGGCGATCAGGTCATTGCGATCGTCCTCGTCTCGCAGTCCCGCGTAGCTCATGCGATTGCCCGGCAAAAAGCGCGCGGGCTCGGCGAGCCATGCGTCGAGGGCCCGGGGGGTCCAGATGAAATCCGCTTCGGCGAGCGCCTGCGAATAGGCGAAACGGTCGTCTGAGGCTCCGGCCCTCTGGCCGAAAAACCCGTAAAGGTTCGGCCCGATCATCGTCGCACCGCCGGCGTTCAGCGTATGACAGGCCCTGCACTGGGCCGCCAGGCGCTCACCGCGAGCGGCATCGGCGTCTGAGTAGGGCGACGCTGAGAGGTACTCGTCCCTCGTCAGCATGCGCTGTTCACCGAGGGTCGCCGCGGTCAGTACCGGACGGGTTTCGGTGGACGCCGTATCGCTCTTGTCGTTGCTGCAACCGCTCGCGAATGCCAGTGCGGCCACGACGACGGGCCAGCACTGCAACCGGCCTTTAAGCCAGCTTCCTTTGCTGGCAAAGACCGGACGTATGCGTTTACTCCAGCAAATACTGTACCAACGTGGCATCACCTTGTTTTTCCTTGGTTTTTGTTTTTTGTCGTCCGGCCAGCCAGGGCCGGTTGTATAAAATTCCGACGGCGCGCGCGCCTCATGCTTCGATTGGAGCGCATCCGCCAAAAAGGCGATAATCGCGTCATGAAAGGGTATACCGGCACGCTGCCGAATGGCGAGGCCATTCACTACGTCGACAGGAAACGCTGGCTCTGGGGCCTGTCCGTCCTGTTCCCGCTACAGCCGTTCTTGGGGATATGGCTGCATGCCAACACCGGCAACGAAGCCTGGCTCTTCCTGGGACTGCTCCTGAACTATGGGCTCGCGCCGATCGTCGACTGGCTGCTTGGCGAGGACACCAACAACCCGCCGGAAGAAGTGGTCATGCAGCTCGACCGCGATCCTTACTATCGGCGCCTGACCTACGCGACGGTGCCGCTGCACTTCATCACGCTGGTCGGCAGTGCCTGGTATGCATCGGCGGCGGGCCTGAGTTGGTGGGCCTTCCTTGGCCTCGCAATGATGGCCGGGATGACGGCCGGACTCGCCATCAATACGGGCCACGAACTCGGCCACAAGAATTCGAAGCTCGAGAAGATGCTGTCGAAACTCGTGCTCGCGGTCCCCGCCTACGGTCATTTCACTATTGATCACAACCGTGGACACCACATGACCGTGTCGACGCCCGAGGACGCGGCGAGTTCGCGCATGGGCGAGAGCATCTACAAGTTCGCACGGCGTGAGATTCCGGGCGCATTCGTGCGCGCGTGGGGCATCGAGAAGGAACGACTCGAAAACCGCGGCAAGCCGCCGTGGCATCCGGATAACCGCATTCTGCAGTCGTATGCCGTGTCGCTGGCCATCGCGATCGGGCTCATCGCCGCGTTCGGCTGGGCCATGGTTCCGTGGCTGATCGTGCACCACGCCTTTGCCTACTGGCAGCTGACCAGTGCCAACTACGTCGAGCACTACGGCCTGCTGCGCCTTCGGGACGAGAACGGCAAACTCGAGCGCTGCGAACCGCACCATTCGTGGAACAGCAATCACATCTTCTCGAACCTGGTGCTGTTCCACCTCGAACGGCACTCCGATCACCACGCGCATCCGCTCCGGCGTTACCAGTCGCTCAGGCATTTCGATGACCTGCCGCAGCTGCCGAACGGCTATTTCGGCGTTTACCTGCTGTCCTACGTACCCTGGGCGTGGTTCAAGGTGATGGACCCGCGCCTGCTTGCGCTGCCGCACATCGACGGCGACCTCGACAAGGTTAACATCGATCCGGACGCGCGCAGTGCGATCCTGTTGCAGTACGGCCGCGACAAGCTGGTCGAGCCCACCATCGGCACCTCGGGCACCGCTTGACATAACGCCTGTTTTTACGAAATGCGCCGGCCTGTGATGCGTCGCACAGACGCTGCTGTGACGCGCGTTTACGCTCCTGACCTCTGGCATTCGTTTGGGCTAACGAGGCAGGACAATGAAAGCTTTCTTCGTAAAAATCGGCGTACTTGCGCTGACACTGGCGGCGTCGACACAGGCGTCGGCCGACAGCAACTTCGGCATTGGCGTTAAAGCCGGCACGCTCGGGCTAGGCCTCGAGGGTACCTGGCGACCGCTGCCGTATATGGATCTTCGGGTCGGTGCAAACCTGTACGACTACAGTGACGACGGCTCGCAGGCCGGCATCGACTACGAGGCCGAACTCAACCTCGACACGTTTTACGCCACGGGCAACTTCCGCTTTCCGATGAGCCCGTTCCGTGTAACTGCCGGTCTGTTCCAGAACGGCAACGAACTGAATATGGCCAGTGTCGATTCCGCGACGTTCGAGATCGGCGGTCAGACCTACACGGCGGCCGAAGTCGGCACGCTGCGCAGCACATCGTCGTTCTCCAGTACGTCGCCGTATCTCGGCGTGGGCTACGACTTCACCGTGATGGGCAAAGTCGGTCTGAACCTGGATTTCGGCGTCCTATGGCAGGGTGAACCGACCGTTACGCTGACGGCTGACGGCCTGCTTGCGAACGATCCGACGTTCCTGGCCGCCGTCGAGGCGGAACGCGTCGAACTCGAAGACGAGGTCAGCAACTACAAGGCCTGGCCGGTCGTCTCGCTCGGATTCGTCTTCAACTTCTGAGCCCGCTTGGCTATGGATGACGCGCGCTTCGCAGCGCGCGTCTTTCATTTTACCGCCCCAATCAGGACCCCTGCGCGGCCGGCCGTCGCAGCATCGGGTCGCGCTGCACCCAGAGGATGCCTACGGCGATCGCGACCAGGATCGGGATCGGGATCAGCATCAGGCGGAACCAGCCGAAATAATGCATCACCGTGCCGGCCAGCAGCGAGGCCGTGGCCGACGTCCCGAAGACGAGAAACTCGTTGACCGCCTGCGCCCGAAACCGGTCCTGCATTGTGTACGTGTAAGTCAGCATCGTCGTCCCGCCGACGTACAGGAAGTTCCAGCCGACACCGAGCATGACCAGCGCCCACCAGTAATGCATGAGCGAGTGGCCCTGCAGCCCGATCAGCGACGTCACCAGCAGCAGCAGCGCGCCGGTGAACATGAGGCGCGTAACGCCGAAGCGCTCGATGAGGAATCCGGAAACGAGCGACGGAACATACATGCCCAGTACATGCGCGCGGATGACCGCCGCCGTCTCCTCAATCGAAAAACCGTCATTAATGTGCATGCTGAGGGGCGTGGCCGTCATTACCAGTGTCATCAGGCCGTAGCCGACCGTGCCGCCGAGAACGGCGACGATGTAGACCGGTTGCAGCACGATCTCGCGCAGGGACCGCTCCGAATCCGCGGACGACTCATGCTTCGCGTCGACGGTCTTCTCGAGGCGCAGGAACAACAGCGCCTGTAGCCCGTATAGAACCGCGAGCGCCACCATGGTGCCGGCGTACGGAATACTGTCGATCCAGTCCTGGCCACGCGTCGCGAGTTCCGGACCAACCAGCGCACCGCCGATCGAGCCGAGCAGTACGAATGAAACTGCGCGCGGTATGTAGCGTGGTGACACGCTCTCTGCTGCGGCGTAGCGATACTGCTGCGCAAACGCCATGTTGATACCGAACAGCATCCCGGCGACGAGGAACAGGACGAAGCTCGACTGTGCGAGTGCGATAATTGCGACCAGCACGGCAACCACCGCCGACAGTGATGCAATCGCAAATCCGGGGCCGCGCCCTACCCGACGCATGAGCAAGGTCGCGGGAATCGTCGTCGCGGCGACGGCAACGACCATCATCGATACAGGAAGTGTGGCCCAGGCCTTGTTCGTCGCCAGCGACGAACCAATGATCCCACCGAGCGTCACCATGACGATCGAACCGGTTGCCGAGATCAGCTGGCAGCAAACGAGTATGAGCAGGTTGGTCTTGTTCATGCAGACCGTCACGCATGTTGACGCTGCATTCTCACACATTCCGTCCGGCCGCCGCGCGTATAATCACGCCGTGATTCACGACCTGCACATGCATTCAACCGCGTCGGACGGCAGCCTCGCACCAGCGGATCTCGTCGACTACGTCGCGGAACGTGGCGTCGGCGTCATGTCGATCACCGATCACGACACAACGGCCGCATACGATGCGCTGAACGCTAACGGCAGCATCACCATCGTTCCCGGCGTCGAGCTGTCTACGACCTGGATGGGGCGCGGTATTCACATCGTCGGCCTGAACGTCGACCGCAACAACACGACCCTCGCGAACGGGCTCGCGGCGCAGGCGAAAGCGCGCCGGTCCCGGGCAAAGCTGATCTCGAATCGGCTCGAAAAGCTCGGGCTCGACTGCCCGCTTGATGCGGTCGAGGCTATTGCCGGCAGCAGTGCCGTTGGCCGGCCGCACTTCGCGCAGCGCCTCGTCGACACCGGCGCCGTGAAGAATCCGCAGGCGGCATTCCGCAAGTACCTTGGCGCGGGCAAACCGGGCGACGTCCGCAACTGCTGGGCGCCACTCGAGCTAGCGGTACGATGGATATCCGAGAGCGGCGGCACCGCCGTCCTCGCGCACCCGGCCAAGTACGGCATGACCAACCAGAAGCTCAGGTTGCTGCTCGAGGACTTTGTCGCCGCAGGCGGACGCGGCATCGAGGTCGTCTGCGGCCCCCAGGACGCGGCAACGACCCGCCGCCTCGGCATGCTGGCGCGCGAGTTCGATCTCGCCGCGTCCACCGGCTCCGACTTTCACACACCGGCCCAGCCGTGGGCGTTGCCCGGCTCGTTCGATCCCCTGCCTCGCGACCTGACGCCGGTCTGGACACTGTGGTAGACGAACTCGTCATCAACGACGCGATCTCGATTCCGCTCGATGAAATCGAGCTGCGCGCCGTTCGTTCCCAGGGCGCCGGCGGCCAGAACGTCAACAAGGTCGCATCGGCGATACATCTGCGCTTCGACTACGCGAACTCGCCGTCGCTGCCGGAGCACGTGCGGCGCAAACTCGCGGCGCTCGACGACCATCGCGTGACAACGGGTGGCATCGTCATAAAGGCACAGGAGTTTCGTCGCCAGGCGCGCAATCGGGATGCCGCCATGGAACGGTTGCGGAGCCTCATACAGGGCGTGCTCGTCGAGCAGAAGCCGCGCGTGCCGACCCGGCCGTCGAGGGCCACGAAAAAACAGCGCGTCGACCTCAAGCGACGTCAGGGTGAACTGAAGCGTTCGCGGCGCCGGCCCATCGACGACTAATCAGCCCGGGCAGCTCACCGCGGCATTGTCGAACTTGCAGCCCAGCACGCCCCAGTAGGCCGTAACGCCGATGTTGTTCATCAGATCGAGAAACTCCGGGTGCTGCCGTAGCGGCAGGAACTGCGGGATCCACAGGAGATCCATTTCGAACGCCTCGCCGGGTTGCTCGAGCAGACGCGCCACGCGCATCGCGCCGTCGATGTCGCCGAGCAGGGTTCGTGTCACGACCTCGACCTGCGGACTCAGGTAACCCGCCGTCACCGCGTCATTAACGGCCAGCAGCGCCTGCGGCGTCGCCGCCGAATCCTGCATGCCGAGCAGCACCGCGTCGATCCATGCCTCCGGAATGCCGGCCTGCGCGGCGGCAAACTTGGCGACATCGTTCGATGCCGCGATCTCGTCCTGCGATGACAGGAACAGCGCGTACGAAAGCAGGTGCGTCGGGCCTTCCGCACCGAGCAGGTTGGCGCGCTCGTAAAACTCGCGTGCACGCGCCGCCTCGCCGAGCCACGAGTACGCCATCGCGACGCGACTGTTGATCACGGCATTGTCGGGATCCATTTGCCACGCCTTCAAAGCCTGCTCCAGCGACGCGTCGAGTCGGCCGACGCTCGCAAGCATGCGCGAGTACCAGATGAACGCGTTGGAATCGACGACTCGTGCCGTCGTTGCCCTTTCATAGGCGAGTTCGGCGTCCGCCCACTCCTTGCGCTTATGATAGATGTAGCCGTACACCGCACCGGCGGCGGCTTCGATACTCGCATCGACGGCAACGCCCTGCTCCGCGATTTCTACGGCGCGGCTGCTGCTGTCGATATCATCACTGTCGAGGTAGATCGGCTCGAGCGCTGTCGCCGTCGCGAGTTGCAGGTACGCCGGGCCGAAATCCGGGTCCTTGTCGATCGTGTCCGCGAAGAGCCGCTGCGCATCGACGAAGTTGCTGCCGCCGCCGCGGCGCTCGAACGCATACAGGCCCTGCAGGTAGGCGTTGTAGGCGTCGAAATTCGACGGCCGGCTCGCGGAGACGAGGAACTGACCGGCGCCGGGAAACAGGTCTTCGCGAACCGACTGCGCCACCTTGACCTGCAGGTCGAACAGCTCACTGATGTCGCCCGTGAGGCTGTTCGACTTCAGGACCGCGCCCGCGCGTCGGTCGGTGAGCTCGTAGTTGACCTTCAACAGGTCCTCGACGCGTTGGACGCCACCCGACAGCACGTTGTCGACACCGAGGCGATCGGCGATCTCGACAATCGACGACCCGGCGCCCGCCATGTTGGCCGTGATGACACACAGGTTCGGCACCGTGTGCAGCGAGCGCACGAGCTCCTCACGAAATCCGTAGGAAAGGTACTGCTGCTCCGGGTCCCGGCTGAAGTTCTCGAACGGGAGCACGGCGATCGAGGTGCAGTCCGGCCCTGTGCCGCGATTGTTCATCCAGACCATCGAGGCAGCGAGTACGATGATCACGCCAATGACGAGACCACGCAGGGCGGGCGACGACCGCCATTCCGATCCCGAATCCGCGTCCACCTCCGACGAAGGCTCCTGACGCGGCTCCTGATCGAGCAGTTCGACGTCCCTCATCAGGCGGTAGCCGCGCCTCTGCAGCGTTTCGACGTAGGTGAACGGACGCTCGCGGTCGCCCAGGTGCTTGCGAAGCTGGTACACGGCACGCGTAATCGGCGTGTCGCCAATCGCCCGCCCACCCCAGAGCTCGTCGACGAGCTCGTCGTGAGTTACCAGATCGCCGTCGCGTTTCGCGAGCGCGATTAACAGCCGCATGACCAGCGGTTCGGGCCGCTCCTCGTCATCGCCGCGTCGCATTACCCCGCGGCCGGGCAGCACGTCCCACTCGCCTATGCGAAAGCCACGCCCGAGTTCTTCTTCTGTCGGCATCGAACTCCCCACAGTTCGTCGCCCCGATGGTACTCGAAGCGCGGGCGAATATTGAGAACTTGCCCAAATACTGTTACCATGTTACCAATGTAACGTTGATGGAACCGAGCCAATGAACCGCATCGTGCAACGAACGCAGACCGGCGTGCGCATCGAGTCTTCGCTTCTGAAGGTGCTGAAAGGCCTTGCCGAGTACCTCGACATGTCGATGGGCGACCTGCTCGAGGGCATCGTGCTGCACGCCTTCGAAGGCAAAGCCCCGTTCGAGGCCGGCACGCTCGAGGCCATCGAGCGGCTCAAGGCCGTGTACGGCTGTGAACTCACGGCCGCTGACAGCCACCGCCTGCAGGAGGGAGACGAATGAACGCATATGCCGACAAGGGCCTGACGCTCGAAGCCTTCGAGCGCGGCGACATCGACGCCGCGGAGTTCGACCATGGCGCGCACGTCTACGCTGCCTGGCTGTTTCTCGACAGTGACCCCGTTTCCGGCGCCGAACGCTTCGTGGGTGCCTTGAAACGGCTGACGCGAAAACTCGGCGTGCCCGGGAAGTACCACGACACCATTACCCGCTTCTACCTCGCCGTGATCAACGAGCGCATGCATGGCACCGGGGACACGGGCTGGGCCGCGTTCGAGCGTTCCAATCCGGACCTCTTTGCAGCCGAGGACAACGTGCTGTTTCGGTATTACAGCCGGGAACGCCTCGGCAGTGACGCCGCCCGGCAAACGTTCCTGTTGCCTGACCGCGTCGCCGCGGCCTGAACGCGACTAGAACAGGCCCTCGATCCTGCCTTCCGCGTTGACGCGGATATC
>JASJBG010000132.1 GCA_030066625.1 Woeseiaceae bacterium
CTGAAGCTCGACTGGGATATCTCAGACACGCTGCTGTTGACGTCGATCACGTCCTACCAGGAAGCCGAGGACAGCAGCCTCGGCGATATCGACGGCGGCAACATGGACGGTCCGGGCTTCATCCCGTTCCAGTCGGTCACGCAGGACGGCATCGAGGACCTTACGCAGCTGACGCAGGAACTCAGGCTGTCGTCGACCGCCTCGGATCGCCTGTTCTGGCAGGGCGGTATCTACTACTTCGACGACGAGTACGACGTGACGACCGCACCGTTCTTCGTGCCGGCGACGACGCGCCGACACACGAATACGGCGTGGGCGGTGTTCGGCCAGGTCAGCTACGACATGACGTCCGAATGGAACCTGACGGCAGGCATCCGCTACACGGATGACGAGAAGGACCTGACGCCGGTCGCAACGAACTTCCCGGTTGCCCCGGTGACGGTCGACGACCAGCAGGTAAGCTGGGACGTCAGCGTCATCTTCACGCCGGACGAGAACCTGAGCTACTACGGTCGCATCGCCAACGGCTTCCGCGGTCCGTCGATCCAGGGCCGTGACATCGCCTTCTTCGGCGCGCCGACGACCGCCGAATCCGAGACGATCCTGTCGACCGAGTTCGGCTTCAAGACGACCTTCGCCGAAGATCGCGTACGGATGAATGGTTCGTTCTTCGTTTACACGGTCGACGACCAGCAGATCACGGCGGTCGGCGGCGCGACCAACGCGATTCAGCTCATCAACGCCGACAAGACCGACGCTCTCGGCCTCGACTTCGACATGGACTGGCTGTGGACCGACAACTTCCTCGTGGAGCTGGCGGTCGGCTGGAACGTCACGGAGATCAAGGACTCGGCGCTGCGCGTCGCGACCTGCGGCTCGGGACAGTGCACGGTACTCGATCCGGTCGACAACGACGGCTTCGCGTTCGTGGACGGCAATGCGCTGCCGAATGCGCCGGAATGGAACGGCAACCTGCGGCTGCAGTACACGATTCCGCTTAGCGCAGGTGAGATATTCCTCGCCACGGACTGGATGTACCAGAGCGACATGCAGTTCCTGATCTACGACACGGAAGAGTTCAACAGCGGCAACAACTACGAAGCCGGCGTTCGCGCGAGCTTCGTGCATGAGAGCGGCACTTGGGAGGCCGCGATCTTTGGCCGCAACATCACGGACCAGGAAAACCTGAAAGGCGTCATCGACTTCAATAACAACACCGGCTTCGTCAACGATCGCCGTATCTGGGGCGCGACCTTCCGCTACAACTTCGGCAACTAGTGGCGACCGCCTTTCGCGCAATCCCGAAGCCCGGCCTCGTGCCGGGCTTCTTTTTGCTCGCACTGTTCACCGCATGCGATGAGCCTCCGACGGCGGCGTCGGACGAAGGCCGGCCGGCAAGGCTGTCGCTCGCCGGCGAACTGGAGAACCCGGATCTTCGGGAGGCCAGCGGCATGACCACTTCACAGCGCGACCCGAAGCTGCTGTGGCTGCACAACGACTCGGGTGCGAAGGCGCGTCTCTATGCCATTGACCACCGGGGCCGCCATCGCGGCCGGCTGACACTCGACGATGCGAAGAACCGCGACTGGGAGGACGTAACATCGTTCACGCTCGATGGCACGCCGTACCTGCTCGTCGCCGATATCGGCGACAACGATGCGCGCCATGAAGCGGTCACGCTTTACGTCGTCGAGGAACCGGACCTGTCCGACGACAACAAGCAGCGCGCGGACATCGCCTGGAAGATCCGGTTCCGCTACCCGGACGGGCCGCGCGACGCGGAATCGGTCGCCGTGGACATCGCGAACGAGCGGGTGCTGGTGTTGAGCAAACGCGAGCTGCCACCAGCGCTGTACTCGGTGCCACTCAGGCCCGCCGATGACGAGGTCATCGTTGCGACGCGGCTCGGGGAGGTGACGAGCCTGCCGCCGCCGAGCCGCCAGGACCGCGAAATAGCGCCGAAGACGAAGAACTGGCACTGGCAGCCGACCTCGATGGACCTCGCGCGGGACGGCTCCGCAGCGGTCATCCTGACTTATGCGGCGGTCTACTACTTCGCGTTCGACGGCAACGACTGGCACTCGACCGTAAACCAGCCCGCGCTGGCTTTCGACATTCGCCACATCCGCGACAGCGAGGCGATCGGTTTCTCCGCCGATGCGACGAGCCTGTTCCTGACCGTCGAGAAGAAGCATGCGCCATTGTTCCGAATCGACATGAGGCCGGAAGAATGAGTCGACGGAGCATAACCGCCGTCATAATCATGACCGTGCTGCTTGGCTGCAGCGGCGGCGACGAAACCGCAGGCAACAGCGACGCCGGCGTGACCATCATGACCTTCAATGTCGAAAACCTGTTCGACAACGTCGACGACCCGGGCAAGGCCGACGAGACCTACCTGGCCATCGAGGCCAAGCAGGCGCCAGCGCACATCGAGGCCTGCAACGAGATCGAGGTAGCGGCATGGCGAAATTTATGCCTGAATCTCGACTGGAGCGACGCAGCCATCGACTACAAGCTGCGCGTTGTTGGCGAGGCGATTCTCCAGGTCGGCGACGGCCGGGGTCCCGACATCATCGCCTTCCAGGAGGTCGAGAACGCGGCCATCCTCAACCGTCTGCGCGACGAGCACCTGGCGGACGCGGGCTACAGCCCGGCGATACTGATCGAAGGCCAGGATCTTCGCGGTATCGACGTCGGCTTTTTGAGCCGGCTTCCCCTGGTCGGCGAGCCGCGGCACCACGGCATCGAGTTTCCCGATCACCCTGACCGGCAGGACGACACGCGCGGCGTCCTCGAAGCGAGCTTCGAACTGCCGGACGGCAGCGTGCTGACCGGCTTTGCCGTCCACTTCCCGGCGCCGTTCCACCCCATCGAGATGCGCGAGCACGCCTATCGGCATCTCAATGAACTCAGGAACGCGGTGCCGGATACCCACCACGTATTCGCGGCGGGTGATTTCAATACCCCGAAGCGCGAGATGGAAGGCACGCCGATACTCGACGACCTCGTTCGGCCCGGGTGGACGATCGCGCACGAACTCTGTGCGGGCTGCAAAGGCACCAACTACTGGGCGCGCGGTGACAGCTGGTCGTTTCTCGACACGATCCTGTTCTCACCTGCGCGTGGTGAAAACGCAACATGGCGGATTCGCGCGGATTCGGTGCGGGTTGCGAACGGATCCCCGGGCCAGGTCAATGCGGACGGCACACCGCGCCGCTTTTCGGACGAACCACTGGGTGGCGTGTCCGATCACTGGCCACTCGTCATGACGCTCGAACCGGTCAAAAACAAGAGCTTGTAACCTCTTTGTAAACCGATCTCTATTGTCCGGACCTCGACCGACTACCGGCCTCAGGTCCGTTCGCTCGAACCCGCGCAAACCCCTTGTTGCGCAAGGGTTTTGGCTGAGTTAGATTGCGTTACGGAATCGTTTCCGGATGACTTCAATCGCAAATTCGACAGCGCAGCAATAACAAGACGAGAAGCGCGGCGAAATAAAGCTGTCATATTCAGAACCTAAGCTCGCGTTTCTTTAAACCTCGGGGATAACCATCATGTCAAAACACCTCAGGCAACGGTCCCGCCTTCGGGCATGGCTCGATGCCGGCGTCGCAATAGTGACGGCGGCCCTGTTGTTCTCACTACCTGTTGCGGCAAACGCACAGGCGACTTCCGGCTCGGTCCGCGGCACAGTGGCTACGCAGGAAGGCCAGCCTCAGGCAGGCGCGACGGTCACGGTAACCGACACGCGGACGAGCTCTGTGCGTCAGGGCACGACCGATGCACAAGGCGTTTTCAGCGTAAGCGGCCTCGCGATCGGCGGTCCGTTCGAGATCACGGTCGAGGCGGAAGACTACAAGACCGCACGTGTAACTGACGTCTTTACCAGCCTTTCCGAGGCAGCGACGTTCAACATTGTGCTGGAATCCGGCCAAATCGAGGAAATCGTCGTCACGGGATCAGCCGATTTCGCAGCAACTCGACTTGCGGTCGGCCCGAGCGCAAGCTTCAACATTGACATGCTGCAGGCCGCCCCGGCGATCAACCGAAATATCACTGACGTTATTCGCATGGACTCGCGCATCTTCGTCGACGAGTCGCGCGGTGACATCAACGCAGTACAGTGTGCCGGCAAGAACTCGCGATTCAACAGCCTGACCGTCGACGGCGTTCGCCTGAACGACGGGTTCGGCCTGAACGCGAACGGCTACCCGACCGAGCGCATGCCATTCTCGTTCGACGCGATCAATGAGGTCGCAGTCGAGCTCGCGCCATTCGACGTCCAGTACGGCGGCTTCTCGGCCTGCAACATCAACGCGGTCACGAAGTCCGGCACCAACGAGTTCTTCGGCTCGGCGTTCTACGACTACACTGACGACGGCCTGCGCGGCGACAGCCTCGAAGGCGACAGTGTCGCAACGGGCAGCTTCGACGAGCAGCGCTACGGCTTGACCGTCGGCGGACCGATCGTCCAGGACAAGCTGTTCTTCTTCGTCGCCTACGAGAAACTGAACGGCGCCAACCTTTTCGACCGGGGGGCGATCGGCTCGGGCGCAGTGAACGAAGTCAACGTAACGCAGGCGGAACTCGACGAAATCGTCGACATCGCCCGGACGCTGTACCAGTACGATCCAGGCCCGGTACCGTCGAGCCTGGACCACGAAGACGAGAAATTGCTCGTCAAGTTTGACTGGAACATCAACATGAACCATCGCGCGGCGTTTACGTACACGTACAACGACGGCGAGAACTTCACCGAGTCTGACAGTGAGCTGACCGAGTTCGAGTTCGAAAATCACCTGTACGAACGTGGTGCGGAACTGAACTCCTATGTGGGCACACTATACTCTGACTGGACGGATCGCTTCTCCACCGAGATTCGCGTGTCCTACCTCGAGCTCGACAACCGGCAGATCCCGGTTGGCGGAACGGACTTCGGCGAAATTCGCGTTGAACTGGCCGACGTTGACGTGTACCTCGGCGCCGACGACAGCCGACATGCCAACAAGCTCGACTACGATCTCAACGGCATTCAGCTTCGCGGTCAGTACGACCTCGGTCGCCACACGCTGAACTTCGGCATCGAGCGCGAGGAACTCGAAGTCTTCAACCTGTTCGTACAGCACGTTGAAACCGAAATTCGCTTTGACGGCATCGACAACTTCCGCAACGGCTTCGCTGATGCGATTTATTACAACAACGCGCCGTCGAACAACTCCGTCGATGCCGCCGCCGAATGGGGCTACGAGATCACGACCTTGTTCGCCCAGGATACGATCGAGATCGGCGACCGCTGGACTGTCGTTGCCGGCCTGCGTTACGACGTCTACTCGACCGACGATGCGCCGGAAACCAACCAGGACTTCCTGAACGATTACGGCTTCTCGAACGGACAGACGGTCGATGGCGAGGGCCTGCTTCAGCCACGTCTCGGATTCACGTTCGACTGGACCGACGAGACCTCGCTTCGAGGCGGCCTCGGTCTGTACTCGGGCGGCAATCCGAACGTCTGGCTGTCGAATACCTACTCGGCGAACAACGTCCTGCAGTTTGGCCAGCGTGGTCGCTCGTTCGGCTATACCGACGGCACGCGCTCGCTGTTCGATCCGGACGTCGAGTACCGCGCCGTGGAAGACAACGCGCCGACGGGTGCCGGCCCGGGCTGGGGCGTCCCGTCTGAGCTCTTTGACGCTGTTGCCTCGGGAGTTGGCGATAACTTCGAGATCAATTACCTCGACCCGGACTTCGAACTCCCGTCGGAGTTCAAGATTGCGGTTGGCGCCACGCACTACTTCCCGAACGACTACGTGCTGACGGCCGACCTTCTGTGGTCGCGTCTGCAGAATTCGGCCATCATCCTGCGAGGTGATATCGAGCAGGTCGGCACCGTGCCTGGCGGCTATCCGGACTACGACAGCGTCCGCGAGGCCAGCTTTCAGCTGACGAACAGCGGGACCGACGCCGACTCCCTGACCGCATCGATCGGCCTCTCGAAGTCCTTCTACAACGGCTTCGAATTCATGGTCGGTTACTCCTACACGGACGCCGAGGACATCAATCCGATGACGAGCTCGGTCGCGTTCTCGAACTACCAGAACCGGGCGTTCTTCGACCCCCAGGAACAGGTGGCTTCGACGTCGAACTACAGCATCGAGCACCGCCTGACGGGTACGGCAATCTGGCGGACGACACTGTTCAACCGCATGCCGTCAACGTTCTCGCTGTTCGGTCAGTACAACTCCGGTCGGCCATTCAGCTTCGCAGTCGGGGGCAACGGCATTTACAACTTCACCCCGTTCCTGGAGGGCACCAACGTCCTCGAGCCCGGCGACTCGCGTAACGGCGAAACCGGTTCGTCGTGGTTCAAGCTGGACGCCCGCGTCGATGTCGGTATCCCGCTCTTCACGGATACGGATCGGCTCGGCTTCTTTATGATCATCGACAACCTGACAAACCTCCTCAACGATGATTGGGGCGTGCTCAAACAGCACCCGTTCCCGTACGCAGTTGAGCGGGGCGTGCCGGAAGCTCGTATCGGTGATGCATCTCGCTACGAAGTTCGTTTCGGCATCCGGTACGACTTCAACTAGAGACGCACGAACAGGAAAGCGAAAAAGGCGGCCTTCGGGCCGCCTTTTTTTTGCCCGTCCGTGCATCGACCAGCCGAGCTTTTGGCGGCCGAAACGCGTATGCTATTTCGCACGAAAGCCCAATAAGACGCTGAAAAGAAAAGAAACGCGGCGCGACCGCAAGCCTAACGGGGGACGGCATGACAACATTCAAGGCGGGCCTCATCCAGATGGCCCTGAAGGGCGATGGCACGATGGATCCAATCGAGATCCGCGATCGGATGATCGAGGCCCACATCCCGTACATCGAGGAAGCCGGCGCGAAGGGCGTCCAGGTGCTGTGCTTCCAGGAAGTGTTTACCCAGCCCTACTTCTGCCCGAGCCAGGACCGCAAATGGTACGCGGCGGCCGAATCGATCCCGGACGGTCACACAACGAAGCTCATGCAGGAGTATGCGAAGAAGTACGGCATGGTCATCGTCGTGCCGATCTACGAAGAGGAAATGCCGGGCGTGTACTACAACACGGCGGCGGTCATCGATGCGGACGGCAGCTACCTCGGCAAGTACCGGAAGACGCACATCCCGCAGGTCGATCCGGGATTCTATGAAAAGTTCTTCTTCAAGCCGGGCGATCTCGGCTACCCGGTGTTCGAAACGGCTTACGTAAGGCTCGGCGTCTACATCTGCTACGACCGCCATTTCCCCGAGGGCTGGCGTGCACTTGCACTCAACGGCGCGGAGTACATCGTCAATCCGTCGGCGACGGTTGCCGGACTGTCGAAGTACCTTTGGGAACTCGAGCAGCCGGCGTCCGCCGCCGCGAACGGTGTTTACATCGGCGCGATCAATCGCATCGGTACCGAGGAGCCGTGGGCGTCTTCGCACGACATGGGCGAGTTCTACGGTTCCAGCTACATCGTCAACCCGCGCGGCGCCATCGAGGCGCAGGCAAGCTACGGCGACGACGAACTTCTGATCCACGACGTGGATCTCGACATGGTGCGTGAAGTCCGCAATACCTGGCAGTTCTTCCGCGACCGCCGCCCAGAGACCTACGGTCCGCTCGTCGATAAATGAGCAGCGAAAGCACGCTACGCACGGTCGGCGAACACATCGAACTCGATGTTGGCGACGACATCGCGTCGAGCCCGCGCTATAACGAAGACATCGCGCCGACCCGCGCTGAACAGCGCACCTGGAACAAGTGGAACGTCGCGGCACTCTGGGTCGGCATGGCGATCTGCGTGCCGACCTACACGCTCGGCGGGGTGCTGACGGCCTACTTCGGCCTGTCCGTAACCGAAGCGCTGTGGACGATCCTGATCGCCAACGTCGTGGTACTGATTCCACTAACCCTGAACGCGTACCCCGGCACGAAGTACGGTATCCCCTGTCCCGTCGTCCTGCGGGCGTCGTTCGGCATCATCGGCTCGAACGTGCCGGCGCTGATTCGCGCGGTGGTCGCCTGCGGCTGGTTCGGCGTGCAGACCCTGTTCGGTGGCATCGCGATCCACCTGCTGCTGTCCGCGCTGATCCCTGCCTGGGCAAACCTGGGCGGCACAGGCGAGGTGCTCGGCTTCTTCATTTTCTGGGTCGCCAACATCACGGTCGTGATCCGCGGCTCCGAGTCGATCAAGCACCTCGAATCACTGGCCGCACCGCTGCTGCTCATCGTTGCCGTCGGCCTGATCGTCTGGGCGCTGCCGAAAGTCTCGATCAGCGAGGTGCTCGCAACGCCGGCAAACCGGCCCGAGGGCGCACCGCTCATCGGCTACTTCATGGCCGGCCTGACGGCAATGGTCGGTTTCTGGGCAACGCTGTCACTGAACATCCCGGACTTCAGCCGCTTTGCTGAATCCCAGCGCGCGCAGATTGCGGGGCAGATCATCGGCCTGCCGTTGACGATGCTCCTGTTCTCGGGTCTCGGCGTCCTGCTCACGGCGGCGTCGATGGACCTCGTCGGTGAGACGATTTCGGATCCCGTGAACCTTGTCGGCCGGATCGACAGTACGCCCTGGGTCGTACTGTCGATGCTGATGATCATTCTCGCGACGATATCCACCAACACCGCCGCCAACATCGTCTCGCCCACCAACAGTTTCCAGAACATCGCGCCACGACACATCTCCGAAGCGCGCGGCGTGCTGATCACCGGCGTCATCGGCATACTGCTCATGAGCTGGGAGCTGTTGCAAAAACTCGGCTGGCTCGACACCAATGTGAGCCTCGAAAGCCTGTACTCGAACTGGCTCATCGGCTACTCGAGCCTGCTCGGACCAATCGCCGGCATCATGGTCGTCGACTACTTCCTGATAAAGAGACAGTCCTACGACCTGATAGCACTGTACAAGGATAACGCCGCCTATCCGGCATGGAACCGCGCCGGGATGATTGCGTTCCTCGTGCCGGTGGCCCTGACGATTGTCGCAATCACGACAGGGCGTCTGAGCTGGTTCTATACTTACGGTTGGTTCACGGGTTCGATCCTGGGCGGTTTGATCTACTACTTCGTCGCACGCGGCGAGAGGAGTGCCACATGAGCGTTTTGATCAGGGGCGGTACGGTCGTCAACGCGGAGCGGACGTTTGCCGCGGACGTGTACTGCGAGAACGGGACAATTGCCGCAGTCGGTGAAAACCTGGACGCACCGTCGAGCGCCCGCGTAATCGATGCGGGCGGACAGTACGTGATGCCCGGCGGCATCGACCCGCACACCCACATGCAGCTGCCGTTCATGGGCACGGTAGCGAGCGAAGACTTCTATACGGGTACGGCCGCCGCGCTGGCCGGCGGCACGACGATGATCATCGACTTCGTGATCCCGTCGCCGCAATCAAGTCTGCTCAGCGCCTATCACCAGTGGCGCGAATGGGCCGAGAAAGCCTGCGCCGACTACACGTTCCACGTTGCCGTGACCTGGTGGGACGACAGCGTCTACGAGGAGATGGGTACGCTGGTCCGCGATCATGGCGTCAACAGCTTCAAACACTTCATGGCGTACAAGGGCGCCATCATGTGCGACGACGAGGTGCTCGTGAACAGCTTCTCCCGCGCGCTCGAGCTCGGCGCGATTCCGACCGTGCACGCTGAGAACGGCGAACTCGTCTACCGCCTGCAGCAGTCGATCTACGACAAAGGCGTCACGGGTCCCGAGGGTCACCCGCTGTCGCGACCGCCGGAGGTCGAGGGCGAAGCCGCGAACCGCGCGATCCGCATCGCGGAAGTCCTGAAGACGCCGCTGTACATCGTCCACAACTCCTGCATCCAGTCGCTCGAAGCCATTACGCGTGCGCGTAACGAGGGCCAGCGCGTCTTCGGCGAGGTGCTGGCAGGTCACCTGCTGATCGACGATTCCGTCTAACGCCACCCGGACTTCGAGCGACTGGATGCAGGAGTTGTGGACGATGTACAGCGGCG
>JASJBG010000133.1 GCA_030066625.1 Woeseiaceae bacterium
CGACCAGCTCACCGTCGATCCCGAAGGTCGACTTGATGCGATCGATCGCCGCAGCGCTGTCCCATTGCTCAGGATCGACATAGCCGCCCGGCAGGCCCTGCGCCTGGCGGTAGCCGGGCGCATCCGGGGCACCGTGGTCCGCGGACAAAACGATGAGCGTATTGTCGAGGCCAACCGTCGCATCGACGTGGGCGAGCAGCTCGGCAATAGTCTGGTCGAGGACCAGCATGTTGTCTTCTGCCTCGAGACTCGAGGGACCGAACACGTGGCCGACGTAGTCGGTAGACGAGAAACTCACGCTGAGGTAGTCGGTGACGTCGTCCACACCGAGCTGCTCTTCGACCAGGGCGCGCTTTGCAAAGTCGAGCACGAGCCGGTCGCCCGCCGGACTCAGGGTCAGCCAGGTCGTGAAGTAACGACTCGTGCCGTCGCCGAAAGAGTGCGGGAAGGTCCGTCCGAATCCGGCGACGTCGGTTTCCCATGGCTGGTCATCGGCATCCGCAAAGTCGTAGGTTTCAATGTCGTGCAACAGCGTCCAGCTCGAGCCGGCAAAACGCTCGGCTGGCCGCCCGGCATTATGCTCGAGCACCCACTCCGGGTAGCGGTCGAGGTAGTAGCGGCTGGTGACGAACTCACCGCCGGCTTTGGAGAACCAGTAGGCCGTGCCGTGATGGCCAGCCATCGAGATAGCGCCGCGATCCTTGACGGAAACCCCAATGCGCTTGCTCGACTCGCCGAAGGCCTCATAGACCGCATCGGCAAGCGTCGGCACGAGCATCGCGGCGGGTGAACGACCGTCACTGCGAGCTGCCCGCTGTGTCGGGTCGATCTCGGCGTCCTGGTCGACGCCGGCATCCTTGGACAGTAGCGGGTAGCGGGCGTCCTCCA
Organism: Woeseiaceae bacterium; assembly: GCA_030066625.1. Lineage (GTDB taxonomy): Bacteria > Pseudomonadota > Gammaproteobacteria > Steroidobacterales > Woeseiaceae > UBA1847. Next base: position 889 of record JASJBG010000133.1, read on the forward strand.
CGTTGTAGGTCGTGAACCCGCTCTCCCTGTCGAACCAGAGGTTACCGACCATGCCGTGCGTGCTCGGGTGTGCCCCGGTGGCGAGCGTGACGTGGCCGACGATCGTCTCGGTGTTCGCGTGCGCGTGGTGCGCATCCTCGAACACGATGCCGTTGTCGTAGAGGTAGCGAAGGCCGCCCGTGCCGAATCGCTCCATGTAGCGCGTGGGCAGATCGGCGCGCAGCTGGTCCACGGTGATTTGCAGGATCAGCCGCGGGCGCCGCTCGCGATCCTGAACCGACGTCGATCCTTCGACCGCTGGCGTATCGACCGCAGGACCGCAGGCGCCGCAAAGAACCATCAAGGCAGAAATGACGACCGGGCCGCCAGCCCGTGCTGCGGAGTTCAGTAGTGGCTCGGCATAATTCTTGTTCATTGTCGTTCAATAGCACGGGCCCGCATACGCGACAATCCCTAAATCGGCACTACCCGGCGGCTTGCACGCAATTAACCGCAAGGCTATACAGTAGAACGTCACCCGGCCCGGAGACCCGGATGCGACAGCTTCCCACATCAATCATGATCTGCCTCGCGACGGCGCTGCTCGCGTATGGCTGCGCCAGCAGCCCGACCGGGCGCTCACAGTTGATGCTCGTCTCTCCCGAGGCAGCGGTTGTCGAGTCCCGTAAAGCCTATGTCAGCACGGTTCAGCAACTCGACGCGGAAGACAAGCTGCTCGATGATCCGATGTTGGCCGACCGACTACAGGTCATCACCGGGCGGCTCGTGGCCGTTGCGGTCGAGGCGTATCCGCACACCCGGGACTGGGACTGGAGCGTTGCACTGATCGATGAAGCCAGTACCGTCAACGCCTGGTGCATGGCTGGAGGCCGCATGGCCGTCTATTCCGGCCTGTTCGAAAAGGCGCGCCTGGACGACGACGAACTCGCGCAAATCATGGGCCACGAGATTTCCCACGCGCTGGCGAACCATACGGCGGAGCGCATGTCGGTGGTGCTGGCCTCGAGCGCGGGCGTTATCGCAGCGGGCGCCGCGGCCGACAGGACCGGCATCGTGCTCGCCGGCGCCGAACTGGCGGCGAAACTCGCCATTGAATTACCCAACAGCCGCCAGGCGGAGACGGAGGCGGACCGGATCGGCATTGAACTCGCGACGCGAGCCGGCTACGACCCTGCCGCGGCCGTGACGCTGTGGGCGAAGATGGAAGACGCCGCAGGCACGGGCCCGGTGGAGTTCCTGAGCACGCATCCCGCGCCCGGCAATCGTCGCGAGACACTCGGGGCGATGGTGCCGGTGATGCGCGAGACACGGCCCGCCGAGTATGTCGAACCCCGCGCCGTAACCATCATTCGCCACGAGTCCGACCTCACCTGACGATGCGCAACTACTGCCGGACCACGCGATTTCGCTACAATCGCGGGCATTGATTGCAGGGATGATCGCTTGAACCGTCAACCAGGCTCACGCAGCGCACGACTGCTGCTGTTTTTCTCCGGAACGGCGGCGCTGATCTACCAGGCTGTCTGGATCAAGCAACTGGGACTCGTTGTCGGCATCGACGTATTCGCCGTCAGCATCGGTATCAGTGGATTCTTTGCCGGGCTTGCACTAGGCGCGTTTGCAATAGGCAAAGCTGCTGACGCGATCACCAGGCCACTGCGACTCTATGCCATCGTGGAAATCGGCATCGCAGTTGCATCTGTGCTGACGACGCTTGCGCTCGCCAACTCCGCCGCCCTGTTCGTGGCCCTCCAGGATTCGATGGGCGCCATTGCGTGGCTGTTGCCGCTCGGTCTCGTGATGGTCCCCGCGACGCTGATGGGCGGTACGCTGCCGCCGCTGCTCGCCACGCTGAAACCTGACGACGGCGAAATCGGCGAACAGAGTGGACGCCTGTACGCAGCCAACACGGCGGGCGCAATCGTCGGCGCCATCGCGACGATGCTGCTGGTCGTGCCACTGTTCGGCGTGCTGGGTGCCGCCCTGTGCGCGGCAGGCTTCAATCTCGTGCTTGCGGCGGTCGCCTTCGCTATTGATCGGCGCTCGGAAGCCCTGGAGCGGGCCGCTGAGGATACGCCCGAACCGGCGAAAAGGCCGGAGGGCGCCATCCTGGCGCTCAGCCTTTACGCGATCGCCGGTGGCGTCGCGCTCGGCTACGAGGTCGTCTGGACCCAGGTGATCGTGCAGTTCCTGAGCACGCGAGCCGTGGCCTTCAGCGTGGTGCTGTCGACCTACCTGCTCGGTCTCGCGGCAGGCAGCTGGCTGTTTGCGCGTGCGGCCGACCGCTTCGCAGACCGCTGGGCCGTCTTCGGCTGGCTCATTGCCGGCGCCGGGCTGGCCGCGGTGCTCTCCTTCACGCTGCTCGGCGCCTGGCTGCCGACGTTGCAGGACACGGTTGGCGGTTTCGTTGACGACGTAACCGGCAATCGCATGCTCGAGATGGTAAGCCGCTTTGCCGTCGCGGCAGCGTTTCTCATCCTGCCCTCAACGCTGCTTCTCGGAGCGGCGTTTCCGGCAGCGGCCAGGCTCATCGTCAGCGCCGGCCATGCCAGCCGGGACGTCGGGCTGGTCCTCGCGCTAAACACGGTCTTCGGCATCGCCGGCACGCTGCTGACCGGCTTCCTGCTCGTGCCGAGTGTTGGCCTCGCGAGCAGCCTCGGTGTCCTCGCACTTGTCGGAGCAATCATCGGCGCGGTGGCGATACTGCGGCAAACGTCGTTCAGAGCGGCGGGGTGGCGTTACGCGTTGCCGCTCATCGCGGTTGCCCTCGCTGGCGCATGGTTCGTGCCGCGCGACAGACTTGCGACGCTACTGGCCGAGGAACGCGGCGGCGAGGTCGTCTTCTACGACGAGGGCCCGGCCGGGACGGTCGCGGTCATCGAGCAGGACACGCCGCGCGGCAGCTTCCGGCGCCTGTATATCCAGGGCGTCTCGAATTCCGGCGACGTCATGCCGTCAAAGCGCTACATGCGGTTGCAGGCGCTGCTGCCCCTGCTCATCCAGGAGGACGAGCCCAGGTCCGCCATGGTGATTGCCTTCGGCACCGGGATCACGGCGGGTGCCCTGCTTGCCCATCCGGGCCTCGAGCGCCGCGTCGTCGTCGAATTGCTGGAGCCTGTCGTCGATGCAGCGCCACTGTTCGACGGCAATTACGACGCGGGAACGGATCCACGGCTCGAGGTCGTCATTGCGGACGGGCGCCATGAGCTGATGCGGCGCGAAGAGCGCTTCGACCTCATCACGCTCGAACCGCCTCCGCCGGCAGCGGCCGGTGTGGTCAACCTGTACTCGCGCGACTTCTACGAACTCGCCGCCGAGCGGCTCGAGGACGACGGGATGCTCGCACAGTGGCTGCCGATCGCAACCCAAAACGAGGAAGATACGCGCTCGCTGGTACGGAGCATGCTCGACGTGTTCCCGCAGGTGAGTCTCTGGACAACCGAGGTCCACGAGATGATGTTGATCGGTTCGAGCAAGCCGCTCGACCTGGACTTCCTGACGGTAGCGAAACGGATGCAGGACCCGGGGATCGATGCGGCGCTGGCGGAAGTCGGCATCGATTCGGCCGCTGACCTGCTGGCAACCTATATCACTGATCGAAGTGGGCTCGAAGACTACGTGGGAGATGCGCCGCCCGTGACGGACAATCGCCCGCGCATCGAGTACGCGCCGTGGGTACGGCCGCGCGAAATACTGCGCTCGCTGCCTTCCCTGCTTGCACTCGCGCGCCCGGTACCGGTCGACGCAACGCGTGCCCAGAATCAGGCTATACAGCGTTCCTACGAGCAACTGCTTAACTTTTACGAAGCTGCCTATCGCTCATACGCCAACGACACGGGCATCTGGTCGGAACGGCGGATCGACGCGCAGCGGGCCGGGGCGAACGCGTATTACGACTGGTTTTTTACCGCAGGCCGGGACTAGGCGCGCGCCGAGAAACGACGCTCAGAATAATAGGGCCCGCCTGGAACAGATCCTGGCGGGCCCTCCCTTTCGTGCAGACAGAGTGTCTGTTGCCTGCTTACTCCGTCGGCGGAGTCAGCTTCTCGAGCACCTGGTCGATCGAGAAGCTGGCCGGCTTCATGCGCGGCGGGAACTGCTGGAAAGTCCCAAGGAACTGCGCCACATAGGCCTGTGCCGGAACGAGCAGAAAGACGCGATCGATCTCCCAGTCATGATACGTATTCGACGTTCGTGGCGCCTCCTCGAAAGGATCAGTGCGCAGATTGAGGATCATTGGCACGCGTAACGGCGTAAACTCCTCTCGCCAGACCTGAAAACCGCCTTCGGCACGCATTTCCAGGAAGATCATCTTCCACTTGTCGTAGCGCAATGCTGTCAGCTGCCCGATATCGTTGAAGTAGAAGATCTCCTTGCGACCGGAGTCCTCGGTCTTGCCGGTTATGTGGTCGAGGATGTTGTAGCCGTCGAGGTGCACCTTGTAGCGGCGGCCCATCGCACGGTTGCGCACGCCCTCCAGGAGATCGTCCTTGACGGTCGCGTTGCCGGCCATCGCCAGGAAGGTCGGGAACCAGTCCATATGGTGCACGATCTCGTTCGAGACCGAACCTGCCGGAATCTTGCCAGGCCACGATATGAGCGCCGGCACGCGGAATGCGCCTTCCCAGTTGGAGTTTTTCTCATTGCGGAACGGGCTGGTCGCGGCGTCGGGCCAGGTGTTCTTGTGCGGGCCGTTGTCCGTCGAATAGAACACGACCGTGTTATCGGTGATGCCGAGTTCGTCGAGCTTGTCGAGCAGTTGGCCGACGTGGCCGTCGTGTTCCAGCATGCCGTCGACGTATTCACCGAGACCGGACACGCCACGCAACTCGTCCTTGACATGGGTCCGGAAGTGCATCCGCGTGCCGTTCCACCAGATGAAGAAGGGCTTGCCCTGTGCGTGTGCACGCTCGATCGCGTCCAGAGCTGTCGCGAGCGTTTCCTCGTCAACCGTTTCCATGCGCTTCTTGGTCAGCGGGCCGGTGTCCTCGATCTCGCCATCAGCGCTTGACCGAATCACACCGCGCGGGCCGAACTGCTCGAGGAAGGTCTTGCCGTTAGCCAGGACCATGTCACGGGGATAGTCTTCGTTCTCCGGTTCTTCTTCGGCATTGAGGTGATACAGGTTGCCGAAGAACTCATCGAATCCATGGTTTGTCGGCAGATGCTTGTCCTGGTCGCCGAAATGGTTCTTGCCATACTGGCCCGTGAAGTACCCCTGGTCCTTCAGCATCCCGGCAATCGTCGGGTCGCGCACGTCGATACCCTGGTCGGCACCCGGCAGACCGACTTTCGAGAGTCCTGTTCGAAACACGCTCTGTCCAAGCAGGAAGCTCGAGCGCCCGGCCGTGCAGCTCTGCTCGCCATAGTAGGTCGTGAACTTCATGCCGGACTTCGCAATGCGGTCGATGTTGGGCGTTTCGTAGCCCATCATGCCGTCCGAGTAGGCACTGATGTTCGAGATACCGATATCGTCGCCCCAGATGACGAGAATATTGGGCTGGTCCTGCGCCATGACGCCCGACGACATCGCCAGGAGCGCCATGAGTCCAAGGACTCGTTTCTTAAGCATGGTGATTCTCCTTGGGTGCTTGAGTACTGGTGGTTTGCATATCTTTAGCGCGTGTGCAATTGTCGCGCGGCTGACCGCACGCGCTCGATTTATAGCAGACTATCATGACGTCAACTATCCGCTTTTCGGCACGCAGCAATCCCTCAAACTTCTGCCCGCAGGCGGGCGCGCAAAGTCTCACTGGGCAGCTCGCCGAAATGACGGCGGTAGGCAGCCGCAAAGCGGCCCAGATGGTTGAAGCCGCAGTCATGGGCGAAGTGCGCCACCGATGTCTGTGGACTCTGCGCGCTCTGTAGCGCCCGCCGGACTGCCTCCAACCGGATCGCAAGCAGGTATTTGCTCGGTGACAGGTCCATTTCGCGGCGGAAGGTGCGCTCGAGCCGGCTCAGGCTCGTTGCGGCGTGAGCACAGATATCCGTGATGCGTATGCGTCGTCCAAGATGCGCTTCGATATAGCCTCGCGCCGTCACGATTATGCGATAGGCAGCCTCGTAAGCCTCCTGGTCCTCTTTTGCCGCCCTGGACCCGAGTTCGTCCGCATACCTCCACGCGCAAGCTGCCTTTTCCCGTTCGCTGCAATCGCCGGTGACGACATCGGCGAGCACGTCGCCGCCGGTCGGCAGATACCCGAGCGCACCGACCACGTTGGGAAGTTCTGCCAACAGCGACACGACCAGCACGCGACTGCCGCCCCGGACGATTGCGAGTACGTCCATGCCCGGCGGCACGCTGAGAAGTTCCTGCCGCCTGACACTACGGCCGTTCATCCACAGGGAGCCGTCCCCGAGCGGCGAAAGCAGCGTGACATGGGTCATCGACGAGCGGCCAACGAACTCAAGCGCACCTGACGTTTCCAGGCAGGACGCGGTCAGCCCGTCTTGCTCGACGACGAGGCGCGGCGACGTAATCGCACCCGGTTGCAGCCTCGACACGGCACCGTGCCAGCCGTGCGCGCTGAACCACGCCGGCAACGGCCGATCGAACGTGCCGGAAACAGCACGCGACGATTCGCAGGTACTCGGTATCAACCGGGGCGCAGCGATGGACATGGATTTGGCCGAATTTTGTTGTAGATTGTATGCCCGACGGCTAAACCGTAGCCGATTTGGACGGTTTTTTCCACCGCGTCGGGCGATGGTCGCCCGCCGCAGACGCCGCCCGATTGCCGAATTACGGCTAGCGTCCACCCGACCAGCGGGGCAGCATCGTGTCGGTGTCGCGTGGCCTGCGCGATCCCGCCCTGCCGGAACTACGTAACGCCAATGACTAACTGGGTCAGCACGAAACAGGCAACCGAACTCCTCGGTGTCGGCTCAACGACCATCAAGCGCTGGGCGGACCAAGGTCTGCTCGCCCACTACCGGACGGCGGGCGGACACCGCCGTTACCGGCTGTCGACGATCGAGGCACTGGCGAAGCACCCGGACGCGGAGCGGCCGGCGAACGTTGCTGACTCGGCACAAAGATGGTTCGAGTACCTTCGCGACGATAGCCTGGACGCGCTTGCCAGCCGCATGCATCGGCTACCGGACCAGGCCGGAGACTGGTTCACTGCGGCCGAAGTGCTGGGCACGGCCATGGACTACCTGGGCCGGCGCTACGCCGATGAAGCCTGCTCGATCGCCGAAACGAACATCGTGACGTGGAAACTGTTGCAGGCTGCATCCGCGGCCGCAGCGAGCCTGCGTGCGCCGGCTGGCGCGGCGCGCTGCCTCGTGGCCGCATTACCCGGTGACCTGCATGGCGTCGGGGCCATGCTTGCACAGTTGTGCCTGCGTGGCGCAGGCTACGAAGCGTTCGTGCTCGGCAGCGGAGTCCCGGCCCGGCAGCTGGCACAGCATCTGCCGGGCTCCGGACTGCGGTTGCTTGCGTTGTCGGCGTCGAACTGGCATACGGACCCGGTTACGCTGAAGCAGTATTCTGACGAGATCGCCGGTACGTGCCGCAAGGAGAGCATCGAACTCATCCTGGGCGGGCAAGGCGCATGGCAAGACAAACCGGGCTACGGCTACAGGTGTCGCTCTTACGCGCACCTGCGCGAAGCAATCGACAGGATCGGTTCGAAGTAACAGACAACACTCACGACCCCACTCAGCCAAACAGAGGAAATCATCATGGGACTTTTTGGGAACGACAAGGAACAGGACGCTCGACTCGACGCGCTCGAGGCACACGTGCGAGCAATGACGGAAGCAGTGCAGCAGACGCAGCTCGATGTCATGAAGGTCAACATCTCTCTGATTCGCATGGAATCGGCACTGGGCGAAAAGCTCGACACGGATGCAGTGGACCCGGCAATCAGCGCCCTCAATGAGGAACTCGGTACGGCGCGCGCCGAATACGAACGCATGGCTGCCGCAGCATCCGAAAGCTGGGCAACGCTGCACGCCGGCGCTACCGACGCCGTGGAGGCGCTCCGCAGCAGTGTCGAGGAAGCGGCAGGCCGCATCGAGCAGGAACTGCGGGACTAACCCGGTGACTAGTGACGATACCGGGCGTGAGCTCGAGAAGCTTCGTGCCGACGTCGCTGCGCTGCGGGATGCGCGGCAGGCGGACGAAGAGAAGGCGCGAGAGTCGACGCCGGCCGCAGTGCCGGCGGAACCTCCTCCTGCAGACAGCGCGGGGCAAGAAGCGGCGGAAACAGCGGCCTTGCCAGAAGAGCAGCGAACTCAGCTAGAGGAACTCGGTGACCTGCTGCAGCAGGAGATCCGCGACCTGCCGACGATTACCTGTCTGGCCGTGTTTTCGCTGGGGATCCTGATGGGTCGCCTGATGCGATAAGGACACTGACATGAATGAATTCATCGTAAAACTGCGTATCCTGGCGCGCGCCGAGGTGACGCTATTCAAGGCAGACGCGCGGCGCCGCAGCAACGAACTCTTGCTGGCTTTGGTATCGATCGGCTGTGTGTTTGTCGGACTCGTCTTCGTCAACATGGGCGTCTTCTACCGGCTTACCGAGGCGGCGGCCGAGTCCCGGGCGGCGTTCATACTCGCCATAGCCAACTTTGCGCTCGCAATCGTGCCTTTCCTCCTGCGTCGGCGCAGCACGCCGGGGGCGGAAGAACAGATGGTTCGCGAGATTCGCGAAATGGCAGCCGAGGAGCTGTCGAAGGACTTTGCCGCCGTCGCGGACGAAGTCTCGGCAGTCGGTGATAGCATCAAGAACGTGAAATCCGGCATCTCGTCTTTTACCTCAGCGGGAAACGGCCTCGGCGGCGGGGCGCTGGGGGCCATCGGTCCGATCCTGCCCGTCGTGATCGACCTGCTGAAGAAGGGCAAGAAATAGTCGGCTCCGCCGTGGCAGACCAGCGACTGTTCGAGTTCAATCCGCTACGCCTCGCGGCCTGGGGCGTTATATTTGCGTTGACCGTGACCGTGCTGGTCGTCGGCCGGCCGCTGCTCGTGCCGCTGGCCATCGCGATCTTCGTCTGGATCCTGTTGAGTGCGATCCGGAGTACGCTCAATCGCCTGCTGCCGCTGGAGCGGCCGATGCCCGTGTGGCTCGGCAACCTCGTGGCGATCCTGA
>JASJBG010000023.1 GCA_030066625.1 Woeseiaceae bacterium
CACGCAGACCGAGTGGACCGCCGATTACTCGTGGCTCGACTTCGACGATCCGCTGGCCGGCGAGTCCGGCAATCGCCTCCGGCTGCAGTGGGAGCTTTCGCTCTAGCCCGGCTTGGGCGCGTACACGTTGCACCAGCCCGCGGCGTTGACCTCACGTCCCGGGAAAATCGAGCACGGTCCCCATTCGTCGCCGTCGGCGCCCTGGTAGAGCACACAGTTCGAGCAGGCCTGGCCGACCTCGAAGCGGGGCTGTGCCGACGCATCGACGGTCGACGCGTCGTGCGTGTAGGCAAGTGACTGCGCCTGCGGGTCATCCAGGCTCAGGCGTACCGGACCTGCCGGCTCGGGCGGTTCTTCGACCGGCGGCGACGTCGGCGCCGCAGCTTCCGGCGGCGCGTCGGCGGCTGGCGGCGGTGCTTCCTTGCCACACGCGGCGATACCCAGTATCGGCACGAGTGCCGCGGACTGGCCAACGGCCTTCATGAAATCGCGTCGGTTGCGTAATTCCTTCGTGTCATCGCTCATGCTGGTCTCCCGATTGAGTATAGAGTCCGATTGCCTAGTCGCATTCCTGCTTCCGCGTGTACGGCGGCAGGGTCTCACCGTCGCTTTTCACCAGGCTGAAGCTGATGGTAAGGATCACTCCCGGCGTTGCATAGGGAGTGCCTTCGATGACTCGCGGCTTGTAGCGGAACTTGCGCAAAGCTTTTCGAGCACTGTTCTCGAACATTCGGTCCGTGCTGGCAAGGACGCGCTCATCGACGACGCGGCCCTCTTCGTTAACGGTGAACTGGAAAACGACAATGCCAGTGGCTTCCTTCTGAAGCGCTCTCGCGGGATAAACGGGCGCCACTCGTATGAGTGGGAGATAGTCGCCGTCTTCGTGACCGATATTGGATGCGTTGGCCAGCTCGATGCTCTTTGCGGGGCAGCTCTCGTAGAGCGCGCTGTCCGACTCGAATCGATCAGCACGCTTCAGCATTCGCATCATCAGAGCGCACGACATCTCAATGGCTGCCCGGTCCTTCTTCGGGTCGCCCTCTCGGATCACCTGCGCGTAGGCCTCTATGGTCGGCTCGTACACCGCCTCATCGGGCGCTGCCAGCTTGGCGTCGAACGCTTTATAGAGCATCACCTTGTCGGGTGCATCACGGCATTCGCCGGCGGCCGTCGACGACAGGACAAGTGCCAGAAACGTTGCGATTGCGCGGCTTGAACGGAACATGCGTCACTCCGAAAGCGGCCTAGAGATCAACCCTAGCATATGCCGTTTGAACCGATGCCGACGCATGTCGGTATCATCTCGATATTGAATGACAGCGAGAGGACGAAGCCGTGAATTCGATCAAACCGCTAGCCAGCGCCCTCGTCGTCCTGCTCCTTGTACAACAGGCTGCGTGGGCTGAGGATGCCGCGGCCATCGTCAAGGCCCGTGAGATCGCGTTCGCGAAGAGCCTCGAGGATCGTGATCTGGAGGCTTTCGCGGAATTCATATCGATGGAAGCCGTGTTCTTCAGTGGCAATCGACCGCTCCGTGGCAGGGAAACAATCGTCGAGGCGTGGGCGAAGTATTTCGACGGCCCGGTACCGCCGTTTTCATGGCAACCGGATCTCGTCGAGGTCCTCGAGTCGGGTGAGCTTGCCCTGAGTTCCGGTCCGATCCGTACACCGGACGGCGAGGTCGTCGGGCGGTTCAACACGATCTGGCGCAAGGATCCGGACGGCACCTGGCGGGTCGTGTTCGACAAGGGCTCCTGACAAGTGCCAACCGAACTTGAACGGATCCTGCCGCTGTTATTACCGCGTGCTATCGAATGGGTGGAGGCGCAGTCGGCGTTGATCCTTGAGACCGGCGAGCCGTTGACTGCCTATCAGCGGCGCCTGGCCGACGCGGTCGGTGTCGCCCACCCGGACCAGGTGCGCATGAAGGTCGTCGACACGCTGCCGCTGCCCGAGGACGTCGAACTCCGGAACGTCGCCGTCGCGGCCGGGCTCATGGGTCCGGGCTCTATCGGTGTGACATACGGCTACGGCATCTACGTCCGTGACGGCTATGTCACCAATCGGCTCGTGTCACATGAATGCCGGCACGTCCACCAGTACGAGCAGGCCGGCTCGATCGAGGCGTTCCTGCCGGTCTACCTTCAGCAAATCGTGACGGTCGGCTATCACGACGCGCCGTTCGAGATCGACGCTCGACGACACGAACGCGACATCGCCTGAGCGAATTGCTCAATCGGCGGTCGCGACGACCTTCGGCGCCTCGTCGAAAGGACGAATACCGAACCACGGATAGATCTCGCTCGGGAAATAGACGACACCGTCAGAGACCACCATACGAATCCGCCGGAGCTCGTCGAGGCTCCTCGTCGGGTCACCGGGCACGAGGAAGAAGTCCGCGTACTTGTCTTTCTCGATCGACCCCAGGTCTTCGTCCTGGCCCAGGTAGACCGCCATGTCGTAGGAAGCACGCCGCAGCACTTCGGCGGGTGTCAGCCCGATCTCCTGGAACAGTTCGAGCTCGCGATGGTAGGCAATGCCGCCGCCCAGGTCCGTTCCCGGCAGCAGCAGCACGCCTTCCGTATGGAGCCTCGCGAGCACTTCCTTGATGAACTCGAACGCGGCAACGTATTCGGCCCGCTCTTCGGGGCCCTCGGTCCCGAACAACTCGGACTTCAGCGAACGCTGCTCGTTGGTCGGCAGGTGATCGATGACCTTCTTCGCCAGCGGCGCCACTTCGCCGTTGACGGCCGTGAGCCCGTGCTCATGGATCGCGATCGTCGGATCGTGCGCGACGTTCCGCTCCAGCATACGGCCGATCGTGTACTGCACGGCCTCGTCATTGGGGTCCATGGCAGGGAACCGCTTCATAGCGATAAAGCGGAACAGCGTACGCGTGTCCTCACCGTCTTCGAGCACCCAGCCGAGCATGAGCTGGTTGGCGTGTGTGATCTCGTCAAAACCCGCCTCGATCATCGCGTTTGCGGTCGAGAACGCCGGCACGTGCCCGGCAACCCGCATGCCGAGCCGGTGGGCCTCCGCGGCCAGGGTCTCCGCCCATTCTGGCCGCATCGAGTTGTACAGCTTGACCTGGTGGAAGTCGCGGGACCCACACCAGCGCACCATCGCCAATGCCTCCTCCAGCGTCGCGACCGTTTCGCCGGTCGCTGCCGAGAATTCGCTCTTGCCCTCGATGAAGCACGAGCGCGTGATCCGCGGACCCGCAATCGTGCCGTCGTTGATCCGGTTCATCAGGTCTCGGAGAACCGCGTTCTCGTTACCCGTGTCGCGCACGGACGTAACGCCGGCAGCGACGTTGAGGAGCGCGTTGCCCTGGCCGATGTGGCCGTGCATCTCGTACATGCCGGGAACCAGCGTGCCGCCGGCGCCGTCGATCGAGACCTCGCCCTCGGGCGCCGGACTGCCTGCAGCCTGGACGCTTGCGACTCGCTTTCCGAAGACGACGACGTCGCTGAGCTCGCTGAGCGCGAGGCGCTCGGGATCGAAGACGCGCACATTGCGTATCCGCACGGGCACGTCGTAGTTGTGCGCGACCTGTGACTGGATCTCGACGAAGCGCTCGGTCGACAGGCTCTCGGCATACTTGCGAAGCGCCTCGTCGGCCGCCTCGTAGCCCTCCCGCACCATGCTGAATCGCGGGCTCGCAGTGGCGAAGAACTGACCGTCCTGATCGAGCATCACGAGGCCCGGATTGTAGGACAGTCCAAGAATCTCGTAGGCGGTTACCTCGAGTTCGCCGTCGGGGCCGTCGTACGTCTTCGTATCACGCTTGCGGATCGTAGCCTCGCCGCTGGGGAAAACCTCGACGCGACCGTCCGCATCCGCCAGCAATGCCCGCGCGAGCAGCGCCCGTGAATACACGCTGCCGTTCTGGTCGATGTAGAAAAGCGTGTCACCCGCAATTGCAGCTTCGCCCGTTCCGGTCGTGTCCTGCCAGCGGGCAACCCCGTCCTCAACGCGGAAGTACTCGTCCACCGAGCTGCCGAAGGTCTGCGTGCCGGTGATCGTCCACGCGATCGGGTAGCCACGATCGTCGAGCGTCATCTCCTCGGCTATCGTCGGACCGCGCCCGTTCTGCTTGAAGTCGAAGTCGATCGCGATGTTGTTGCCAGCCTCGTTGACGATCAGGTGACCCGTATCGTCGCCGGCGAACAGGACCCGGTAGGTCGTCGTCTCCGCGGCGGTCGGCGCAGCGATCATTGCGGTGACAATGGCAAGAAGGACAGCCGATGCTCTCATTGTTATCCCCGGTGGGTGGTGATCGCAGCGAGTATAGACCAAGGCTGCAGTTGGACGGCCCGATTTCTGCTTCGTTATGCGTCGGCTACATCTTTCTGGCAGACCGAGCCGCGGACGGTCATCGCAAACTTTTCCGTTCGCTTGCTTATGGGCGACGGCGCAAATGGTGAGCCATCCCGGTCTCGCTCGACAAGCAGGACCGAACAGCCCTCTGTCTTTTTCTCGAAGGAGAATCGGTAGTCCGTCTCTACTTTCGGCACGAACGAGTAGATGCCGCCGCAGGTGGCGCTCGCCAGCTGGCCCGCGTCCCAGGCCGTATCGTACTGGCGCACCTGGAACGAGAAGACTGCGTCGGGTGCCACGGGAAGCGGCGCGCGCTCGGGCTCCCACGGTGCGTACTGCGGTGGAATGCCGACCCCGTCCGAGCAGTCCTCACCGTTCTTGTACACGAGCAGCAGGGAATACTCACCCTGAAAATCGACCGTCGGCATGTCCTCCCCGACAGGCGGTTCGTAGATGCTGCCGGCGCAGCCGGCGAGGAACAATGCGCAGACTGACAGTCGGCTTTTCATTCAGTGTCCTCGGCGAGCGTGGCTTCGACGAACTCGTGGAAGGACGGCCTCGGCTCGGTAATGCCGAGCGCCCGCCACATCGGTGCGGTCCTTCGGACCCGAGGCTTCATGGCATGCTCATAGTATTCCTCATCCAGGAAGCCCTGCTGGTACTGGTAGTACTCGTTGTCGGCGTCAACTCGTCGCCCCATGAAAAAAATGCGCAGCCGCATCCGGTCGACGTCCTCCAGCGCCGCAACCGCATCCGGATCTCCCAGGTCCGTCTTCGCAAGCAACGGCGTGATGTATTCGCTGTCCTGCAGCGAGATATTCAGCGCGATCGCATCGAGTGCCCTGGTCTGGTAGGTGGCTGCAACAACGGCTTTCTGCGTCTGTCGTAGTTCGACGACGACCGCCATCAGTGAGGCCACGACGGCCGCGATTCCTATCATCTCGGCGGTGAACCGCCAGCGTTCTGTGTTCATCGTAAGGCCCTCCCGTTCTATCTCTCCAGGCATGGGTTCTCGTCAATAAGCCCATCGATCTCCGCCGCCAGTTCGGCTGACACGATCTCACGGAAGTCACACCAGTTCTTCACGGCCGTCTTCGAATTCTGGAAGAACTGGCGCCAGGCTTCACGATGCGCGAGGTACTCAGCCTCGTCGTACATGCCCTGACGATACTGATAATGGACGTTTTCGAAGTAGCGAAACAGCGCAGCGCTCCGGTGCCCATACTGCTTTTCCTCGTCCGGCGTGAGAGGCTCCCCGTCGTCCGCACGACGAACAAGGCTGGCCAACTGCGGATTGTTGGCGACGTCACTGAGAAGTACGGTTATGCCCGCAGATATCTCGGAGCGCGTTTGCGCCCGGATCATCTCCCGGTTCTGCTGAAGTTCGACGATGACGAGGACTATTCCCACGAAGACCGCGAGATTGGCGCCGAGAGTGAGCCACTTGTTCAGATTGTCGGATGTCATTACGCAGCCCCGGAGCTATGACTGCCTTAGCTTACTCCACGGTGCACAGCCGCCCAATGCCAGCGTGAAACTAAGTCAGCAAACTGCAATCATAATTATTATCGGTTTTGCTCGACTTCCGGGGAGGTAAACGATGATTCGCACCATACTGGGAGCAACGTTGCTCGTGTTGGGAACGGGGCTGATGGTCTTCACTGCAGCCGCCGGCGATCGTGATGACGATGTCGCCATGCTGATGGAGAAGAAGGTTGTCGAATGGCCGAAACTCTACGCCGAGCGAGATGCAGACGGGCTCGACCGGTTTCTTTCCGACGGATTCAGCGTACTCGAGCCGGACGGCACCGTTCGAACCAAGGACGAGGAAGTCGCATGGCTTCGAGAGACCCCGCCGGATGAAGCTCAAAGCGACTTCATCTTCACGATTACGGAGATCAAGTTTGCTGCGGACAACATAGCGATCGTTTACGGTCACGGCGACTCAACGCGTGAGACCGACGACGGCCGCCCCTGTCATCACAACTACTGGTCGTCGAATACTTTCATCCTCGAGGACGAGGTTTGGAAGCCGGTCTTCTCGCACATCTCCGGCATAAGCTGTACGCCGAAAGAATGAGCGGCGCACAGGCGCCGCTCATCGTGACCCTTACAAAATGTCTCCGCCGACCGGCAGCTGGCTCGGCACATAGTCAGGTATGTCTCGCGAAAACGCATCGTCCGTCAAGGTCCGCAGGAATCGCTCGATGTCACCGAAATCGTCATCTTCCAGCGTGACACCCAGGTCATCACGCTCTTCGTAAAGCGCAATGGCATCGCCCAGCGTCGCACGGGAGCCGTCATGCATGTAAGGCGGCGTCAGCTCGACGTTGCGCAGCGTCGGTGTTCGTACGGCTGGCCTGTCGACCTGCACGGGCTTGGTAGGGTCGATCAGGTTGTCTGACAGCATGGGTCCCGAGTGGCAATCCGTACACCCGCCGTTGATGAACTTGTTCAGGCCGGTAATCTCCGCGGCCGTCAGCGCCGTGTCATCGCCTGCGAGGAAACGGTCGAACCTTGTTGGTTCGGTTGTCAGGGTCCGCTGATAGGTCGCGAGAGCCTTCGCGATGTTCTCTTCGCTGATCGGGTCCGGGCCCTCGAAGGCCGAGCTGAACAGGTCCTGGTACTCGGGGATCAGCGATAGGCGCAGCAGGATCTCCGGCATGATTTCTTCCTCGAGGAAATCGCTGCTTCGCATCTCGACCTCGCTCCGAATCGGCTCCAGCGCCTGATCCTCGAGCGTGGCGACCCTGAGATCCCAGAAGTAGCCGCCGGAGACGAACCCCGGGTCCGGCTGGGTCTCCGGCAGACCGGTGTACGCGACGTTCAGCACCGACGGTGAGTGAAACGGCGTTTCCTGGCTGCCGCTGCGGCCAGGCCCAAGGCCCATGCCGTCGACCCCGATGGAGAACATCCGGCCGTCCGCCCAAGCGTGGTCCGGATGGTGACAGGTCGCACACGAGACGTTCATTCGACCAGAGAGAATCGGGTCCCAGAACAGGAACTCGCCAAGCGCGCGTTTCGCGTCGCTGTAATCGTTACCTTCGGGAAACACCGCGGCTTCCGGCAGCGGGGTGAAAAAACTGGTATAAGGCTCCGCTGGGGTGTCACCGGACGCCCCCGGCTCCTCACATCCGGCAAGAAACACTAGCGAAATCAACACGATCAGACCGATCTGCCTATCCATAGCAAACTCCAGGGTTTTGACACGGAAATGCTAATGAACGGTTCCTGCGGCCACCTCCAGAACTTCGCGGATAGCGCGAAAACTTCCTGAGTGGTCCGGTTCGTAGCGTGAGTCGTCACCCCCGGATAAGCCTGTTGCTGGGATCACCGCGAAACCTTCGTCTCGGCGCACTGGTGCTGGTTTTCATCGCCATCAACCAGGTCGACGATCCGCTCGTCGATGCGACGATCGGCCAGGAACTGCTGTACTGGTCCGTCCGCCTCGTCGTTCTGGTCGCCGGGCTCTGGTCCGCGGACGCGCTGGTTTCGCGACTCCTCGCCGGTCGCTGGGACAGCCCTGCGTGGCTAAAACCGGTGTTAGTGGTGTCCGCGATCGGGCTGCTGCCGTTTGCTCTCGCGGAGATCCTGATAGAGCCGCATCTCCCAATGCGGCCCGAGTACGTCGACGACGAACTCTGGGCGTTTTCACCGTTCCTGGCGTTCCTCGGTGAGTACGCAACCGTGGTGTCGATCTTCGGCCCAATTCACCTGCTGCTGTGGCTGATCATCGACAGGAAGACGCATGGAGACGGGTCCGAAACGGTCCAATCGACATCTACACCGGCGTTCCTCGAGCGAACGCCTGGCCTGAAGGCGGACGACGTACTGGCACTGCAAGCCGAGGAACACTACGTGCGGGTTTTCACCAGCAGCGGCGCGGAGCTGGTTCATTATCGCTTCGGCGATGCGGTCGACGAGATGCCGGCCGACCTCGGCCTGCGGGTGCACAGGTCCTGGTGGGTCGCGGACAGCGCCGTTCGCTCCGCGAAAAGGGGCTCACGTCGCTGGCAGCTGAATCTCGCAACCGACGTCTCCGTTCCGGTTAGCGACAGCTACGTTAGCGCAGTGCGAGAGAAAGGCTGGCTGAAGAGAAAGCAACGCGACTGAGCGCGATCACCGACGTCAGTGACTGTCTTTGTAGCTGCCGCTTGAAGGCCTGGGTATCGGCACCCCGAATATCCACTCACGGCAGAAAGCGGGCGTTCGCTCTGAGTTTCAGCGAAGGTTCATATTCGTATGGCACTCTTCGCTCGAGCGCGCCAGAATACATGCTCCTGTTTTTAAGGTAGCACCATCCAATAAGAAAAGAGCGTCTACGGCGGCTAGGGGAGATTGTCAGTGAAACTGCATTTTTTCGTTTTGTCTTTGACCTTGGCAGCTACTGCTGCGCACGCTGATTTGTTCGATAAACTGAAGAAGTTAGAAGAAGACGTCTCAGAAATTAAGGAAGCGATCGAAGATATCGGCGGTGGTGAAGACGAGGCGGTATCAGAAGCCGCGGACAATACGACGGTTCCTGAGGATTCAGCGTCTACAGCCCAACAAGGCATTGCTGCAAATGCGCCCCCTGAAAACAAGCCCTCTTCAAAACCGGGCAACACTGGATCGTCTACCGGACAGGACATGTACGGCTGGCTCGGCAGAGTCACTTCTTATCAAAGCGGAAACCCGCAATACCCGAACACGCGTGTACGACTGGAAGTATTTGGTGTATCGACAACGCGCAGCACTGGGATTCCCTGTAATTCGCTATTCCTCAACCGTTCGATGCCGCAGATCGACGGCATTTCCGTCGGTGATTTAAGCGGCAAATCTGACCAGGAAATCAGTCAGTCTTTCGCTCCCCACAGAGGAAAATTTGTCCGATTGAGCAACGTAGAGGTCCATCCGCAGCGAAATCAAAAGACATGCGTGGCGAGTTCCGTTGCGGTTGTAGAAGACTTCGCCAAGGCGAATGTTACTTACTCTGAAGTACAGGGCCATTACCTGGGCAGCAAAGTCATAGAGGTTACGATTCGTGCCGAAGACGGAAGCAGGCTTCAACCACCAATGGTCGCTCCGGGCACGATCTTTCGCCCTGAGGAATATGAATGCACCTTTTATCGATGGGCTTCGGCTGAAGTTGCGAGGGCCTGGTACGACGAGTGGCTGGAAAGCAGTTCCCCTAGTCCAAAGAGCTTTCGCATGGAGTTAGTCGGTGTCCGGCCTGTCGATGAAATAGGACACTGTGAATTCGATACGATAAATATCGTTGCGAACGAAGCAGAAAAACCCATAGCAACCCACGCGGCCTCAGCCGCGCCGGTTGATACGGAAACACAGCGCCGCTTTTCTATCACGCTTAGAAACGATGTGGTTTACATCAACGGTATGGCGCTTGGCATGCCTGAACAGGAAGTCAAAGAGGAATTGCGCAGACTAAATTATGAGACCGAGGACTTTTCCTCAAGACCGGCAATCCTATCCGACGGCGAGAACTTTTTGAAAGCCCAGTTTCTGTCCGGAAGATTAGGGAGTATTTCCATCCAGGAACGTCCAGTCAGCAACAATTCCAAGGACGAGATCATCGATTCGCTTAGCGCCGCATTTGGCGACAAGATAGACTGCAAGGAGAATCGTCACCCCCGGGGGAAAGCGATTGGCTGCACCTACCCGAAAAATGCGCCTGGTGGTCACTACTCGCTATTGGTCAGCTTCATGCCGATGCCAGGAGGGTATGGCCTGAACATCACCCTCAAATGACCACCATGCTTATCAGGCCAGCGGCTACGTTGGGTTTTCGTGCTGATCTTTTACTTGAGTTAAAGGGTAAGTCATGCGAAGTAATTTGAATGTTCCAGTCCTGCTTCTAGCTATCGTTTCTTTCTTTACAGTGAGCCAGAGCTATCTCTGACACTGCATATTGGCCTTCGCCTGAATACCTGCTCGTATGCGGGATGTCATTTGTCCTTTGTAGCCACCAAAATCTGTGCGCCATTTATCAGCGATACACTGACAGAATTCTTCAGGGTCTTTGTTTTGAGGGAGCCGGTTGGGAGGTAAAGCCATGCACTGTTCGTAATGGTGTTCTGCGGCCCCATCACCATCGAAGCAGACATCGTGCATCACGACATAGATGTTATTCCATGGTTTATCTGGATCTTTTGCGCGCCTCTTCATGAATTCCTGAGCCATGCAATCGCAACGAAGATAAATTCTCTGATACGAGCTTTTTTCACACTCGTCAATTACCCGCTTTGCTTCTTCGGTCAATGGCGCTGAGTCTTCTGCTACAACAACAATCGGAATCATCCTGTCCTGGTTTCTGTAATTCTCAATCTGCTGCCATTTCTCGAAAGCAAAACAATCCGCTTTCATAGACAGGGTGTTATCTGAAAGCTGGAAGGTAACGCTTGGCTGCAAATGATGTCTGAGAAACGCCATGTACTCATTGCCCATGGCATTGGGACACCGAGACTCCAGAGCGGCAGACGCTTCACCAACCGGGAAAACAGTCCGTAGCAAGGCAGATATGTTTCTACTGATCTCCGGTGTATTTCCGGCCTCGGCTCTGCATGCCTCAACAAATGTCATCCAGGGGCCGCCCGGTGCTACGACAGACGTCGCTTCTCTCCCGTAGTTGATGAACCAACCACGCCTACCAGGAGCCATTTGCTGAGTCGGCTCTCCATTGGCGTCTATGATGGCGTTATAGGTATCCACACTGTTCTTCTCAACCCACTCCAAATCCCTCGAATAATCACGCCAGTAATTGATCTTGTAAATCACAAGATCCTTCACGTCGGCCCTGCCAGTTCCGAAAGTGAACCATTGAAGCGTTTCGTGCTCGCCGAACTCCAACCTCCCTATATCGTTGCTTACATATTGCGGAGTGTTGGCGCTTAACCCCTCGAGTTCCGCAACAGTCATTCCCATTGAAATGCCCCTGAACTCGATTTCCCTTTTTTCCTCACAGATAGATTCAACCAGCTCCTCGTTTGCTGCGGATTGAGCGCCAGATGTACCTGAGAATGAAACCAGAAGAAGAGTGGCGAACAAGAATACGAAGTGGCGCATCAAATGATCTCCCGAACAGTGCCTATTATCTGTGATTTTGAGTCAGCGCAAGAATAGGATGAGGACATACGGCTATTCTGCTTGGCTTGGCTAGCAGCAGCTATGGTTTCATCCTATCTTAAAACGCGTGACTGGCTGCGGTGTCCTGCGTCGGTTGAAGAGAAAGCAACGCGACTGAACACGATCATGGAAGGCGCATGGCTGCTTTTTCGACTGTCGCTCGAACGTCTGGTTATCGGCAACTGCGACACTCCGCTAACGGCCAGAAGCTGGCTGTACAACAATGTTCGGAGCACAATTAATCAGTTAACACAGTTACTAATCCTTTGGCATCAACTTCGATCTGAATGACCCGACCAAACTCCCCCGAGTCGGAATACGGCAACGAGCCATCTTGGGCGATGTCGTTGACTTGGACCCGATAATCCAGCGTCCCACTCTTTCTTTGCAGGGAATAATAGATGGTTGACGTGCCGCCAGGTTCGACAGCGCCAAAGGTCACTCGGCTAGCAGGTAGGTTCAGAGTTACCTCCTGAATCGGAAAGCCCGAGAGATTGGTCACTACTACTTTGGGTGATAGAAGTCGGTGCGCGGTAACGCCAACGAGCATCAGTGTCATGACGGACACTAGTGCGATGATTAGCTTCTTCACGGTAGTTCTTGGAACAAGCTGTTTACCGATAGACGAAAGTGTCGCACAACGTTCTTTTGTCTGAATAACACCAAACGGCGCCTTTGGGTCAGTAGCTGTCAGTCTACCTTAGATCGACTGAGCGGCGGGTTAGGTCCAGGAGCGGCCGGTCCGAAGCTACGACACAGATCGCAGTGCACCTACGGCCTGTGCGAAACTTCCCTCCATGTTCACAAGACGCTATGGCGATTCAGGCCCGCTGGTGTTTGTTCTTCACGGCGGCCCCGCTGCAACGGGAGATGTGGCTCCCTTGGCCAAGGGAATTTCAGGATCTTTCCATGCGGTGGAGCCGTGGCAGCGCGGCAGCGGAGGGTCACCCCTCACTGTCGCTCGCCACGTTGCGGATCTTCACGAACTCGCCGTTGAGCTCGGCGGAGGTTCCCCCGTCGCGATCGTTGGGCACTCCTGGGGGGCAATGCTCGCCTTGTGTTACGCCGCCGAGCACCCGGGCACTGCGGGACCGATCGTCCTGGTTGGGTGTGGCACCTTTGACCAGCCTGGCCGGCGCACGATGCAGGCGATCATTGAAGAGCGCATGGACAATGACGTACGAAACTCTATCGACCGTTTGTCGGTTGATACGACTGATCCGGCAGAACAGTTCATGCAGACGTACAAGCTGACTCGGCACATATTCGACTACGATCCCATTGCTCCGTACGCCGAGAAAGAGGAGTGTGAGCCATTCGACCTGAAGGCCCACAATGAGACTTGGAGCGACATGCGACGCCTGCAGGATGATGGTACGTATCCGAACGGGTTTGCGGCCATCGAATCGCCGGTTCTCATGTTGCACGGGCAATATGACCCCCATCCCGGCAAGATGATTCGCGACAGCCTGCTCCCGGTTATCCCGCAGCTGGAGTACCGTGAATTCGAGTGCTGTGGACACAGTCCGTGGATAGAAAAATCCAGTCGCGAACTGTTCTTCTCGAGTATCTGCGAGTGGCTGGAAGAACACAGGGACTAGTGGCCCCCTGAACGGCCTGACAGTGCGCGAGTTGCGCTGGCCTCGCGGCACCCGGCCGGAAGCAGATATTCGGGAAGTCCGGATGGCCTGGTCGGACCCTGTGCTGCATTCTAGAAAGACCAGCGCAAAAAGGGCTCTCGATGGCCGCTTATGACATCGTGCTCCATGGGGCAACCGGCTTCGTCGGCAAACTTGTCGTCGACTATTTGGCCCGGCACCCGCAGAGCAGTCGCTTTTCATGGGCGATTGCGGGCCGCAATGCGGACAAACTCGCGCGCATCAGGGAGTCCGCTGGCGCTCGCGGAACTGAACCCGGCGTGATTGTGACGCAGGCGGCCGATAAGGCTTCGGTCGAAGCAATGGTGTCGCAAGCCGCGGTAGTCCTGAACGCAGCAGGGCCCTACAGCATCTGCCATGGCGACAATGTTGTGGGTGCGTGCGCGGTCTCGGGTACCCATTACGCAGACCTCTCTGGCGAATACTGGTATCAGCGTCGCATGATCGACGAGTACCACGAGGAGGCCGAACGCACCGGCGCAAAGATCGTCCTGGCGGCGGGCGTCGACAGCATCCCGTCAGATCTCGGCGTTCAGCTGGCGATTGAACATTTGGCGTCGAAGGGCGGTCGGGCGCGGCATGCCAAAGCGCTATTCACGAGCTATGCCGGTTCGTTCAGCGGTGGAACGCGCCGGTCGATGCAAGCCCGCAAGCGCATTACCCAGTCTCCGGAATACGAACCAGGCTTTCACACGGACCCTTACGTGTTGGCGCCGGGTGCCGAACGTTCTGACGACAGTGAAACGGTCAGTGGTTGGGACTCGCGCCGCTTCGATGCCGACTTCCGGCGGTTTGGCGGCCCGTTCTTCATGGCCCCGATCAACGCGCGCGTTGTACGCCGTTCGCTCGCACTTGACGGTCATCTGCCGTGCACCTATGCAGAAGGGATCTCGACAGGAGCATGGCTCAAGGCGTCATGGCTCTGGCTGAGTCGCGGTTTCGGTTACTTCGTCGGCGCTCCGATACCGATGAAACCGGAGTCAGGAGAAGGACCGCCCCCCTGGCTTCAGCGCGCAGGCAGCTTCTGCGCGCGAGTCCATGCATCAACCGATGACAGAACTCAGTCCGCGCTGGTCGAAGTGCGTGGCGCCGGAGATCCGGGCTACCTCGCGACCTCGAAGATGTTCTCCGAAGTCGGGCTCGCCCTGCTGCTCGACGAATCACTCCCCCGCGGTGGCATACTGACCCCCGCGACCGCGCTCGGCGCGACCCTTCGGCAACGACTTGCGAAAGCCGAGGAGGGCCAGTTTATGCAATTCCGGATTTTGAATTAGGACGCCGCCTGATGCTGGTAGTTGAACATCTGGTCAAGCAGTACGGGGACTTCATGGCTGTCGACGATGTCTCTTTCGAAGCGAAGACGGGTGCCATATTCGGTCTGCTTGGCCCGAACGGCGCCGGCAAATCGACGGCCATCAACTGTATTTCCGGACTGCTCGCGCCGACCGCCGGACGCATCACCGTATCGGGTCACGATGTCATCAAGGAAGGAAAAGCAGCGAGGCGATCGCTCGGTATCGTGCCGCAGGAACTCGCGCTCTACGAGGACCTGCCCGCAGTTGAGAACCTGCGGTACTGGGGCAAGGCCTATGGAATGCGGGGCAAGGAACTCGAGGACCGGGTCGCAACGGTGCTCGAACACATCGGGCTCGTCGATCGCGCCAGGGACCTGCCCAAGGAGTTCTCCGGCGGCATGAAGCGGCGCCTGAACTTCGGCTGCGGTGTAGTCCACGAACCGAAGGTCCTGCTGCTTGACGAGCCGACTGTCGGCGTCGATCCGCAGTCGCGTATAAAGCTTTTCGAACTCGTCGAGGCGGTGCGCGATGAGGGCGCCTGTGTTCTGTACACAACGCACTACATGGAAGAGGCAGAGCGCTTCTGCGACTCGCTTGCGATTATCGATCGTGGCAAGCTCATCGCGACGGGTACGGTTGCCGAGCTCAAGGCACAGCTCGGCGCTCGGGACGCACTGCAGCTCAGCGGCGTCTTCCCCGCGGATACGACACGAAACGCAATTGATGCGCTTTCCAGTGACATGCCCGACCTCGAAATTCTAAGCCAGGCGGATGACTCCCTGTTGTTGACGCTGTCGTCGGCGTCCCATCACCTGCCGAAAATCTTTGCGGCGATCTCCGGCGCGGGTGGCAGCGTATCCGAGACCAGCCTGCGCAGCCCGAACCTCGAGACGCTGTTTCTGCTGCTGACCGGATCAGAATTGCGGAAATAGCAATGGATTTCCTGTTTGCATCGGTGCGCAAGGACCTGTCCCGCTGGACACAGGATCGAGTGGCATTGCTCACCTGGTTGGGCATCCCGCTGTTGATCGGTACATTGATTACATCACTGGTCGACAATGGCGGCACACCAACGGGTGTCTTGCTCGTCGCGGACGAAGACGGGACATTCTTCAGCGGAGCTGTCGTCGGCGCATTTAGCCAGGAGCAGCTCGGCGACCTCATCATCGTCGAGCAGGTCAGCGGTGAGGAAGGCGAGCTGCGCATCAACGACGGTGAGGCAAGCGGCTTCCTGACGATACCCGAAGGCTTTCAGGATGCCTTTCTGAACGAAACGCCGGTCACGCTGACGCTCAAGACCAATCCGGCCCAAACGATCCTGCCGGGCATAATCGAGGACATCACCGAGATCCTGCTTGACGCGGGCTTCTACGCTCAGCGTCTCATTGGCCCGGAGATAAAGTCGATCATGGACGCTTCGGAGGATGGTACGCCGAGCGACGCCTTCATCGCCGGCATCTCGGTGACCATCAGCAACAAGATCGAGACAATCACAAACAAGCTCACGCCGCTCGCCCTCGAGGTCGAGATCGTCGAGCCACCACCGTCCGAGCCTGTGCCCGACTACGCGTTGCTATTCCTGCCCGGTATCGCGCTGATGGCAGTACTGTTCGCAGCCAACAGCCTGGCGGCTGACTACTGGGTCGAACGCGAAAAGGGCACGCTACGGCGGCTGGTCTCGGCGCCGAACGCGCTGATGAGTTTCGTAACCGGAAAGGCGGTCGCGGCACTTTGCGTCATGGTCGCCGTGACGGTGCTTGTCCTGCTTGCCGGCTTTAGCTACCACGGCGTAGGCTGGAGCAAGTTCCTGCCGTCGCTGCTGTGGGTGGCGCTGGGTGGCGTAGGCCTGTTTGCGTGGTTCGCCGCAATACAGATGCTGTTGCCCAACCAGAAGGGAGCGAACCTCATCACGACGATCCTGATATTCCCTCTGATGATGGTGGGCGGCAGTTTCTTCCCGCTGGCCGCCCTGCCGGAGTGGATAGGCAGTGTTGGGCGGTTAACACCCAACGGCTTCATCGTTGATCGGCTATCGGTCGAACTGACCGCAACAAACGCATGGTCTATCGACATCGGCAGCTGGATGACGTCGATCGCAATAACGGTGAGTGGCCTGGCCGTCGGCGCGCTGCGCCTGCGAACCGGTTTCGCGCGGAGGTGACGTGCTGAAGAGCATTATCTTCGTTGGCTGGCAGGACGTGCGGTTTCAGCTGCGCGACAAGTCGACCCTGTTGTGGCTGGTCGTCATGCCGCCCGTTTTCTTCTTTTTTATCGGCACCGTCACCGGCGGCTTCACCTCCGGCCTGGGGGGCGAACAGGGAACCCCGATTGCAGTTGTCGCCGAAAACCCCGGCTTCGTCCGCGAGCAAATCGACCTGCGCCTCGCAGACAACGATTTCACACCGGAATGGCTCGAGTCGCTCGACTCCGTTGAGGATGTCCCTACCCGGACGCTGACGATCGATGCTGGCATGAGCTCAATGCTCGTGGCGAACGAACCCGTCTCCGTGTTCTTCGATACGGACGCGGACTCGTTGATGCGCCAGTTTGAAGAGATTCGTATTCAGCGCGCCCTGTATACGGTGCTGGCCGATATCGTCGTCGCCGAAGCGACCACATCCCCGCTCAGCGCCGAGGCGCTTGCGACCGTCAACGCGGCGCCGCGCGTGTGGCAGCTGGAAGTGTCGCCGGCCGGCCAACGACAGGAGGTTCCGCGCGGCTTCGACCAGGCTATACCGGGCATGCTTGTCATGTTCACTTTAATTGTATTGCTCACGAGTGGCGCCACGATGCTGGTTCAGGAACGAAACCAGGGACTGCTAAGGCGGCTCGCTTCGGCTCCGATCACGCGTGCCGAGCTCATCGCCGGCAAGTGGAAAGGGCGCATGATACTAGCGGCGATTCAGGTCACGGTGGCACTGCTTTTCGGGACGCTCCTGTTCAACATGGATTGGGGGCCGAATCTCCCGGCCGTTGTCATCGTGCTGGTCGCGTGGGCCGGGTTCTGCGCCTCGGCCGGGCTCTGGCTCGGCACTGTGGCGCAAACCGAAGCCCAGGCGAGCGGACTGGGTGTGCTCGCAGCCAACCTGCTCGCCGCACTGGGCGGTTGCTGGTGGCCGATCGAGATTACGCCCGCCTGGATGCAGGCCCTGCAGAAGATGATCCCGACCGGCTGGACCATGGACGCTATGCACAAGCTGATCAGCTTCCAGGCAGATCCATGGAGCGTCATGCCGAACGTGCTGATCCTGATCGTGGCAGCCGCGGCAATGGGAATGCTCGCCGCACGGCGTTTTGAGTATCAGTAGGAGTCTTCGGTTTCTCAGGGCGTCTCAGATCTCGGGCATTTGCTTTTTGACGGGATCCCGGCCAATCATGATCAGGCGCACTCGTAGGACACGACTTCCTGCCATTCATCCGAGCCGTCGGGTCGAATTGATATTGAGATCGTGTCGAAATAATCCTCGAGATTCTGAACACCATCTGCCGCCAAATTGCTGTAGCTCTCCTCACCTTGATACGAGACATCGACTTGGATCAGGCCGCCTGTAGAGAAACAGGGTGACGGATCGTCGTCTCCAATCGCGGACGCGGACTCGCCAATCTGGCCATCCCAACCATGGACTCGCGGATCGAACACAATGCTGGAGTTTCCGCACTCCGGGCAGGACACCACCACGGGCGCAAGCAACATCGCTGCAGATTCGAGTGGGACTTTCTGGTGATTTGAATCCACGGGTGTCGCAGCGGGAACAAGGGATCTGTTGCCACACTTGCAGGTCAATGTGAACGCGACAAAACAATGCTCGTCGAGAATTGCCTCACCATCAGTTTCCTGCAGGTAATCTGCGGTGAACGCGGAAAAGCATCCGGGTGGTCGAGCAGCCGGGTTTACGTGCTCGATCACCGGAGAATCACCGTCGATATCCTGGTCTTGTCTTCGCAGCGAGTAGCTCACGAAGAGCGCTCCTACCCCGAGCTGAATCAGAGCAAGCAACCAACTCGACTCCGAATCGCCGCCAAATCGCCGCAATAAAGCAGTAACGCCAAGACCAACGAGCAGAACGCCAAGTCCGCCACCCAGGATGCGAATGAAGATCTTGCTCACGTTTCCAATAGCTGAGTTTGGTTGCAGTATCTGAGTTCGTCACGCGCTGAATCGCCGTGAAGAACCACCGTGGATCGAAAGCCGCCAGTCTACCCGAATTCAGTTGAGGGGCCGGCCGCGGCCAATAGCTGCCACCATCAAACATTGGCGTGGTACGGTTCGGAGATGACGCGCAACTGTTTGATTGTTATTGACATGCAGAACGACTTCCTCGAGCGATTGGAGGACGACGCTCGCGCGGCATTGATCGTCAACACCAACCAGCTGATTGATATTTTTCGAGCGTCGAGCTGTCCGGTGATTTGGGTCCAGCAACTGCTTAGTCCCGACCTGAGTGACGCCCCTTTGTTGATGAGGGACCGTCAGATAGCTGTCGTTATCGACGGCACTCCAGGCGCCAGAATCGACCCAGAATTGGCTCGCCACAAAGACGACGCGATTGTAGTCAAGAAACGCTACAGCGCTTTTTTCGGAACCGCTCTGGAGGCAATCCTCAGCGATCTGGATCCGGAACAGGTCACGCTGGCTGGCGTGAACACCCATGCTTGCGTTCGTAGTACCGCCATTGATGCGTATCAGCGGGATATGCGGGTCCTGCTTGCGTCGGACTGCCTGGCCTCCCACGACCCGGAGCACGGCCGTATCTCCATGGCCTATATGGACGGAAACATCGCCGTGGCTTTAAGCAATGACGAGATCTTGAGTGCGATGACCTGAGTCTGGAACAGTTACCGCAACTAGCGATCTTTGCTCGGGTAGCACGGCTCCGGGATAATTTCTTTCTCCTTAGCTATGACACCGAACTCTTCGCTTGGAACGCAAGACCAATCGATGCCGCCTTTATCATTGGGTTTCGGCACCCAGTACAGCGCGGTGACATCCATGAGGTAAAGGCCTAGCCGGCTAGGCACGTAGTTGACAACTATTACGCCGTCATCTTCCAGCTTCATATTCAGGACGCTCTCGGGACGATTGAGCCGAAATGTCTCAATACCAACGTCCGAGAAAGACTCCGGGAAAACTCCGTTAGCCTCGTAGTAGTCTCTTACTGCCCACCGTGCTTCAACGCTGAAGGTTATTCCTTCCATCACTCTCGACTGGAGCGCGCGCGTCGCGATTTCGTTGGCAAGATCTTCAGCCTCTTGCTTTTTGCGAGACTCGTTTACTGCGAGGTAGGAAACGCCTCCGGCGATAATCAGTAGTAGAACGACAATAAGCCCTTTCACACTAGCACCTACAGGTTATCGGCATCGCCACATATAAACATTTGCAGCTATGTTTTTCGATCCGGGTTCTAATCCAGTCTAAGCGGGGCCCGTATCGATTGGAATCACATATCGCTGCAGCAAACCGGAGTATTCTGGCACCGCGTATTCAGACTCCAGCCTTCCGCCGTTGGCTCGAATGACCCGGGACGAGGCTATGTTTTCCTTGAGGCAGATTACCAGCACCTCGGAGATGCCCAGGTGGCCTGCCTCGCGCAGCGTCTGTTTGAGTAGCTCTTTGGCAATCCCTCGCCCTTGCGCAGACGGCCTGACTCCAAACCCAATATGCCCGCCGAGCCGTTCGAGGCGGTCGGTCATGCGATGGCGCAGGCTCGACACACCGACAATCTCGCCATTGTCCACCAGCCAAAAAGTCGTATTCGGTACCCCACCATCTGGCAAGCCTATACCCAGCGAAAGATTGTTTAGCCGGGTGACAAGCTCCGGGAAATCGTCGAACTCGAAGTCGAGGGGAAACGGATAGCGTTCCGAATCGCCAAGTTCCCGTATATAGCTTCGATAGCTCTCCTCGTACTCCACGGTCGGCTTGATTAGCGAGAGCATGGTCAATACAGATCAGTCACGATGACGATGGCCGTCAGGCTTCAGCGCTCCATGATTTCTATCGTGGTTTCCGGGTTCAGGTCCTCTCGTGGATCCGTTACAAGTCCGGCTGGGAAACTGACCCGCAGAGGCGTTCCTGCACGATCAAGGCAGAGCTGATGGTTGTTGTCGCCATCGCCGAGATCCGCGATGGCAAACGGCACCAGTTCCGTTTCGCTGCCGTCGTCGAAGGACGTCGTCACCCGGTACGCCG
>JASJBG010000134.1 GCA_030066625.1 Woeseiaceae bacterium
TTTTCATTTTTGGTAGCGGGGGCAGGATTTGAACCTGCGACCTTCGGGTTATGAGCCCGACGAGCTGCCAGACTGCTCCACCCCGCAATTGGAGGACGGGCATACTACTGCGGTCGGTAGACCATTTCAAGCCTGTTTTGGGATCTATTTTGAACTGCGCGTTTCCGCGGAAACATTCCTAGAATTTACTTTAGGTTATCGACGTAAGTGCCGGAAGGCATGGGATCGCGGCTGGAAGCCGCTCCTACGAGCTCCGATTGACGGTTGGGATCGCCGGCTGCGCGGTGCGACCCCGTTGGGCGAAGCCGCCCCTACGCAACCCCCCGGTGATCGCCGAAGCCGCTACTACAGCATTACCTGTTGGCATAAGGCCCAGAGGCCGCCGGGCAGGATGCCGAGGGCCAGGACCGCCAGGCCGTTTACGCTGAGCACGAAGCGGGTGTCGTTGCCGGCCTGCAGTACGGCCTTGTCGGTCGCGTCTTCGAAGTACATGTACCAGACGACCCGGAGGTAGTAGAAGGCGCCTACTACCGAGGCCAGAACCATGATCACGGCCAGTTCCGTGTAGCCTGCGTCCACGACCACGTTGATCGCGTACAGCTTGCCGAAGAAGCCGATGAACGGCGGTACGCCGGCCATGCTGAACATCAGGAACATCATGATCATCGCGAACCACGGGCTGCGGGCGTTCAGGCCCTTGAAGTCCGAGATGTTCTCGGCCTCGTAGCCTCCCCTGCTCAGCAGGATGATCATACCGAAGGCGCCGGCCGCCGCCACCACGTAGGTCAGCGTGTAGAACAGCGCCGCCGCGTAGCCTTCGCTCGTTCCCGTGAAAACGGAAAGCAGGATGAAGCCGACATGGGCGATCGTCGAGTAGGCCAGCATGCGCTTGATGTTGGTCTGGGCAATCGCGATGAAGTTGCCGAGCAGCAGCGACAGCACTGCCACGACCATGATCATGTCGTTCCAGACGTCGTGCAGGCCGCCCAGGCCGTCAACGAGGATACGTAACGTCAGCGCCAAGGCCGCAAGCTTGGGTGCCGAGCCGATGTACAGCGTGACCGGCGAACGTGCGCCCTGGTAGACATCAGGCACCCACATGTGGAACGGCACGGCGCCGAACTTGAAGGCAATGCCCACTATCGCGAAGGCGAGTCCCACCCAGAGTGGGAGGCCGTTGACGCTCGGGTCGTTCTGGACCGCCTCGGCAATCGCGTCGAACTGGATACTGCCGGTCGCGCCGTAGATCCACGAGATACCGTACAGCAGCGCGCCCGAGGCAATGGCGCCGAGGACGAAGTATTTCATCGCCGATTCGGCCGACTGGACGTTGTTGCGGTCGATCGCAACCAGCGCGTACTGTGACAAGGCCAGCGTCTCGAGGCCCATGTACATCGTCAGCAGGCTGTTGGCCGAGATCATGATCATCATGCCCAGCAGGCCGAACAGGCCGAGCAGGTAGAACTCGCCCTTGTGCAGGTCATTGGCCCTGAGGTAGTCGCGTGCGTACAGGAAGGTGATGGCCACGAAGCCAGCTGCGGCGACCTTGAGCACCTGCGACAGCGGGTCGCTGACGTAGCTGCCGTCGAAGACGACTGTTCGGCCGTCCGGAGCCGTCGTCATGAGGACCCAGATCGTGATCGCGACCGAGGCCACCGCGAGCCAGAACGTGATGACGCGGTTGTCGTCCTCGACGAACAGGTCGGCAATGAGCACGACACAGATCAGGCCCAGCAGAGTCATCTCTGGGGCGGCGGCGATGTAGTTGGTCAGGTTCATAGTCCGGCCTGCAGCAGCTTGGGCTCTGCGATTCGCTCGACGAGCTGGTCGATCGAGGCGTTCATCATGTCAATCAGCGGTGCCGGCCACACGCCGAGCAGTAGTACCGCGATGGCCAGCACCGCCAGCACCAGGAATTCACGGCGGCTGAGGTCTTCGAGCTTGGCCACGTTGTCGTTGGCGACCTCGCCGTAGTAGACGCGCTTGACCATCCACAGCGTGTAGGCGGCACCCAGGATCAGCGTGGTCGCGGCGAAGAAGGCGATCCAGAAATTCGCCTTGAAGCTCGCGATGATGACCATGAACTCGCCGACGAAGCCGGACGTGCCCGGCAGGCCGGCGTTGGCCATCGCGAACAGCACGGCGAACGCGGCGAAGGTCGGCATCGTGTTGGCGACACCGCCGTAGTCGGCGATCTGACGGCTGTGGACTCGGTCGTAGAGCACGCCGACGCAGAGGAACATCGCGCCCGAGATCAGGCCGTGCGAGATCATCTGCACCATGCCGCCCGAGATGCCGAGTGCGGCACCGCTCGACCCGCTGATATGCCACGGCAGGAAGAAGCCCAGGGTTACGAAGCCCATGTGCGCGATCGACGAGTACGCGATCAGCTTCTTCATGTCTTTCTGCATCAGCGCAACGAAACCGATGTAGACGACCGCGATCAACGACAAACCGATCATCAGCGACGAAAAATAGCCGCTGGCATCGGGCACGATCGGCAGAGACAGGCGAATGAAGCCGTAGCCACCCATCTTCAGCATGATTGCGGCCAGGATGACGGAGCCGCCGGTCGGCGCCTCAACGTGCGCGTCCGGCAGCCACGTGTGCACGGGCCACATCGGCACCTTGACCGCGAACGCGAGCAGGAAGGCAATGAAGATCAGCTTCTGGGCCGTCATCGTCAGCGGTGCGTCCATCCAGCCCAGCAGGTCGTAGCTGCCGGTCTGCAGGTACAGGTAGATGAACGCGACCAGCATCAGGACCGAGCCCAGGAACGTGTACAGGAAGAATTTGAGCGTCGCGTAGATGCGCCGCTCACCGCCCCAAACGCCGATGATCAGGAACATCGGCACGAGCATGAATTCCCAGAACACGTAGAACAGCAGACCGTCGAGCGCGGCAAACACGCCGACCATGAGGCCTTCGAGAATCAGGAATGCGGCGAAGTACTGCGCCGGGCGCGTCTTGATCGTGTCCCAGCCCGCGATCACCACGAACGGCGTGATGAAAGTCGTCAAAAGGATCAGCGGCGCAGAGATGCCATCGACGCCGAGGTAGTAGTAAGCCTGCAGCGCCTCGACCCACGGAATGCGCTCGACGAACTGCATGTCGGCGGTCGTCTTGTCGAAGCCCGTGTACAGGAAAATGCTGATAGCCAGCGTGAGCAGCGAGGTCAGCAGCGTAGTGACACGCATGAGCCCGGCCTTCGACGAAGCAACATCGCCATCGTCGCCAATGACGAGGGCGACGATGCCGCCGGCGATGGGCAACCAGATCAGGACGCTGAGCAGGTGTGCTGGAAATTCCATATCGTGTCCGCCCTACTTCAGCCAGATGAGCCAGCCGAGCAGCGCCGTCAGGCCTATGATCATTGCGAACGCGTAGGTGTACAGGTAGCCGGTCTGGAGCTGGCGCATGATGCCCGCAAGTTTTCCAACCGTGTTGGCCGTGCCGTTGACGATCACGCCGTCGATCAGGACGCGGTCACCCTTGTCCGCAAGAAAGTCGCCGAGACGGCGGCCGCCGCCCGCGAAGCCCTTGATCCAAAGATCGTCGAAGTAGTACTTGCGATCCAGCACGTTGTAGAACCCGGAGGCTTTCTCCTTGATCGCCGCGGGAATATCCGGCCGCTTGAGGTACAGGTACCAGGCCGCTGCGACACCCGCGAGCGCCAGGTACATGACCGGGGTCTTGAAGGCATGCAGCAACATCCCGACCTGGCCGTGCCAGTCTTCCCCGAGACGCGACATGACGTCCCGGCTCTCGCTGACGACGATCGCATCGCCAAAGAATCCGCCGAACAGCACCGGTTCGACCGTGAACCAGCCGATAATGGCGGACGGGATGGCCAGCAGGATCAGCGGCACCGTCACGACCCATGGCGTCTCGTGCAGATGCGATTTGGTCTCTGCATCCATACGCTCCTCGCCGTGGAATACCAGGAAGAACATGCGGAACGAGTACAGCGCAGTCACGAACACGCCGAGCAGAACCGACAGGTAGGCGATCCAGTACGTAGCCTGCTCGCCCATCGTGGTGCCCGAGTGCCAGTTCGAGGCGTGCACGGCCTCGATGATGTAATCCTTTGAGAAGAAGCCGGACGTCGCGGGGAAACCGATCAACGCAAGCGAGCCAATCAGAGACGTCCAGTAAGTAATCGGCATGTACTTGCGAATACCGCCCATCTTGCGGATGTCCTGCTCGTGATGCATCGCAATGATCACGGAGCCGGCCGCAAGGAACAGCAGAGCCTTGAAGAAGGCGTGGGTCATCAGGTGGAAGATCGCCGCGCTGTACGCGGAGGCACCGAGTGCCACGGTCATGTAGCCGAGCTGTGACAGCGTCGAGTACGCGACGACGCGCTTGATGTCGTTCTGCACGATGCCGAGCAGCCCCATGAAAAACGCCGTTATTGCACCGATGACGATGACCACGCCGAGTGCCGTGACGCTGAGTTCATAAAGCGGCGACATGCGCGCCACCATGAAGATACCGGCCGTGACCATCGTCGCGGCGTGAATCAGGGCCGAGATCGGCGTCGGGCCTTCCATCGAGTCTGGCAGCCAGACGTGCAGCGGTGCCTGCGCCGACTTACCCATCGCGCCGATGAACAGCAGGATGCAGATGACCGTCATCGCGTTCCACGGCGTGCCGCCGAATACGGAAATCGTCTCGCCCGCGATTGCCTCGCGCTGTGCGAAAACCTCGGCGTAGTCCAGCGAGTTCGTAAACAGGACGATGCCGGCGATTCCGAGGAGGAAGCCGAAGTCGCCCACACGGTTGACCAGGAACGCCTTAAGGTTCGCGAATACAGCCGTTTCCTTCTTGAACCAGAAGCCGATCAGCAGGTACGAGACGAGACCTACTGCTTCCCAGCCGAAGAACAGCTGCAGGAAGTTGTTCGACATCACGAGCATCAGCATCGCGAACGTGAACAGCGAGATGTAGCTGAAGAAACGCTGGTAGCCCGGGTCGTCGTGCATGTAGCCGATGGTGTAGATGTGCACCATCAGCGACACGAAGGTCACCACCACCATCATCAGCGCACTCAGCCGGTCCACGAGGAAGCCGATCTCCATGCGCAGGCCGTCTGCAATGCCCCAAGTGTAGATGCTCAGGTTCTCGGCCGGCGCGCCATTGGCGAGCATCTGGTATAGCACGTATCCCGACAGCACCGTCGACAGGCCGACACCGAGGATCGTGACCGTGTGCGCGCCGGCGCGGCCTATCTGTCTGCCGAACAGGCCGGCAACAATCGCCGCGATGAGCGGCGCAAGAACGATTGTCAGGTAGTAGCTTTTCATGACGCCTTACGCCCCGACCGGATACGGGTTCTGCAGTCGAAGCCGCACAGATCAGGTCCCTTCGCTGTCGCCGTCATCGATGGGCAATATCGCTGTCGCATAGATATCACCCCTTCATCGTGTTGAGTTCCTGGACGTTGATGCTCTGCCTGTTGCGGAACAGCACGACCAGGATGGCCAGGCCGATCGCGGCTTCGGCAGCCGCGACGGTCAGGATGAAGAAGACGAACACCTGACCCGTCTCGTCGCCGAGGTAGCGCGAGAAGGCGATGAAGTTGAAGTTCACGGCCAGCAGCATGAGCTCGATGCACATGAGCAGCAGGATCAGGTTGCGGCGGTTGATGATGATGCCTGCGATCGACAGCACGAACAGGATCGCGGACAAGGTCAGGTAGTGCTGCAGGCCAATCATGACTTTGACTCCACGTCCATTTTCACAACCCGCACGCGATCCTTCGCCCGCACGGCGATCTGCTTCGATATGTTCTGGACCTTAAGGTTCGGCCGCTTGCGCATCGTCAGCGTAATTGCGGCAACGATGGCGAGCAGCAGCACGACCGCTGCGATCTCGAACGCGTAGACGTGCTCCGTGTACAAGACGGCACCCAGTGCTTTCGTGTTGTCGTAGCCCTCGGGATTCGGCGTAAAGCTGCCATCAGCAGTAACGGCGCCCTCCAGCCAGATCAGCTGCACGAGCTCGGCGGCCATGATGACGGCGATTGCACCGGCAAGCGGCGCATAGCGCACGAGTCCCCGCTTCACCGCCTCGACGTTGACTTCGAGCATCATGATCACGAACAGGAACAGCACCATGACTGCGCCCACGTAGACCAGCACGAGCACGATGGCGAGAAACTCCGCCTCGGCCATGAGCCACAGGATCGCGCTCTGAAAGAACGTCAGCACGAGGAACATGACCGCGTGCACCGGGTTGCGTGCAAATACCACGCCCAGCGCTGCGCCGATCAGCACGGCTGAAAACAGGTAGAACAGAATTGTGTGGAAAAGCATCTCTTATCGGTACGGTGCGTCCGCTGCCTTGTCGGCAGAAATCATCGCGTCGTACTTGTCCCCAACGGCGAGCAGTTTGTCTTTTGTCATTATGTTTTCGCCCGGTGCTTCCATATGGTACTCGTGGATGCGCGTCTCGACGATCGCGTCGACCGGGCAGGCTTCTTCACAGAAGCCGCAGTAAATGCACTTGAAGAGATCGATGTCGTAGCGCGTCGTGCGGCGCGTCCCGTCTTCGCTGACGTCCGACTCGATCGTAATGGCGAGCGCCGGGCATACGGCCTCGCAGAGCTTGCAGGCGATGCAACGCTCTTCCCCGTTCGGGTAGCGGCGGAGCGCATGCAGCCCACGGAAACGGTGCGACTGCGGCGTCTTCTCTTCCGGGTAGTTGATCGTGACGCTCTTCTTGAAGAAGTTGCGCCCCGTAACGTTCAGGCCCTTCAAAAGGTCCCACAACGCAAAAGTACGGATAAAGCTAATAGCTCGGCTCATAAGTATCCCAATCTAGGTTCCGAGACCGGCCCACGGGCCGACCTGCATCCAGGCCATGACGCCCTCGACCGCGATCCAGATGATCGTGACGGGGATAAACACCTTCCAGCCGAGGCGCATGATCTGGTCATAGCGGTAGCGCGGAAACGTCGCCCGGTACCAGAAGAACGAATACATGAAGAATGCGATCTTGATAAACAACCAGTGGAAACCGGGAGCCGCAATGAACGCGAGCGGCGTCCCCTGCAGAAAGGTCCAGCCCTCGAACGGCGACGCCCACCCGCCGAGGAAGAACACGGCGGTCAGCGCCGAGATCAGTACCATGTTGGCGTACTCTGCCAGGAAGAAGATCGCGAACGCGACGCCGGAATACTCGACGTGGAAGCCTGCAACAATCTCCGACTCGCCCTCGGCTACATCGAACGGCGCACGGTTGGTCTCGGCAACGCCCGAGATCCAGTAGACGAGGAACAGCGGGAAGAGCGGGATCAGGAACCAGTTCAGGAAGCCACCAGACTGCTTCTCGACGATGTCGCCCAGGTTCAGGCTGCCGCCGGCCATGAGCACGCCGACGAGCGCGAATCCCATCGCAATCTCATAAGCGACGATCTGAGCTGCAGAGCGCATGGCGCCGAGGAACGCATACTTCGAGTTGGTCGCCCAGCCGGCAAGGATGACGCCGTAGACGCCCATCGACGTCAGCGCGAGCACGTACAAGAGCCCCGCGTTGATGTCGGCAATGACGAACCCCGGGAACAGCGGCATCACGGCCCATGCCGCGAGCGCCGGGATCAGCGTCAGCAGCGGCGCAATGATGAACAGGAACTTGTTCGACTGCGCCGGGACAACGATTTCCTTGATGAGCAGCTTGATGACGTCGGCGAACGGCTGGCCGAGTCCCAGCGGGCCGACCCGGTTCGGGCCGACGCGCGCCTGCATGCTGCCGATGACCTTTCGCTCGAAGTAGGTCGAGAAGGCCACGGTCAGGATCACGCCAACGGTGACGATGAGGATCGCGGTCGTCGTGCCGACGAGGTACTGGACCATGGGTGGCAGTCCAGCCCAGATATTCAGCGCGAAGTCCGGGATCAGGCCTTTCACGCCGCCTCTCCTTGCGCTTCGCCGGTATCACCGGCCGCGCGTCGTGCTTCAACAGTGAGCTGCAGCGCGCGAGCACGGCGCACAATCGAGTCGACCGAGTACAGCGGCACGTCGATTTCCGCCGACGGCGCGTCTTCGCCGTTCGGCTTTGTAATCGCAGCGGTGCCCTTGTAGGCATTGTCGGCCGCGACCTCGCCGAGCTGTGACTGGATTTCGTCGCGAACGTCTTCGCTCGTGACGTATTCGAATCCGGGCGCGTCCACGAGGTTGCCGAGCACGCGCAGCACCTTCCATGCCGGCCGCGCTTCGCCGACCGGATTGGCGACACCCGGGAAACTCTGCCAGGTGCCGGCCGCGTTGACGTAGGTACCGGAGGTTTCGAAGGCTGTGCCGATCGGCAGCAACAGGTCGCAGGCCTCGAGCAGCGCGTCGGAGACGTATGGCGTCAGCGCGACGACAAACACCTGCTTCTCGAGCTTGGCGACTGCATCTTCGACCGCGTGCAGATCCGCGTCGGGTTCGACGTTGACCAGTACGATCGCATCGAGTGCGCCGTCGAGTACGTCGCCTGCATGCTTGCCTGCGTTGTCGCGCGCTCCCCCGCCCTGCGCGCGATGCGGCAGCAGGCCGGCGAGATGTGCGCCTGCGGAGTTCGCGCCCTCGGAGACGAAGCCGAGTTTCGCGCCGGTCAGCTCAGCGATGGCAGACGCGAGCGCGCGTACTGCTGAGAACGCGCCGTGGCGAGCCGCGATCGTGCCGAGCAGCACGAGTGCGTCGTCGGCATCGGCGAGTGAGGCTGCAATTGCTTTCTGGTCGTCGCTCGCGGAGACGCCGTCGCAAAGTCTGTTCACGCTCGCCGGCAGCGACTTGCCGTCGGAAGCGGCAACCGCGACACCGGATAGCAACTCGACAAGACCGGCGCCGGACAGGCTCGTCGCGACGTCGAAGAAGTAGTCGTGCTCGATGCTGTTCGCGAAGCTGATCTTCGCACCAGCAAGCGCCGCCTTGCGGACGCGGTGTGCCAGGATCGGCGCTTCGCGGCGCAGGTTCGAGCCGGCGACTAGAATCGCGCCCTGCGATTCTATGTCGGCAACGTCACAGCCGAGCGACGGGAACACGGGATCGTTGTCCTGATCGGCGAAATCGCGTCGGCCGACACGATGATCGATGTTCGACGTGCCGAGGTGGTCGGCGAGCTGCACCGCGAGGTGCGCCTCTTCGATGGTCGAGCTCGGCGATGCGAGGATCGCCGAATTCTCGCCGGCGCCCTTCAGAGCTTCGGCCGCCTGCTGCAGCGCTTCTTCCCAGTCCAGCTCGCGCCACTCGCCGCTTTCCTTGACGCGCGGTGTCATGAGCCGGTCGTCGGCGTAGATGGCCTCGTAGCTGAAGCGGTCGCGATCCGCGATCCAGGCTTCGTTGATGCTCTCGTTGTCGCGCGGAACGATGCGCTTCACCGTGCCGCGCAGCACGTGCGCGTAGATGTTCGTGCCGACGCAGTCGTGCGGCGACACCGTGGCCATCTGGGTCATCTCCCAGGCGCGGGCGCTGTAGCGATACGGCTTGTTGTTGAGCGCGCCGACCGGGCACAGGTCGATGATGTTCGCGGACAGCTCGTGATCGACCGCCTTCTCGATGTAAGTGCCGATCTTCATGTTCTCGCCGCGCTCGGTGGTGCCGAGCTCCGGCATGCCGGCGATCTCCTCGCCGAAGCGGACGCAGCGCGTGCAATGGATGCAGCGCGTCATGTCCGTCGAGACCAGCGGACCGATGTCCTTGTCCTTAACGACGCGCTTGCCGTCGTTGTAGCGCGAGATGTCGCGCCCGTAGCCCATCGCGAGATCCTGCAGCTCGCACTCACCGCCCTGATCGCAGATCGGGCAGTCGAGCGGATGGTTGATCAGCAGGAACTCCATCGTCGCTTTCTGCGCGGCAATAGCTTTCGGCGAACGCGTGAACACCTTCATGCCTTCGGCAACCGGCGTCGCGCAGGCCGGCAGCGGCTTCGGCGCCGGGCGACCGCCCATCTCGGCCTCGATCAGGCACATGCGGCAGTTGGCCGCGATCGACAGTTTCTCGTGGTAGCAGAAGCGCGGGATGTAGGCGCCGATCTTGTCGGTCGCCTCAATGACCATCTGGCCCTTCTTCGCCTCAACCGGCTCGCCGTCGACCTCGATGTTGACGATATCGTCGCTCACGCCGCGGCCTCCGTCGCACCGTCGACGATACTGCGTCCCTGGTGCTCGATCATGTACTCGAACTCGTGGATGTAGTGCTTCAGGAAGCTCTGCACGGGCCACGCGGCGGCGTCGCCGAGCGCGCAGATCGTGTGACCTTCGATCTTGTTGGCGACGTCGAGCAGCTTGTCGAGGTCGGACTTCTCGCCGCGGCCCTCGACGATGCGCGTCAGCATGCGGTACAGCCAGCCGGTGCCTTCGCGGCACGGCGTGCACTGGCCGCAGGACTCGGCCATGTAGAAGCGCGAGATGCGACGCAGGGTTTTCACCATGCAGGTCGTCTC
>JASJBG010000019.1 GCA_030066625.1 Woeseiaceae bacterium
GCGCTGACGCGCGGGCGTCGTGTCCTTCGGCGCGACCAGTCCCAGGAACAGGTAATTGCGGTCAGGGGTCAGCTGCAACTGGCCGGCGATATCGAACACGCCGTCCGTGTCCTCCACGCTGGCGGTGATCACTCCGTCCGCCGACTGAAATTCCGCCAGGTAGCCGCCGATCGGCTCGCGCGCAACGACTGCCGCAAACACGTTCGCCAGTTCGACGCTGCCGTTCGCGTTGACCGGGAAATTGTCCTCGAACTCCAGGCGCTCGAAGCGCGCGTTGGCCGTGCCCGACAGCGCGCCCATGCCAACCAGGTCGGACAGCGAGTTCAAAGATAGCGAGGCATTGAGGTCCGTCATGCGGATGCTGCCGCCGAGTCCGAGCGACACGTCGGCCTCGACGAATCCGCCGGAGGGCGCCGCCTCGACAGCAACAGCGAAGCGACCGCCGAGCAAGGCCAGGGGCTTGACCCGCCACTCGATGTCGCGAACGTAGATGCCGCTCGCAGAAAGCTCCCGCGCTCTGCCGCGCCAGATGCTGCCCGACAGACCCGAGACAGCTACGCCGTCGGGTACGAACATCTCGTAGGCGACTCGTGCCGGAAACAGGATGATCAGGCCGAGCAGGAAGGTAACGACGCCGGCCGCAGCCAGGCGATAAGCCCGTTGCATCAGGGAGCGCGCTCCAGTGTCAGCTGGGCGTTGATTCGTCCTGGACCGCCGGTGGTGGCAAGCGACAGGCTGCCCGACTGGACCTCCATGCCGTGACTGGTTGCCATTTCGCCGAGCCAGAGCGCGAGCTGGTCGAAGGCCA
Organism: Woeseiaceae bacterium; assembly: GCA_030066625.1. Lineage (GTDB taxonomy): Bacteria > Pseudomonadota > Gammaproteobacteria > Steroidobacterales > Woeseiaceae > UBA1847. The sequence continues at coordinate 809 of JASJBG010000019.1, forward strand.
CAGCCTCGAAGCTGACGCTGATGCCGTTAGGCGTTGGCTGGCGGCGCGTCACGGCCGAGTTGAGGTCGAGCTGACTCAGGGTCCGGTCGACGATGACGACGACGGAGTCGCTGCTCGCAACAGCGCCGGTGCCGCCCGATGGCGCCGCGGCGAGCCGCGCGCCGACGAAACGCAGGTCGGACAGAGAGCCCTGCCAGCGCTCGACGCTGGCTTGCGCATCGCGGTGTTTCTTGTCGAGCGGCATCCAGATGCCGCCCCAGAGAATCAGGATTGCGACCACGATGGCGCCCGCGCCAACGAAAATCTGCTCGCGCTGCTCGAGATTCATGAACCAGTTCTTCATGCGCCGACCTCGCGAATCTCGATGCGACTTTGCACGCGGTCGCCAACGTTGGTCGCCGACTGCAGCTCGGCAGTGAACCTCGACGATGCATTGACGGCCTGGACAATCTTGTCGAGAGTGGGGATATCCGGCGCGCTCAATCGCACCGTGGCCACACCGGCGCGATACGACACCGCTTCGACGTCCGCCGCTTCGTTGGCACGGAGCGCTTCGGCGAGCGTTTGCATCGACGGCAGGAACACCTGGGGTCCGCCGGCGGCCGTCGGTATCGTCCGTTCGAGCGAACGCACCGTCGCCACCGGATCCACGACCTCACGGGTATCGTTCGGACGCAGCTGCCGGTATTCGGCCTGGAACTGTTCGCGCAGCGCCGTCTCTTCATTGCTGAGCCGGTAATAGTCGGCAGCCTTGCCAATCATGCCGATGACGCCGAACGCGAGCAGGAAGATGGCCGCGTACCGCCATGGCCGGAAGGCCCGGCCCAGATCGACACGCGCACCGTAGCGGCCCTGCAGCAGGTTGATCCCGTTGCCGGCCGCCACCGTGACGGCAAGGCGCGGAAGCACGCCATCCGGCAGCAGCTTCAGGTCGACACTCGACAGCTCGGCGCGCAGCTGCGCCCACTCGGTCTCGTAGCGTTCCCTGATCGCCGGCTCGCAGTAAACGAGCAGGTGGCGGGATGCTTCTGCGTCATCGTCTTCGTCATCGTGGACACCGCTGGCGGCAACCGTGTCGGCAGGTCCGATGCCGTCGATCGTGAATGCCGTCTTGGCGCCATCGTTAAACATAATCCCGTCATCTGCGACGAGCATCGACAGCGTATTGGGCGTGCGCGGCAGCCCGTGATCCTCGGGGATTATCCGGTCCGCGGTGATGCCGGCCTCCGCGAGCCGCTCTATCCAGCCGTCCAGTTTCTCGCTGGCGACAACGGACACGAGGATCGAACCGTCGTCGAGGCGATCGCCTGCGGCGAAATGCAGGTCCTCAACGTCATCGGCAAACTGGTCCTCGAGCGCATAGGGCAGGGCAGCAAGCAGCCTCGCGCCCTTGGCGGGCACATCGGCAGTGACTGTCAGGGCATCCGCGGACGGTACTAGGACAATCACGGGCCGCTCCCGGACCTCGCGGCCGGCGTCCTCGAGGGAACCGAATCCGGGGTTGCCGCGACGGGTACCGTTATCATCGACGGCCATCCAGCTGACCGGTTCGTCGGCGTCGGCGCCGATTCTTATAACCAGGTAGTCAGTCATCGTTCAGATCGTTCCGAAACTTCGTTGTATGGGTACGACGTCGCCGCGGGACCCACGCTGCAGGATACTGAAGTAGGTGATCCTCACCGTAGCAATCTGCACGACGACCTTCAATTGAAAATAGTTGCTGGTATCGACCAGCTCCTCGACCACCTCCGGCGCCACCAGCGATGAAAACGTGTTCTCGACGTTCTCGAAGCCGCTGTCCTCGCGTTCGGCGATCAAGCTCTCGACGTCGCCGGGCGACAGATTCTCATCCAGCGACTGCAGCACCGCCGCCGTCGCCGTGTTGACGTTGATCTTGGTGCCGCGCGGCAGCGCGGTGATGTGCGGCGCGAGAATGTCGAACGTGGACTTGTCCATGCCGTCGAGCGCCGCAAGTTCGGTGATCGTCGTTATCTGCAGGTTCGGTGCGCGATACGGCGGCACGAAGCCCGTGTAGATCGGGTCCTCGGCGCCGTCCGGGAAGCCCGCGTCGAGGTCCGCGTCGATCCAGTCGGCCGCGATGCCGGCCAGTCGCGGGTCGACGTCCAGAACCGTCAGGAGTCGCTGGAACTGCGCCAGCGCTTCCTCGTCGACGACACCGCTGCCGTCGACCAGGTTGTTGATATTGAAGCGGCCCTGCAGGTCTTCGAGTTCCCCGAACAGCGTGCCCTGGATCGTGTCGCTCTCGATCGGCAGGACGGGCAGGTCCTGCGCCCAGAATTCGCCGAGGTGATCGGTATTCGAATCGGCCAGGTCGTCGCGCAGCAGACTCATGACCCAGCTCTCGGCACCGAACGCGGCCTGGGTGCCCTCGTCGTGGAACATCATCGACATCGTGCGGTGAACGTGCAGGCCACTGTCCCACGTCAGTGCGGCCGACAGCGAACCGATGAGCGCAACGATCAGGATCGCCGTAATCAGCGCAACGCCTCGCTGCCTTGCGTGCCGCCTCACAGCGCCACCTCGAACCAGCGGCGGATCTCGCCTTCATCGGGCAACTCGAGCACGACCTCTATCGCGCGGGGCCTCAATCGCAGTACGTTGCCTGAGCCCGTCGTGGGCGGCCACTGCTCGGTCACCTCACCCGTGGCGTCCAGGTAGCGGAACAGGATGCTGTCGACGTCCTCGAGCAATACGGTCGCGACCGGGTCGTTGTTGAAGGTCGGATCCAGGACGAGCCAGTTCAAACGCAACAGCTCACCATCCTGGATGCGATACGCGACGCGTTGCTGTGTTGCACGCTGAAGGCCCGCCGGGTTCGGCCAGCCGCCGCGCGTCAGTTCAATAGCGAACTCCGTGCCCAGGTCGGTCGTAATTGCCGGGCGCCAGCCTTCGCCGATCGTGTCGCGCACCGGTCGCGGGGCGGTCTGCATCAGGTCCTGACCGAGGACGCGCATCGTTTGCTGGATCGACCGCATGCGCTCCATGCGGTCGCCGAGCAACTCCGAATTGACGAGCGCCTGGCCAAGGGCCTGGTAGGCGAGCACGGCCATGATGCCGAAAATCGCAAGTGCGACCAGCACCTCGATCAGCGTGAAAGCGCGCTGTGCAAGCCGCCTCACCGGCGCACCTCGGGGTTTTCCTCTTCGTCGTCGTCGCCGCCGCGGCCGCGGCTGCTCCAGGCCTGGTTGCTCTGGCCGGGCGCCACGGGCTCACCAACGAAACCGGTGACAGAGCGAATCACGACATCCGTTTCCGGCCGCGAAATCGTCACGTCGATTCGCAGCAGGTTGTCGACGCCAGTCTCGGCTACCTCGGCGCGCCACTCCCAGATCACGCTGGCATATTCGACCTCGCCGGACTCCTCGCCGACGTCGGGAATCTCGTTCGAAAGCCGGTATTCGATGATCTTGTTTTGTGCGATCCAGCTCGCGTAGGTCCGCTCGCGCAGCGTCGTGGCGTTATTGAGCATGCCGCCCATGGCGACAGCCGCACCGGTCAGCGTGACGGCCAGGATCGCCAGTGCGACCATGACTTCGATCAACGTGAAACCGCGAAGACGCGGGCACTTAGCGACGGCGGAAGTCATCATTGGCCAGCAGTTCCACGTTGCCCAGAAGGTCGCCTTCCATCGCGATGACGGCATTATCGAAGTCGCGCTCGATGCTCAGCTGGAAGGGCGTCATGTCGCCACTCGAATAGATCAGCAGGTGCGGGGCATAGGTCTCGCGTCCGAACTGCCGCTCGTCATCGTCCGGCGTCTCTATAACCGCCGGCTCGAAGTCCAGCTCGACCGGGCGGTCGTCGATCCAGAGGCGGAACTCGACGTCCTCCGGCAGTTCCCGGAAGCGCAGCATCTCGTCGCCGAACGGCTCCGCCCACTGGTTGGCGACAGGGTCGTATTCGACGAAGCGATAGCCGCGCTGCATGAACTCGAGCCCGAATTCGCGGCCCTGCATCATGGCGTCGTCCTGCGCAATCTCGAGCAGAGACATGAGCCGCCGCGCCTCGGTCTGCATCTCGCGATCGTCACCGGCGAGATTCAGCGAAATGACTGCGACCGAGACGACGATGCCGACGATGATGACGGCAACGAGCAGCTCGATCAGGGTGAAGCCGCGCAGGCGACGACGGGCCATGCGCTACTGGGTCGTCGCCCAGTTGCCGATATCGGCGTCGATGCCTTCGCCACCGGGCCGGCCGTCGCGGCCGAGCGTGTAGATGTCGATCTCGCCGTTATTGCCCGGGTTCAGGTACTGGTACGGGTTGCCCCACGGGTCTCGCGGGACCTCCTCGAGATAGCCGCCCGGCCGCCAGTTGCGGATGCTCGGGTCGTTCGGCTGTGATACCAGCGCCTCGATGCCCTGTTCGGTGGTCGGGTACTGGAAGTTATCGAGACGATAGAACTTCATCGCGTCCTCGATAGCCTCGATCTCGACCTTCGCCTTGGTGACCTGGGCCTTGTCGATGTTGCCGATGACCTGAGGTGCGACGATCGCGGCCAAAAGGCCGATGATGATCACGACGACCATAATTTCGATCAGCGTGAAGCCACGCATGCGCCGGGCTGAATCCCTCAACCCTGAATAACTGTTCACAGTGGACAACTCCAAAGATGCTTGAGAAACGGGTACGAATACGGCGAGGCGCCGAAATTGACTCTATGAAGGTGTAAACGCCAGTATACCAAACATGGGGTTACCCCAAGCTCTCGAAAACTGGCGATTGCCCGCCGGAATCACCCTCCTGACCCTGCTCGTGGGCCTCCTGGGCGACCACGGGCGGGTGGTCCTGCGCTTCGACCGGCCTGCCATCGAGGCGGGCGAGGCCTGGCGCCTTGTCAGCGGCCATTTTACGCATCTCGGCTGGTCGCACTGGGCGCTCAATATCGCGGGCCTGCTACTCAGCTGGTACCTGGTCGGCCGGGCCTTCGGAACCCGCGGCTGGCTGCTGGTTATCGTCGCATCGATCGCCGCGATCGATCTGGGCTTCTGGTTCGCGATGCCGGGGCTCAACTGGTACGTGGGACTATCGGGCATGTTGCATGGCCTCATTGCCGCGGGCGCGATCGGCAGCTGGCCGAGCCGCCGCCTGGAGGCCGCGCTCATTGGCGGATTTGTCGTCTTCAAGCTCGCGTACGAAATCGTCGCCGGGCCCGTGCCCGGTTCCGCCTCGGCGGCCGGTGGCAACGTCATTACCGAAGCCCACCTGTTCGGAGCCATCGGTGGCGTGCTGGCTGCCCTGGCGCTAAGGATCAGCGTCAAGGATTAGATACGGTCAGGCGGCACCGATATAATCTGGCGGCTTTGCGGCGCAACAACAAGCACAGGCCGCGCACGAATGGGGAACAAATGACACTCGCAATGGTTTTCCCGGGACAGGGTTCCCAGTCCCAGGGCATGCAGGCGGATCTCGCCGAGCACTTCGATGTCGTCACCGACACCTACGCTGAGGCCAGCGAGGTGCTCGGCTACGATTTATGGGCGCTGGTTCAGGACGGTCCCGCGGAACGCCTCGGCGAGACGACCGTGACGCAGCCCGCAATGCTCGCAGCCGGCGTCGCGGCCTGGCGCGCCTGGAAGGCGGCCGGCGGCGAGGATGCAACGCAGATGGCCGGGCACAGCCTCGGCGAATACTCGGCGCTGGTTTCCGCCGGTGCCGTGGCCTTTGCCGATGCCATGCGCGTGGTCAAGCGGCGCTCTGAGCTCATGCAGGCTGCCGTGCCGGTTGGTGTCGGCGCGATGGCCGCGATTCTCGGGCTCGACGATGAGGTCGTCGAAGCGGTTTGCGCGGAGGTCGGCGACGCCGGCGTCGCCGAACCGGTCAACTACAACTCGCCAGGGCAGGTCGTTATTGCCGGCCACGCCGCGGCTATCGACAAGGCCGTTGAGCTCGCCAAGGAACGCGGCGCTCGCAGGGCGCTCGTGCTGCCGGTCAGCGTCCCGGCACACTCGTCGCTGATGCGCGAGGCGGGTGAGACGCTCGCGGAGACGCTGGCAGAAACCGCTTTCGAATCACCCGCGATCACCGTGATCAGCGCCGCCGCCGCGAAGCCATACACCGATGCCGACGATATCCGAACGCGGCTCTCTACCCAGGTATTCAGTCCCGTGCAGTGGGTGGGCACGGTCCAGGCCCTGATAGCGGGCGGCGCCACCCGGGTGGTCGAGTGTGGCCCTGGCAAGGTGCTCGCCGGCCTGACCCGGCGCATCGACAAGAGCATCGCTTCGGGATTCATCGACAATCACGACAGCCTGCAGAAACTCCTGCAGGACTAGCTTAGGAACAGGAACGAACAGATGAGCAACGTATACACGGCGGATGCCGTTGCCGGCGAGGTCGCCCTCGTTACGGGTGCATCGAGAGGCATCGGTGCCGCAATCGCATCGGCATTGGCCGCGGCGGGGGCACGGGTGATCGGCACGGCCACGAGTCAGGGTGGCGCCGACGCGATCGGCGAGGCACTCGGTGACTCGGGCAGAGGCCTCGTGCTGAACATCGCCGACGAGCAGTCTGTCAGCGACGCAATTGCCGATATCAACAGCAACGAAGGCGCGCCGACCATACTCGTCAACAATGCCGGGATCACCCGCGACAACCTCCTCATGCGAATGAAGCCCGAGGAGTGGGACGACGTCATTGCGACCAACCTGACGGGTACCTTCCGCGTTTCCAAAGCCTGCATGCGCGGCATGATGAAAGCGAAGAAGGGACGCATCATCAATATTGCCTCGGTCATTGGCGTCACGGGCAACGCGGGCCAGGCCAACTACGCCGCCGCCAAAGCCGGCCTGATCGGCTTTTCGAAGTCGCTCGCCAAGGAGATCGGTTCGCGGAACATCACCGTGAACGTGGTTGCACCGGGGTTCATCGACACCGACATGACCCGCGTGCTGCCGGATGACCAGAAGGACGCCATGCTGGGGCAGATCCCGCTCGGCAGGCTGGGCGAGGGCAGCGATATCGCCGCCGCCGTCATGTTCCTCGCATCGCCGGCCGGGGCCTACGTCACCGGTGAGACCCTGCACGTGAACGGCGGCATGCTGATGGATTGAAAAGTCCCGCAAAATCAAGGCGCCGGCGTATAGATTGCCGCTCGCTATTCACATACAATACGCCTCCACGGTTGGGGAGCACCTTGAAAAATCAAGGACTTACCGTTTTTTAGAGTCTTCTCAGGAGAGAACACCCAATGAGCAGTATCGAAGAACAAGTCAAAAGCATCGTTGCCGAGCAGCTCGGCGTAAAGGAAGACGAGGTGACGAACGATGCTTCATTTGTCGATGACCTGGGCGCTGATTCGCTCGACACCGTCGAGCTCGTGATGGCCCTCGAAGAGGAATTCGAAACCGAGATTCCCGACGAGGAAGCCGAGAAGATCACGACGGTCCAGCAGGCCATCGACTTCGTTACCGCTCGCGCAAGCGAGAGCTAATTCCGGCGGCGCGGCTATCTCGGCCGCGCCGTTCTTTCACCGTCGGCGATTCCGCCGACCACGCCATCCGGTAATCCCTTGAGCAAACGACGCGTAGTCATTACGGGTATGGGCATCGTCTCACCCGTAGGCAGTCGGCTGTCCGATGCCTGGACCAACGTGTGCGAGGGGCGCTCGCAGATCGGACCGTTCGATGATTTCGACGCCAGCGACCTGAGCACGCAGATCGCCGGTACGGTCATGGACTTCGACGTCAACGACTACCTGTCGCCCAAGGACCAGCGCAAGAACGACCCGTTTATTCACTACGGCGTCGCATCGACGATCGAGGCGCTCAAGGATTCCGGCCTCGAAGTTACCGAGGAGAACGGTCACCGCATCGGCGTGGCGATGGGTTCAGGCATCGGTGGCATCAAGTTCATCGAGGACAACCACGACAAGATGCTGGCCGGCGGCGCGCGCAAGGTGTCGCCGTTCTTCATTCCCGGCAGCATCATCAACATGACCTCGGGCCAGGTCAGCATCATGCAGCACATTACCGGCCCCAACATTTCGATCGTCACGGCCTGCGCGACGTCGACACACAGTATCGGCATTGCCGGCCGCAGCATCGAGCACGGCGACGCTGACGTAATGCTCGCCGGCGGCTCGGAGTACGCGACGACGCCATTGGCTATGGCGGGCTTCTGTTCCGCGCGTGCAATGACGACGCGCAACGACGATCCCGCCGCCGCGAGTCGGCCCTTCGACGTCGACCGCGACGGCTTCGTGCTCTCGAACGGCGCCGGCTGCGTGGTCCTCGAGGAACTCGAACACGCCAAGGCGCGTGGGGCGCGAATCTATGCCGAGCTCGTCGGCTTCGGCATGAGCGGCGACGCCTACCACATCACACTGCCACCAGCGGACGGCGAGGGCGCACGCAAATGCATGTCTGCCGCGCTCAATGACGCCGGCATCGACCCCTCCGAGGTGGACTACCTGAATGCCCACGGCACATCGACACCGGCCGGCGACGTCGGCGAGACGGTGGGCATCCGTCGCACTTTCGGCGACCATGCCGACAAGCTCATCGTGAGCTCGACCAAGTCATCGACCGGCCACATGCTCGGCGCCGCCGGCGTGGCCGAAGCGATCTTCTCGATCCTCGCCATCCAAAACCAGGTCGTCCCGCCGACGATCAACCTGGACAACCAGGACCCTGCCTGCGACCTCGACTACACGCCGAACACCGCCCGCGACGCGCGCATCCGAACGGTCGTATCCAACTCCTTCGGTTTCGGCGGTACCAACGGCAGCCTGGTCTTCCGAGCACTCGATTAGGCCCGCCGTGCTTAGGCGGAGCGTCTGCGATCGAAACTACAGCGTCGCCGTCGAACTCGATGAGCACGTCGATCTTCGCGCGCTGCGACGCGCGTTTCCCGAGCGATATCCTTGCCTGCTCGAGAGCACGGCCCGCAACGAGACGCTGGGCCGCTTCGACATCCTGTTCGCATGCCCCGGTGAAGAGCTCGTACTCACTGCCGACGGGCTGGGCGGTCCTGCCCACGGTGACAGCTTCCTTGCCGAGCTCGACCAGTGGTGGTTGCGGGAGCAGGGCACCAACGAGGTAGCATTCCTGCCATTTACGGGGGGCTGGTTCGTCTACCTCGGCTACGAACTTGCGGGCGAAATCGAGCCGCAGCTGCGGACGGCAAGCGACCCTGACCTCCCGGTCGCGTTCGCCTTGCGCTGCCGCGCCGCCGTGGTGCGTGAAGCCCTCAACGGTCGCTGCTGGCTCGTCTACGAGCACGATGTCGAGGAGCAGGTGCCCGATATCGTGGCGGACGTCGCAGCTTCCACCGGTAGTTCCGAGGGGCCCGCAGCGTTGGCCCGTATCGAAGAAGAGCCCGAACACGTCTTCCTCGAGGCGGTGAATGCCGCCAAGGAGTACATCGCGGCCGGAGACATCTACCAGGCGAACCTGTCGCGCCAGTGGACGGCGAACTACGGCGCCGCACCGGATGCTATGTCGCTGTACGCCGCGCTCGCGGAGTCGAACCCGGCACCGTTCGCCGGAGTCGCATCTCATGACGGCGCCACGATCATCTCGTCGTCTCCCGAGCGCCTGTTGAAGTTGCGTGACGGCATCGCGTCGACCCGGCCGATTGCCGGCACGCGGCCTCGTGCACCCGATCATTCAACCGACCATGCATTGTCGAAGGAACTGTTCGCGCACCCGAAGGAGCGCGCCGAGCACGTCATGCTGATCGACCTCGAGCGAAACGACCTCGGTCGCGTGTGCCGTCCCGGCACCGTCGTGGTGGACGAGATGATGGTTCTCGAGTCGTATGCGCATGTGCATCACATTGTGTCCAACGTGCGCGGCGAGTTGCGCGACGACGTCACGCCGGGCGCAGCCATTCGCGCCGTGTTTCCCGGTGGCACGATTACGGGCTGCCCGAAGGTCCGCTGCATGGAGATCATCAGCGAACTCGAGAACGGGCCTCGCGGCGCCTACACCGGCTCGATGGGCTACCTGAACCGGGATGGCAGCCTCGACCTCAACATCCTCATCCGGACCATGGTGCTGCGCGAGAATGCGCTCCGCTTTCGCGCCGGGGCCGGTATCGTCGCCGACTCTGACCCGGTTGCGGAACTAGGAGAAACCCGCGCCAAGGCGAAGGGTCTGCGCAAGGCGATCGATCCATGAGTGAGTGGTTTCGTCGCGGTGAACCTGTCGCGGGCATTGGCCTCGACGATCGCGGATTGCTCTACGGCGACGGGCTGTTCGAAACCATCGCGGTTCGCGACGGGACGCCGCGACTGCTCGACTTGCACCTGGCGAGACTCGCGGATGGATGCGGTCGACTCGGCATCGAGATGCCTGCCGCAAACATACTCGAGCGCGACATCGAGCGCGCGCTGGCGCTGTGCACGGCTGACTGGCGCGCCTGCACGTTAAAACTCGTCATTACGGCCGGCGAGGGGCCGCGGGGCTACCGACGCGCGCCCGGTACGCGGCCGGAGAGTCTCGTGGGCGTGTTCCCGTCAGCCTCGCTACCCGACTACGAACAGGGAGTAGCGGTCATGACCTGTCGTACACGCGCCTCAATCCAGCCGGACCTGGCGGGCCTGAAGACGCTCGCGAGGCTCGACCAGGTCCTTGCCCGTCGCGAATGGGATACGGCCGGGACCTGGGAGGGACTGATGTTCGATGCGGATGAACAGCTCACCTGCGGTACCATGACCAACGTGTTTCTCGTCAATGGCAACACGATTTCCACACCGCTGCTGGACCGTTCCGGGGTCGCCGGCATCATGCGCCGGCACCTGATGACGCTGCTCGGTGCACAGTCCATCGAGTGCCGGGAAGAGCGGCTCCGAAGCGACGACCTCTCGGCGGCCGACGAGGTGTTCCTCTGCAACAGCCAGGTAGGAGCCGTGCCCGTTCGTTCGATCGACGAGCGCACCCTCGAACCTGGTGAGGCAACGCGCAGCGTTATGGCATTGCTCGGCTATAACGGCGTGCCGGAGTGCCTGCCGTGAAGAAAGCCGGTCTCGCCCTTGCGGCGCTGGTCCTGATCGTGGCTGTCATCGCCGGCGCCGGCGTGATCCAGCTAAATCGCTTTCTTGACGCACCGCTCGCGGTGCCGGACGACGGCGCCGGATTCGAGATTCCTGCGGGCTCCTCGTTCGCGCAGGTGGCGCGGCGTCTGGAGGCCGATGGGGTACTGAGCGATGCCGACATCTTCCGACTGTGGGCGCGCTGGACCGACCAGGCAGGTTCGGTTCAGGCCGGCGAGTACCTGATTACCGCGGGCACGACGCCCAGACAGCTGCTCGAGCAGTTCACGAGCGGCGATGTCCGCCTTTACTCGTTCACGATCATCGAAGGCTGGACGCACTGGGAACTGCTTGACGCACTGCATGCTGATCCGACCCTCGTCGCAACGATGAGCAGCGAGGACTGGCCGGGGCTGCTCGAGGAACTCGGTACCGAGGCGGACTGGCCCGAAGGCCTGTTCCTTCCGGAGACCTACCGGTTTCCACGCAACACGACCGACCGCGACGTTCTGAAGCAGGCCTACGAGCTCATGCAGAAGGCGCTGGACGAGGAATGGCAGGAGCGGGCGGCCGATACGCCGGCGACCAATCCGTACGAGGCACTCGTCCTTGCATCGATCGTCGAGAAGGAGACGGCACGAGCGGATGAACGCGAGCGCATCGCCGGCGTATTTGCACGCCGCCTCGTCAAGCGCATGCGTTTGCAGACGGACCCCACGGTGATCTACGGCATCGGTCCGGAATTCAACGGCAACCTGACCCGCCGTGACCTGCGTACGGACACACCGTACAACACCTACACGCGGCACGGGATGCCGCCGACGCCGATCGCGATGCCGGGCCGAGCGGCAATACGCGCAGCGCTGCATCCGGCGGCCGGCGAGGAGCTTTTCTTCGTCGCGACCGGCATCGGCGACGGCAGTCATAAATTCTCGAGAACCAAGGACGAACACGATGCCGCCGTGCGCGAGTACCTGAAACGTCTGCGGGAACAGCGCAACGGGGCAGGGCAGTGAGTCGCGGCCGCTTCATTACCATCGAAGGAATCGAAGGCGTCGGCAAGTCCACGAACATGCGCCGCCTGATCGGCCACATCGAGGCCGCGGGCCACATGGTGCTGCAGACACGCGAGCCGGGCGGCACGCCGACGGCGGAACTGATCCGTGACGTGGTACTGGGCCACGCCGAAGAACCAATACCGGAGATTGCCGAGCTGCTGCTCATGTTCGCATCCCGCTCGATCCTGGTCAGCAACGTGATTCGGCCGGCCATCGACGCGGGAACCTGGGTCGTCAGCGACCGGTTCGTCGACGCGAGCCGTGCCTACCAGGGCGGCGGCCGGGGTATCCCGATGGAACGCGTCAACCAGCTCGCGGACTGGGTGCTCGGGGACCTGAGCCCGGATACCACGATCCTGCTGGACGCGCCGGTCGAGACCGGCATGGCCCGCGCAGACTCGCGGGGTGAACCGGATCGCCTGGATATCGAGAAGGCCGAGTTCTATACGCGGGTCAGGGGCGCCTATCTCAAACTGGCCGAGGAAGAGCCGGAACGTTTCGAGATCGTCGACGCGTCTGGTTCGATTGACGACGTGGGTGCAGCAATCGACCGAATCGCGGCGCAGATCCTGAATTAGAAACTGACTTAGATAGTAGTTGTAATATATTGTTTTAATGGATTTAAGTTGGCAAAACGAGATCGCGGCAAACTGGCGGAACAGCGAAAGCCAGGGGCGGCTGCCGCACGCGGTGCTGCTGGCCGGCCCGCCGGGTGTCGGCAAACGCGCTGCTGCCGCGTGGATGGTCCGTCGCAAGCTGGGGCTCGCGACCGGGGAGCTGCCCGAGTACCCGTTCGAGCGACCGGAACATGCCGACCTGCACTGGCTGGAGCCGCCGGAAGACAAGACGTCCATCCTGATCGACCAGGTTCGCGCGCTCGTCGCCGAGATGACCCTGACGAGCTATGAGGGACGCGGCAAGGCGGCCGTGATCGAGCCTGCCAATGCCATGACCCACAGCGCCGCGAACAGCCTCCTGAAGACTCTGGAGGAGCCACCAGGCGACGCGCTGCTGGTCCTCGTCGCCGATCGGACGGGCAGGCTGCCGGCGACGATTCTGAGCCGCTGCCAGCGGATCGACATCCGCGTGCCGTCGGAGCGGGAGGGCCTCGAGTGGCTGGATCGACTGCAACCCGGCGCGGCCTGGGCCGAGCCCCTGCGGGTCGCCGGCAATGCGCCGATTGCCGCGATCGCCGCAGCCGAGCAGCTCGAGACCAGCCACGGCCTCGGGCGCGACCTCGCCGCCGTCGCCTCGAAGTCGGCGTCGCCGGTCGACGTAGCCGCCAACTGGAGCAAACTGGACCCGCAGTTCGTTCTCGAATGGCTAGCCCGGCAGGTGCAGTCGGGCCTGAAATCGGTCCATGGCGACCGAAATTCGGCCCGTGACGGTGCTATCGGAGAATCTGTGCTGCGCGGCATGGACAGCCGAAATCTGTTTTGCTATCTAGACGACATAAATCGGCTTCGAGGCCAGCCACGCGGCTCTTACAATGTGCAGCTGGCCCTCGAGGGGCTCTTGATCGACTGGGCAACCGGCCTCGTCGACGCGGGGCGCCACCGCGATCGGCCGCTGCTCGCGGAGCTCGACACGGGTTGAGGCCCACCACGGATTCAGGTGAGAAATGAGTAAACCAGGACTGCTGACACTGACGATCAAGGACAAGAGCGCCCTGTATCTCGCCTATATGCCGTATGTCGTCAACGGTGGCCTGTTCATCCCGACCAACAGCTCCTACCGGCTCGGCGACGAGGTATTCATGCTGCTCAACCTGATGGGCGAGGAAGAGAAGATTCCCGTGGCCGGCACGGTGATCTGGATGACGCCCAAGGGTGCGCAGGGCAAGCGTACGGCAGGCATCGGCGTGCAGTTCAGTGACCAGGACCAGGGCAATACCCAGAAGAAGATCGAGAACTACCTTGCCGGCGCGCTCGGCGGCGACAAGCCCACGCACACGATGTAGTCGCGCCCCCGGTGCCTGCCGCACCGGGAACCACTTCTGAACGACTAGATGGGGTCTTTGTTGATCCCGCCCTGCAGGACGTAGGCCTGGAAGCCACGTTCGCTCAGGATATACGCACCCGCTGAACTGCGCCGTCCGGTATCGCAGCAGACAACGTACTTCTTCGAGGGATCGAGCGTATTGATCTTCAGGCGAATAAAGTACAGCGGGATGTTGACGGCGCCGTCGAGATGCTGGTTCTCGAACTCGCTCGGCAGGCGCACGTCCAGCCATTGGCCGCCGCCGGCGACGATCTGCTGGGCACTTGCGAGGTCGACCCAGTCGAGCATTGGTTCATTGAGGAGCTTCTTGAAGTCCTCCTTGCCGAGCCGCATCACGGCACCGTCCGTCGTCATCGTCACCGTGGCGTTGCGCTTGGCATCCGAAATCAGCGCTTCTTCGCCAAAGGTGTCGCCGACGTGGAGTTCGGCAAGCTTGATGCCGTCCTTGCTGAGCGGCGTTTCGCGGGTGACGAGCGCCGAACCGCGGGTGAGCACGTAAAAATAGTCGCCTTCCGCACCCTGCTTGAGGATCACGTCGCCCGACTTGTAATTGATCTGCTGCATGCGCATGAAGATCGCCTGGATGTTCGCAGGCGGAATCTTGTGGAACGCCTTGGTCTGCAGCAGCATCGTCATCCAGTCCTCGGTGCCGCCACCGACGTCTTCCTGCCCCTGCAGCTCGGAGACCTCGTAGGTACCCGTCTGGTCCCAGGTGAGCATGACGTCGAGCAGATCGGAATCGACCGAGATGAACTGGACGCGGTCGCGTGCCTTCGCCGACACGCGCCGCGGGTAGACCGGGGCAACCGGGTTGCGGGCAAAATCGCTGCCGCCTTCCACGGTACCCACCGCCTTGCCATGGTCCTGTAGTTCCAGGACACCGGCTACGATGTAGAACGTGCGTTTTTCGGTATCGCCTTCCTTGAACAGCACCTGCCCGGGCGACAGTTCGCGAACCTGCACCTTGCGGGCGAGGGCGGCGAGATTGTCCCGTTTCAGTCCGTCCAGAGGCGAGAAGCGCCTGAGCAGTTCAATGGTGGTCTGCTCATCGGTCATAGCTTTCCAATACGCTCGTTTGTTGTTTGACGCGGCATTCTACCTTTAATTCAACGACTTCCGGTACTCCCGTTATGTCACACCGTGAAGCGGCGCACACTTTGCCGCTGGCGGGCCGTTAAAGGTCCGACCAGCCCGAATGCGGCCGGAAACGATCGCCGTGATTCGCGGCCAGCTCTACGAGTCGGGCAGTGACCGTATCGACGCCCCGGTCGCGGGCATATTTGAGCGGTCCGCCGCGAAACGGTGCGAAGCCCGTACCGAAAATGACGCCGGCATCGAGCAGGTCGCCATCGGTAACCACGCGATCGCTCAGTGTCGCGACCGCCTCGTTCACCATTGCCAGGATCAGGCGATCCTCGATGTCTGCCGGCGCCTTGCCGCCGCCCTCCGGCTTAACGGGTTTGCCCTCTGGCCAGGTGTAGAAACCTTCGCCGGACTTGCGCCCGAGCTTGCCGGCCTCGACCATCTCGGCGAGCCGGCCGGGCACGGGCCGGTTCATTGCCTTGCCCAGCACGTTGGAGACGCCGAGCGCAACGTCGATGCCCACGCTGTCGATGAGCTCGATGGGCCCCATCGGCATGCCGAAGCGCTCGGCGGCCTTGTCGATCTCCGGCAGCGCCACACCTTCTTCCGCCAGCGCCATCGCCTCGGCCATGTAGGGCGCAAGTATCCGGTTGACGACGAATCCGGGCGCGCTCGCACATTCGAGCGGCAGCTTGCTGATCGCCTTGACGAAGCCGAAGCCTATGTCGAGCGCATCGGCCGTCGTGTCGTCACAGCGAATGACTTCGACGAGCGGCAGCTGGGCGACGGGGTTGAAGAAGTGCAGCCCGATGAAGCGCAGCGGCTCTTTGAGCACCGTCCGAAGCTCCTCCAGCGGAATGCTCGAGGTGTTCGTCGCGAGTATCGCACCCGGCTTCATGCGCGCCTGCAGGTCCTCGTACAGCGCCTGCTTGGCCTCCTTGTTCTCGAAGATGGCCTCGATGATCAGGTCGGCATCGGGCACCCCGGCGCCTTCTACGTCCGCGTTCAGCCGCTGTCGCGTCTCGGCGCGCTTCGCATCGTCGCGAACGCGCTTGGCGAACAGCTTGTCGGCGCGCTCGAGCGCCGGCTCGATGTACTTGAGCTCGCGGTCCTGCAGGGTCACCTGCATGCCACGCAGCGCACACCACGACGCGATGTCGCCGCCCATGACGCCCGCCCCGACGACGTGGACACGCCGCACCTTCGGCGCATCCTTGCTGCCCTGGCCCTTGAGCGCGTTCTGCAGGAAAAATACCCGCACCAGGTTTCTCGAGGTCGGCGTGCACATCAGGTCGGCAATAGACCGGGCCTCGGCCTCGTATGCCGCCACGCCTTTCGCGCCGAATCGCGACCACAGGTCGATCATCGCGTACGGCGCCGGGTAATGCTCCTTGCGCGCCTTGCCAGCGACCTGTTTCAGCAGGACGTTGCGAATAAATGGCCGCGCGATGCCGCTCGACAGGATGCGTTCGACGAGGGGCGCGGTCTTCAGCGGCGGTGCCTTGGTAACGAATTGCTGCGCCTTGTCACGCCACTGTTCTTGCGGACAGATGGCATCGATCAGCCCGATTCGGCGGCCCTTCGCCGCATCGATGGACTTGCCCGTCAGCATCAGCTGCATGGCCGGGCGCACACCCGCTATACGCACCGCGCGAACGGTACCACCGAATCCCGGGTGGATGCCGAGCTGGACCTCCGGCAGGCCGAGGATCTTCCTGTCGCTCTTCCATGCGATCCGATAGTCGCAGGCCATCGCCAGTTCGAGACCACCGCCAAGGGCGAAGCCGTTGATCACGGCAACGGTGGGGCAGGACAGCGCCTCGAGACGATCGAGGACCTTCTGTCCGAGCCTTATCAGGTCGTAGGCCTGGTCGGGGTTCTCGATCTTCGTGAACTCGTTGATGTCGGCACCCATGATGAAGCCGTTTTTCTTGCCCGAGTAGACGACCACCCCCTTCGGCAGGTCGTTCTCGAGCGCTTCGAGATGCTCGTTCAGCTCCATGAGTACCGGACCCGACAGGACATTGGCACCGCCGTCAGCCTTGTCGATTTCGAGCCAGGCGATGCCGGCGTCGTCCGTTGTCAGTGACCAGTGGTTTTCACTCATGCTGTTCTCTCGGGTGGGTTGGGGGAACGACGCCTACTCGACGTCGAAATCGCAGATCAGCGGCAGGTGGTCGGAGTGACGCACGTCCGGGATCTGGAAGCTGGTGACATTGATACCGTCCTGGTACAGCACCCAGTCAAGCTCCTTGCGTGGCGAGCGGCTGGGGTAGGTCGGAAGGCCTTCGGTGTTGGCCGACTTCAGTCCGGCGGCTTTCATGAACAGGTAGATCTCGTTCTCGCCCCAGAAGGTATTGAAATCGCCGGCGACGATGACCGGCTTCTCGGTCGCCTCGATGAGGTCGTACAGGCGCCGCAGCTGCAGGTGACGATGGCGGTACTTGAGCGACAGGTGCACGAGGAAGACCGCGTACTCCTGCATCTCGAACTCGATGATCAGCCGCTTGATGCCGGTATCGAAGTAGTGGAACTTCTCCCCGTGTACGCGCGAGGCGGCCATGAATGCATTGCCTTGCTTGCGGACGATCGGCAAGATCTGGTTGATCGACTTCTCGCCGTACTTGGTCTCGTAGGACGTGTTCATGCCGAGATCCGCGGCGATCGCTTCGGCCTGGTTCACCATGCGGCTGCGAATCGAGCCGGTATCCACCTCGATCAGGCCGACGATATCGGGATCGACCGACTTGATGAAGCGGGTGAGCTCAGGCAGGACGTTCTGGTTGCCCAGCACGTAGCCTGCGCCACTCGGGCCACCGCCCACGGCGTACCTTATGTTGTAAAGCAGGAGTCGCATCGGCGGGTATTGTGGTACGAAATTGATAGAATCGCTACGGGGACTTGCAAGGGGGAGTACAGCGTTGTCAGAAGATAATCCGATCCGGGTATTCGTCACTCACGCATTCAGCGAGACAGATGACTATCTGCGAATCTTCGAGTTCCTCGAGTGTGTCGACCGTTTCTACTACCTGAACGTATCGAAGCCCGACGAGGCGCCCTCGGGCGGCATGGAGGAGATCAAGGACGCCCTGATCCAGCAGATCAAGGAGAGTGAGGCCGTGTTCGTGGTTCCGGAACTCTACGACGCACAGCCCGATCTGGTCGGCTTCATGATGGATGCTGCCGACGCCAACGAAAAGCCGATGATCGTCATCCGGCCCTTCGGCCGGGTCAAACCCACCCCGGCACCGCTCGTCGACCGCTGCAACGAACACATCGAATGGAACGCACGCGAGATGGTTGACGCACTCAAGCGGCAGGCACGGCTCGAAGACACGGCACGCTGGGAGGTTGTCGACTTCCCGGGTTACGATGCAGACGGCGAAGTTAAGTAATTAAAAACAATAAGTTATAAGGTCTTTCTAAAGTAATGTCAGACCAAAAACCCGTCATCATCGCGCACCGCGGCGCGTCCGGATACCTCCCCGAACACACCCTGCCAGCAAAGGCGCTGGCCTACGCGATGGGTGCCGACTACCTCGAACAGGATGTTGTCGCCACCCGTGACGACGAGTTGCTCGTCATGCACGACATACACGTCGACCGGGTGACCAATGTGGCGGACGTGTTCCCGGGACGGGCCCGTGACGACGGGCGCTTCTACGTGCGCGACTTTGATCTCGCTGAGCTCCGCCGTCTGAGCGTGTGGGAACGCATGAACCCGGACGGCACGGCCGTTTACCCCGAGAGATTCCCGGCCCGGAGCGGCAGCTTTCGCGTGCACACGCTGGGCGCCGAGATCGAGCTCATCCGGGGACTCAACGCCAGCACCGGGCGGGTGGCCGGTATCTACCCGGAGATCAAACGGCCCGCATGGCACAAGGAGCAGGGCGTCGACATTGCGCCGATTATGCTGGAACTGCTCACGCGCGAGGGCTACACGACCAGGGACGACCCGGTCTTCCTGCAGTGTTTCGATGCCGCCGAAGTGCGCAGGCTTCGAGAGGAGCTGAAGACTGATCTGAAGCTGATCCAGCTCATCGGCGACAACAGCTGGAAAGAGTCCACCACCGACTATCACGCGCTGCGGACAGATGCCGGTCTCGACGAGATTGCACGGGTCGCGGACGGTATCGGGCCCTGGCTCGAGCAGCTGTACGTTGTCGACGACGGCCGGCCGCGATCGACCGGCCTCGTGGAGCGAGCCCACGCTCGCGGTCTGGCGGTGCATCCGTACACCTTCCGCATGGACAGCCTCCCGGAAGGTTTTGCGAGTTTCGACGGCCTCGTCGGATTCGTGATCGGCGAACTCGGGGCGGACGGGCTGTTCACCGACTTTCCGGACCTGGCGAGACGCGCCCTTCCGGCCTGAGATTTCCGCCAATTTGTCAATAAATCATTGTTTTACAGAGGCTTATTCGGGATACTGTGGGTGCCTGAATGACCAGATGCGGGGCAGGCGCGGGTGACATCGACTGCCCGGATTGAGAACTCCGTCCTTTAAAGAAACGGGAAACAAAACAATCATAAGCCGATGTTTATGGAGCTCCCACAGAACCTGATCCTGATGACGCTCGGCGCGTTCCTGATCGGCTGGATACTGTCTTCGATCAATGCGCGGCTAGGCTCCTCGTCCAAAACCAAGAAGCGCGATCCGAAGGACGATCGAATCCGCTCCCTGGAAGCCGAGCTGCGTATTGCGCAGACCAACCTGGGCGAGGTCCAGGAGAAGGCCGAACGGTTTGAGAAAGAGCTCGAAGAAGCTACCGAAGGCAACGAGAAACGCGACAACGTCATAACCCACCAGCAGGGACGGGTTGACGAGCTCAAACGCGATCTCAAGGAATCAGTCCGGAAAACCCGCGAACTGCGCTCCGAGCTCAGCAACCGTGCCGAAGAGAGCGTTCGCTCCGAGGCGCGAATCCGGGAAGTGGAGACCGAGCTGTCCGTTGCCCAGGCATCGACCGACCTGATTGCCACCGGCGTCCTCGACTATTCCGTTGCCCCGGACGGCGAAGAAGAGATCGACGAGACGGCGACCGCAGCCGACCTCTCGAAGTCTGCCAGCTCATAAGCCTCCTACAGATCCACCTGAAACGCCGCATCCGAGCGGCGAGTAGCGCGCACCTCGAAGCCCGAGTGTCGCCAGAGCGTAACGCTCATAACCGGACCGACCTACCGCCGGCGGCGTTTCAGGTGGATCTGTAGGAGGCTTATGAGCTGGCAGACTTCGAGAGGTCGGC
>JASJBG010000135.1 GCA_030066625.1 Woeseiaceae bacterium
GACAGGAATAGCGAGTCGATAATCAGCAGCGCTGCGCCCACCGTGATGGCGGAGTCGGCAACGTTGAACGACGGGAACGCCCAGTTGCCAAACCAGACCTGGATGAAGTCGGTCACGTAGCCGAGCAGCGCTCGGTCGATCATGTTGCCGACCGCGCCGCCCAGTACGAGGGACAGGCCGGCGGCCACAACCATCGGGCCCTCCTTGCGTATGCTCCATAGCCACCAGGTAATGTAAGCACTAACCAGCAGGGCAAGTGCCACGAGAAACCAGCGTGCGTTCATATCAGCAAACAAGCTGAAGGCCACGCCCGTGTTGCGCTGGTGGGTCAGCGTGAGGAATTCGTTCAGCGGTATGCGGCCGTACAGCTCGATATACTGGATGACTGCGTACTTCGTCACCTGGTCCGCGATGACGACGAGACCGGCGACGCCCATCCAGATGGCGAACCGGCGTGAGCTCAGGTTGAGTTTGTCGGTCAAGTGAGACTACCCGTCAGGCCGCGTTCGCGGCGAGAATCGAGCGTGCATTGTCGGCATCGAGGTGCATTTGCGCAACCAGTTCATCAACCTTCGCGTACTTCTTCTGGTCGCGAAGGTGGGCGACGAAATCGACATGGATGTAGCGGCCGTAGATGTCCTCGTCAAAGTCGAAAAGATGGACCTCCAGTAGTGGTTTCGTGCCGTTGAAGGTCGGTCGCGAACCGACGCTGGCAACGCCGTCGATTGGCGTATCTCCGACACCGTGCACCCGGACCGCGAAGATGCCCATGACCGCGCTTTGCCGGCGGCGCAAATCGACGTTGGCCGTCGGGTAGCCCAGCTTGCGGCCGACCTGTTCGCCGCGAACGATCCTGCCCGACATCCGGTATGGCCGGCCCAGCAGCGCCGTCGCGCGGCCCAGGTCGCCGGCTTCAAGCGCCTCGCGGATCGCGGTGCTGCTGACGCGTTCGCCGCCGACGGCAATACTAGGTACCTGCTCGACGTCGAAGTCGAGCGCCCTGCCCGCTATCTCGAGCTCCTCGAGCCCGCCTTCCCGGCGACGCGCGAAGCGGAAATCGTCACCGATGACCACGCCGCGCGCATTCAGGCCGTGCACCAGGATCCGGCGAATGAAGTCGCCCGCCGGGATGCTGCGCATGGCCGGCGAAAAACGCGGGCAGTAGAAGACGTCGATACCGAGCGCCTCCAGCGCCTCGAACTTCTCACGAAAACGCATCAGCCGGGCCACCGGGTTCGCGGAATGGAAAAACTCCTTCGGTGTCGGCTCGAAGCTCATGACGACGGTGGCCATATCCCGCTCCTCCGCGATCGCCTGGATGCGCGACAGAAGGTGCCGATGGCCCAGGTGAATACCGTCATAAGAGCCGATGGTCACGGCGCTACCACGCTCGAGCCGGTCGAACGGCAGATCGTCGAGGTGTCGTACGAGGAGCATGGAATGATCGTCCGTTATCGTTTCAGCCTGAGTTGATTCGGCCGCAGGCCCAGGACCAGAAGCACCGCGAAGTATACTCCGGCGCCGCCGATCACGCTGACCGCGAGCCACGCCACCCGCCCGAACATTGTGCTGTCGAGCCACCAGTCCAGCGGCTGGCCGAGCCACACCAGAACGGCCGACATCGCCAGGTTCGCGGTCGCCACCCTGGCGATGAGCGCCAGCCAGTCATCCGCGTGCTTGAGCACCGCATCCAGCCTGAGCCTTCGATACAACAGCAGCGCCTGCACAATCGCCGCTATCGAGGTGGCGCCAGCGAGGCCGACGTGCGGTGCCTCATAGCCGCGCTCCGTCAGCAGCCAGGCCGAGGCGACACTGAGCACGACATTGATCAACAGCGCGACGATGCCGATCTTGACCGGCGTCTTCGTGTCTTCGCGCGCGAAGAATGCCGGCGCAAGAATCTTGACGAACGAAAAGCCGATCAGCCCTACCGTGTACGCCTGCAGCGCCAGTGCGGTCATGCGAACGTCGTGGGCATCGAAAATCCGGCCGAAGAACAGCGTCGCGATCAACGGTTCGGCGAGCGCGGTCAGCCCCAGCGCCGCCGGCACGGCCAGGATGATCGCCAGCTTCATCGACCAGTCCAGCGTCTCGCTGAACTCACGCTTCGAACCGTTCGACCAGAGCCTCGACAGGTACGGCAGCGTCACGGTCGCGAGCGCGATGCCGAACAGGCCAAGCGGAAACTCCATGAGCCGGTCGGACAGGTACAGGTAGCTGATGCTGCCGACGCTGAGCATCGACGCGATAATGCCGCCGAGAAGCACGTTGATCTGCGCAACGGACGAGCCGAAGATCGCCGGGAGCATCAGGCGGAAGGCTCGCTGCACGCCCTCGTGCTTCGGCGCCCAGCGAGGCCGCGAGAAGGCGCGAATCTGGCGCAGAAACGGGACCTGGAAACCGAGCTGGATTACGCCCGCGATGAAGACGGCGTAGGCCAGCGCCATGCCGCGCTGCTCCTGGGATTCCCCAAGCAGCGGCGCCAGCCAGATTGCAGCGGCGATCAGGACGACATTGAGGATGACCGGCGTGAACGCGGGAACGGCGAACTTGCCGTGTGTGTTCAGGATGCCGCCCGCAAACGCCGTCAGCGACACGAACAGCAGGTACGGGAACGTAAATCGCAGCATCAGCGTCGCGAGATCGAAGTCGCCGCCCTCGCCCAGGAAACCGGGCGCGACGACGAGCACGAGCAGGGGCGCAGCGATGACGCCGATCAGCGTCACGACGAAAAGCACGATGGCGAACGTCCCCGCCATTGCATCGACGAATTCGCGCGACTCTTCTTCGCTGCCGTTCTCGCGATAGCGTGCGAGCACGGGAATGAAGCCCGCCGAGAATGCACCTTCGGCGAAGAACCGCCGCAGCATGTTAGGGATGCGATTGGCGACAAGGAATGCGTCCAGGACGAGCCCGGGGCCGAAGAAGCGGGCAAAGACGATATCGCGCGTGAGGCCGAGAATGCGTGAGAGCAGCGTCATGCCGCTGACGACCGACGTCTTGGCTGCCAGCCGGCGTCCCGAGACCTCGTCGCTGACGGCCGCTCGCTGGCTCCTAGAGCTCGTTCCGGGCGTGTTTTCGGTGCTCATTTCGTGCTGAAGTTTAGCCTAAAACGTATTTAAAATCAGTAATTTAGGGGTTGAACACCGAGGTCGCCAAAGTGCCATTGACAAAGGCCCTCGGGGACTGAATAATACGCGGCTCTTTGCATCCGGACACGGTAATACCAGTGGCAAACATCAAGTCAGCGAGGAAGCGCGCCAAGCAGGCGGAGAAGACTCGCAAGCACAACATGGGCCTGCGCTCGCGCATGCGCACGAAGATCAAGAACGTGCTCAAGGCATGTGACGCCGGCGACAAGGACGCTGCAGCCGAGGCTTACAAGGATGCAGTGCCGGTCATCGACAGCATGGTCAACAAGGGCATCGTGACCAAGAACAAAGCTGCTCGTCACAAGAGCCGTCTGAACAAGCGCGTCAAGGCACTCGCCGTCTGACGAGCTCGAAATCGTTTTCGAAAGGCCCGCGCTCGTCGCGGGTTTTTTGTGCCTGTGATTCTCGCTATCAGGCGGACTTGCCCGAGGTCCGGGCGGCATAGCGCGAACGCAGTGATATCGGCGTCGGCGCAAACCTGGGTACACGGGACGGACGGCCGACGAAATAACCCTGGGCCATGTCGACACCGAGTTCCTCGAGCAGCGCGAGCGACTCGGCGTTCTGAACGTATTCCGCAATGACCTTCATACCGGCCTCGCGGCCGATGTCCGCGATCAGGCGGATCACTTTCTGATCGACGGGGCTGTCGAGCAGGCCGACAACGAATGCGCCGTCGATCTTCAGGTAGTCACAGTCGATCTTTTGCAGGTAGCTGAACGAGCTGTAGCCCGTACCGAAGTCATCCAGTGCCAGCTTGCAGCCCATGGCCCTGAGCGCGGCAATTTGCCGCTCGACGTGCACCGGCCGGCGGATCGCCAGGCTCTCGGTAATCTCGAGAATGACGTTCTTCGGCGGTACGCCGAACTCATTGAAGGTCTTGCGGACATAGCGCGGCAGGTTTTCGCTCTCGAACGCATTGGCCGAGATGTTGATCGAGAAATGGAGGTCGGGATGCTCGGTGACATGTTCGGCATAGGCCATGGCGGCATGCCGGATCATCCACAGGTCGATCTCCGTCATCAGGCCGAAGCGAACGGCTGCCGGCAGAAACGCGTCAGGCGACACGAGCTGACCGTCCTCGGCGCGCGCCCGGATAAGCACCTCGTGGTGGGTCGTCTGGCCTGATCGAATCTCGTTGATCGGCTGGAAGCGCAGCTCGAACCCGTCCTCGTCGAGGGCGCTGCGCAGCCGGTTCATCCAGCCCACTTCCTTGTCCACGCGGCTTTCGCCGGTATCGTCGAAGTCGAAGAACCGCACGCGGTTGCGGCCCGCCGACTTGGCTTCGCGACAGGCGATATCGGCCTGCGCGATCAGTTCGTCAGCGTGCAGGTTGATGCCCGACGCGATGGCTACGCCGATGCTGCAGTGCACGTGGAAGACGTGCTCGTTTTCGATATGCGCCATGCGCCGCATATTCGTCAGGATCAGCTCGGCGGAGTCTCGCGCATCGACTTCATTGGCAGCGCGCAATAACACTGCGAACTCGTCGCCGCCGAAGCGGGCGACAATTGCGTTCTCGGGAATGCTTCTCGACAGCTCGTCGGCAACCTTGCGAATGAGCCGGTCGCCGGCCGGGTGCCCGCACAGGTCGTTGACGTATTTGAACTGGTCGAGATCGATGAAGAACAGCGCGCTTGTGCCGCCCTTGTTCATGATCCGGGTGAGGTCGAGTCGCAGCTCTTCAACGAATCGGCGCCGATTGAAGAGGCCGGTAAGGCTATCGTGGTTCGCGAGCTCGAGGAGCTCTGCATCACGCTCGCTGAGCGCCGTGGCGGTGGTTTCCAGCGCTTCCACGATATCGGAAATCTCCCGATGCTCGGCAGGCTGGAACTTGACGTCGAGGTTGCCTTTGGCCAACTCCCGAATCGGCCGCTCCAGTTCCGAAATAGAGCGCAGCGCCTTCTGCAGCGTCCAGCGGCCGTACAGCGCGAACAGGACAAGCAGCACGACGAGTACCATGATCGCGGCGCGGATGTTGGTCAGCAGGCGGTCATGGAACAGCACGAAGTCCAGGTGGATACCGACAAAGCCGACCAGCTCCGTGGTCGCGTTGCGTTCCGGTGCCGTCGGATCGAAGTCGAAAAGGCCATCGTCAGCAATCGCCTCGGTCCATACCGGCGCAAGGATCTCGAACTGGCGTGGGTCGATCACGCTGCCGCTGAGCAGGTACGGCTCGTCGCTGCCGATAGCGGCGCTGGCCTCTTCGAGGACGTCATCAGACAGGTTCTTCAGCGGCGCTATGTCCGCATCGTTGTCGACGGAATACAGCGAGCTCCCGTCGCGATCGTAGTAGGCGACGCGGTCGATCTCCGGGTAACGCTCGACGAAGCTCTCCAGCCGAATCAGTGCTTCGCTGTCGTCCGACAGGTACAGCGGTGATCCAAGCTCATTGAGTTCGGCTGTCCACTGCAGTGCCCAACGGCTATAGTTGTCCTGCAGCACCCACTGCCCGCCCCAGTAGAGCGCGGCAATGGCCAGCGTGCCCACGATGGTGGCACTCAGGATCTGTATTGAGAGGATCTCGTGGACCAGCACCCGTTTGCCCGGGGTGCGCATGCGCAGAGCGCCAACGACGTCGCGGACCCTCTCCACGATGGCCGTCATTGCTGTGCCTCCGTGCTCGCCGTCGCATGCTGCCCCAGCACGGCCTCGTTGGTCTCGATGAGGGTCTCTGACAGCGGCGTAATTGCGGGCACGATGCCAAGCTCACCGGAGTGAATCATCGCGATGACTTCGCTGATGCGTGCGGCGATATCCGACGCCACCGTGGAGACGCTGATCGCAGCGCCCATCTGCAGCATCGAAGGGTTGGGCACGAGCACCGTTACCCCGCGACGGTTCGACTGGTCCACGATCTCGCGCAATACGCGCGCACTCAGGACGCGATTGTCGGGAAGCAGCCAGAAGCCGTCGATATCGCGGACCATCCGCTTGAAGTAGTAGAGCGCTTCCTGGTCCGAGTTGGCGATGTGCACGCTTAAGGAAATGCCGCGCTCGAGGGCGGCGATCTCGGCGCCGGCGATCAGTTCGTCGTGGCCCGGTCCGATCACGAGACCGACATTGACCAGCGTCGGCTGCGCTTCTTTCCACGCGGCAAGCTGCACGTCGACCGGCGCAATCGCCGCGACGCCGCGGCTGCGCTCGCCAACGAGCGCGTGATCCTGATGATTGAAAACCTGGCTGAACACGACCGGCACGGCAGCCAGTGCTACCGATGAACGCGCAGCGCGAAGGCCGATCGCGACGACGGCGTCAGTATCGCTGTCGTTGATCAAGCGGAAGGCACGCTCGGGTGGCTGGCTGCGGTCCGTCAGATCGTAAATCGAGACGGTCTCGAAAAGATTGCCGAGTTCTTCTGCCACGTCCTCGTATGCTGCCGAGCGGCTGCTCAGCACGATCGTGACCTTGGGCGGCTCCGGAGCGGCCACCGGCTCGGGTTGCGGTTCAGGATCGGCGACAACAATCGGAATCTCGGGCTCCGGCTCGACAATGACCACGGGCTCCGGATCGGGCGGCGGCGGCGCGCTGGCGCAGGCCGAAAGTAGCGCGCACAGCAGCGCTGCGATCGTCACCTGGCGGATCGCCGGATCGGGCTTGGATGCCGTTTGTGCCACTAGGGCCCCCGTTTCTTATCGTTGCCGCAAAGTCTGCCCAGTGCCCCTTTTACAAGAATCGGGGCCTTGGTTCAGCCGACTGAGTCTGCTAATTGCTAACACGCTGAATTGAAGGAAAAAGTTCCTTATTTCAGATGTTTGTGCGGCTTTCTTCGAGGGTTTATGTCAATTCGTCGGCGAGGATTTCGAGGTTTTGCATAATCGCCTGACCCAGCGCCTCGGTGCCTTCGCCGGTTGCGGCGCTGACTTCGAACACCGGTCCCTGCCAGTCGAGATCGCTCAACAAGCGTTCGCGGCGCGCGGCGCGCTCGTCTTCGGGCAGCAGGTCGATCTTGTTGATGACGAGCCAGCGCGGCATCGCTGCCAGTTCCCCGGAGAACTTGCCGAGCTCGGCGGCGATCGCACGGACGGAGTCCGCCGGGTCGATCGACTCGTCCAGCGGTGCAATATCGACGAGATGCAACAGCAGGCGGGTGCGCTGCAGGTGGCGAAGGAACTGGATCCCGAGGCCGGCGCCCTCGGAGGCACCCTCTATCAGTCCGGGGATATCCGCCATCACGAAGGACTGCAGCCGGCCGACGCGAACGACGCCGAGATTCGGGTGCAGCGTCGTAAACGGGTAATCGGCGACGCGCGGTTTCGCCTGCGACATGGCGCTGATCAGCGTCGACTTGCCGGCATTGGGCAGCCCGAGCAAACCGACGTCGGCCAGCACCTTGAGCTCGAGAGACAGATGGCGCGCCTCGCCCGGCGTCCCCTGGGTGGTCTTGCGCGGTGCGCGATTGGTGCTGCTTTTGAAACGAGTATTACCGAGGCCACCCTTGCCGCCCTGGGCGACCTTTTGCCGATCGCCGTCCTCGGTGAGGTCGCAGATGAGCTCGCCGGTATCGACGTCGTGGACGACCGTGCCGCATGGAACCCGGACCTCGTGGTCCTTGCCGGACCGGCCCGTCATGTTACGGCCGGCCCCGCCCTGCCCGCTCTCGGCGCGAAACTTCCGCGCAACGCGGAAGTCCGCGAGCGTGTTGAGCTCCGCGTCCGCGACCAGCCAGACGCTGCCGCCATCGCCACCGTCGCCACCGTCGGGCCCACCGCGTGCGACGTACTTCTCGCGGCGGAAACTCAGGCAGCCGTGACCGCCGTTACCCGCGATGACGCGTATGGTTGCCTCGTCGACGAATTTCATGAGTGCTGTCTGCCTGGCCGGGACCGGATACGAAAAACCCCGCATCTGCGGGGCTTTTCGGCGAAACCTTGAAAGGCCCTGCGGCCGTCCAGCATCAGGCGTCGACGACGCTCACGTACTGGCGGTTCTGCGGGCCCTTCTTCTCGAACTTGACCTTGCCGTTCGCCTTCGCAAACAGCGTGTGGTCACGGCCGATGCCCACGTTGACGCCCGCGTGGAAGCGCGTGCCGCGCTGGCGAACAATGATGTTGCCGGCAACGACGTCCTGGCCGCCGTAGATCTTCACGCCAAGGCGTTTACTCTCCGAATCGCGACCGTTCTTACTGCTACCGCCTGCTTTCTTGTGTGCCACTGTACTGTACCTGTCTCGTTTATCCGTGAAACCCAGGAGAAGAGGACTAGCTCGTCTTCTTCTTGGTCGTTTTCTTGGCGGCCGTCTTTTTCGCAGCCGCTTTCTTGGTCGTCTTCTTCTTGGCCGCAGCCTTCTTGGCTACGGTCTTCTTGGCCGTCTTCTTTTTGGCTGCCTTCTTCTTGGCAGCCGGCTTGGCCTCAGTCTTGTCCGCATCGGCCTTCGCTTCCGCCTTCGGCGCAGCCGCTTTGCCGGAGCCGCCCTTGATGCCAGTGATCTCCACCTCGGTGAAGAACTGGCGATGCGAGCCTTGGCGCAGGTAGTTCTGGCGACGCTTGAACTTGACGACCGACACCTTGCGCGACTTGCCCTGGCGCAGGACCTTGCCGCTCACCGTGCTGCCAGCGAGCAGCGGGCTGCCGACCTTGACGTCCTTGCCTTCGCCGACGAGCAGAACCTCGTCGAACTCCACCGTGGCGCCCTCGTCAGCCTCGATCTTTTCGAGTCTCAGAACATCGCCCTTTGCCGCGCGGTACTGTTTGCCGCCGGTGCGAAAAACCGCATACATCGTAATTTGCTCCGTCCAGCCGGCTGCGGCCTTGCAACCTGCTGAGAATTAAGTGATTTTTTGCGAGTCTCAGTCGCCGGATCCGGGCTCGCGGACGGCCAGCTGCGCAAAAGAGCGGGAATTCTATAGACTCGGGCCCTGTGGGTCAAATATGAGACCCATAAAAATACCAGTGCAATTCAATAGCTTGGCGCTGACCGTGGGCGCAATGAAAGGGCCTGTATACCTCGCCTCCGGCCCCTGATTGAGGCATTATCCCGCTTCATTATGCACGCGGTAGAAAACACTCGGGATTTGCCCGGATTCGACGACGTCGTCACGCTCGCCAGGGACGACATGGCGGCCGTGGACCGGCTGATCGAAACCTCGCTGGCAACCGACGTCGAGCTTGTCTCGCAGGTCTCACGCTACATCGTCATGAGCGGCGGCAAGCGGCTGCGTCCGCTGCTCGTGCTGCTCGCCTCGCGGGCGCTCGGCTATGAGGGTGAACACCACCTGCGCGCGGCGGCGATCATCGAGTTCATCCATACCGCGACCCTGCTGCACGACGACGTCGTCGACTCGTCGGACCGCCGACGCGGCCGGGACTCGGCCAATGCTGTCTTCGGCAACCAGGCCAGCGTCCTGGTCGGCGATTTCCTGTATTCGCGCGCCTTCCAGATGATGGTGGACATCGACAGCATGCGGGTCATGCGCATCCTGGCCGACGCGACCAATACGATCGCTGCCGGCGAGGTGATGCAGCTCATGAACATCGGCGACCCCGACGTGACCGAGGACGGCTACCGGCAGGTGATCTACCGGAAGACAGCCCGACTGTTCGAGGCAGGCGCCCAGATTGCCGCGGTGCTGGCCAACCGGGACCCAACCGACGAGGCCGCCATGACCGACTACGGTCGCCATCTCGGCACGGCGTTCCAGCTCGTTGACGACGCGCTGGATTTCGACGCCTCGCCGGACGAACTCGGCAAGAACCTGGGCGATGACCTTGCCGAGGGTAAGCCCACCCTGCCGATCATCTACGCGATCCAGAAGGGCTCGCCGGCCGAGCGCGACGTGCTCCGAAAGGCCATCGTCGAAGGCGGCCTGGATCAACTCGATAGTATTCAATCGATTATTGAATCCACCGGTGCCCTCCAGTACACTGCGGCGCGCGCGCAGGAGGCCGCCGACCTGGCAGTCGCTTCGATTTCCGAAATTCCCGACTCGGAACACAAGCAGGCCCTGATCGCGATCGCGGATTTCGCGATCCACCGACGATCCTGACGCGACCTGGCCCTGACCGGGGCAATCAGACGGGGTATAGCTCAGCCTGGTAGAGCGCTATCTTCGGGAGGTAGAAGTCGCTGGTTCGAATCCAGTTACCCCGACCAACAATAAAAAGCGGCCGCCCTCACCCTCAGGGGGCGGCCGCTTTTTATTGTTGGTCGGCGCAACTGCGAGAACCACTCGTTGTTCGCACCGAGGCCCGCGTAGCGGGCCGACA
>JASJBG010000136.1 GCA_030066625.1 Woeseiaceae bacterium
TTGATACGCCCGCCGAAGATACCGCGCAGCCCGGCGATCACCCGCTTGAAGTAGTCCAGCGACACCACGACGCTGCCGGATACGAGCTCCGCCCTCGAGATGTGCCAGTTGGTCGGCAACAGCTCGAAGGTCGTCACGGGCATGCCCTTGAGAGCCTTCTCCCGCTTCTCGATCTCGCGGAAATGACGCCGCTCGATCCAGCTGCCGATGAAATAGGCGCCCATCAGGACGAGGAACGGCAGGCCGATGTTGAGAAACACCTCGATGGCGCGGAGTGTGCCAGCGTCCATCGACTATTCGACCTTGACGGCGGTGCCGTACGCAAACAGCTCCGCGGCACCCTGCGATATCGAGCTGGTTGCGAAACGCACATTGATGACAGCGTTGGCGCCCATCGATCTTGCCTGCGCCGCCATACGTTCGGTGGCTTCCTGGCGGGAGTCCTGCAGCAGCTCCGTGTAACCCTTGAGCTCTCCACCAACCACGTTTTTGAGACCGGCCATGATGTCGCGGCCAATGTGCTTCGCACGCACGGTGTTGCCCGTCACGACACCGAAAAACTGGACGATGCGTTTGCCGGGTACCGATTCGGTGTTGCTCAGGGTGATGCCCTGTGGCGAGCTGAGTTCCATGGAGGCTCCTTATTGCAGGTCTCGGGCTGGGACGGCTGCAGTGTACCACCCGGACCGCCACGGCCGAGCTCGTAAGCATTTGTAACGGCCGCGGCCGGAACGACGGTACTGCTGCGTGTCGATGCTACAGTCCGCGCGATGACACAACCAAGCACACTCGTCGTTCTCGGTAACCAGCTCTTCCCGCTCGAGCACCTGCCATCGCCTCGCGATGTGCGGGTGTTCATGTGTGAAGACATGGGCCTGTGCACGTATGAAAAGCACCACCAGCAGAAAATCGTGCTGTTCCTGTCGGCCATGCGTTCATACGCGGACGAGCTCAGGGATTCGGGCTACACCGTCGACTACGTCCCGCTGGACGCGAATTCAACGGACAGCTACGAGGACAGGCTCGGTGCCACCCTGTCGGCGGCGGGGATCGACGCCATCCAGCACTTCGAGATCGAAGACCGGGCGATGGAGTCCCGCATCCAGCGTTTCGCAAAGGATCGCGGTCTCGAGCGTCGCGAACTGGTCTCTCCGATGTTCCTGTGTTCGCGCCCGGAGTTCGCCGAGTTCAAGACGGGCAAGAAACGCCTGCTCATGGGCGACTTCTACAAGCTGCAGCGCAAGAAGCACGGAATCCTGATCGATGCCGACGGCGAACCCGTCGGCGGCAAGTGGAGCTTCGACGAGGACAATCGCAAGAAACTGCCCGCGAAAGTCACTCCACCGCTAATCTCGTCGCCTCCCGCCACGGAGCACACCAGGACCGTAATCGACCTGGTCGCAGACACGTTCGGCAGCCACCCGGGAGACGCGCACGAGTTCTGGTGGCCGACGACGCGCGAAGCCGCCGTCGAATGGCTGGACGCGTTCATCGACGAGCGCCTCGAGCTGTTCGGTCCCTACGAAGACGCAATGACCACGCGCTCGGACACGGTGTTCCACAGCGCGCTGTCCCCGCTGATAAATGTCGGCCTCCTGACGCCGAACGAAGTGATTCGACGGGTGACGACAGCGGCCACCGAGCGTGACGTTCCGCTGCAAAGCGTCGAAGGCTTCGTACGCCAGGTCATTGGCTGGCGGGAGTTCATACGTGGTATCTATCGCGAGTTCGGCGAGACGCAGGCCTCGACGAACTTCTGGAATCACGAGCGCGAACTCACGCCTGCCTGGTACGACGGCACGACTGGTATTCCGCCGCTCGACGACACCATCAAGACGGCACAGCGACTCGGCTGGACCCATCACATTCCGCGACTCATGGTCATGGGCAATCTGATGACTCTTTGCGAGATTCGGCCGACTGCCGCACACCGTTGGTTCATGGAGATGTACGTCGACTCGTCGGAATGGGTCATGGGGCCGAACGTCTACGGCATGGGCATCTTCAGCGACGGCGGGGTCTTTGCCACCAAACCGTACATCTGCGGCTCCAACTACCTCGTAAAGATGAGCGATTATCGGAAGGGTGAATGGTGCGATACGGTTGACGGGCTTTACTGGCGCTTCATCGACAAACATCGCGACTTCTTCGGCGGCAACCCGCGCCTTGCGCTGATGCCGCGGGCCCTCGACAAGCTCGCGCCCGACAGGCGGTCGCGGATTTTCGCTGCGGCAGAGGATTTCCTCGAACAACACACGGACACGACATGAACGGCCTTACCAGCTTCACTGACTCCGCGAACGTCGCGGTCATCGGCGCGTCCGGCGGCATCGGCAACGCATTCTGCGATGCACTCGCCGAGGACCCTGCAGTCGGCAAAGTGTTCGCATTCTCCCGCCGGACGCTCGAGCGCGATGGCAATGGCCTGACATGGCAACCTATCGACATCGAAGACGAGAACACCATCGAACGCGCAGCAGACTCGGTCGGTGAGACACCGCTTGATCTCGTGCTCGTTCTGACCGGAATACTGCACGAGGGCGAGCTAAGGCCCGAACGCAGGATGTCGGAACTCGCACCAGACTCGATCGCGCGAGTGTTCGCAATCAACACAATCGGCCCGACACTCGTGGCCAAGCACTTTCTACCGAAGCTCAGGCGCGATGCGAAGACTGTCTTCGCCGCGCTGTCCGCGCGGGTCGGCAGCATCGGCGACAATCGCCTCGGTGGCTGGGCGTCCTACCGGGCCTCGAAGGCAGCGCTGAACCAGTTCGTGCGCACGCTCTCGATCGAGCACGCGCGCAGACGGCCAAAGTCCGTCGTTGTGTCACTGCACCCCGGCACCGTGCGGACGTCGCTTTCCGAGCCGTTCACCGCTCGAACCCCTGCTGAAAAGCTGTTCACACCCGAGCAGTCCGCTGGCTACCTGCTCGAGGTCATCGACCGGCTGGGTCCCGACGATACGGGCGGTTTTTTCGCCTGGGACGGCACGCGAATCGAGTACTGAGCTAAGCCGGAGAGCGTCGGGGTACTTTACACCCTGTGCATCAGAGCCTCGTCGTTTGATTCACAAGCCGCTGAAATAATTGCTAATTTCGGGATCGGCACACGGTTTGCAGCATCCTACCTACTGAGCAACACAAGCAAACAGGTGGAGGCAACGATAATGCGCAAACTTAAACTGCTGATTGCAACAACCCTCCTGATCGGCCCGATGGCCGCCAACGCGGACCTGATCGGCGACGTGATCGATGCGGATCTCAGCAACCCGAACGGTGCGGGCTCTTTCGAGATCAACCCGAACTTCGGCTCTGGCGCCGTTGGCGACGGCGTCGACTTCACGGCCGTGGCGTCCGACACATTCGGGCAGATCTGGGACTTTTCTCTCGACGTATTCGGCGACGGCTTCACGGTGAGCTGGACCGAGCGGACGCGAAACGGTGACGGCAATATCAATGACGGCGACGACATGATTCGAATCTCGCTGTCCGATCTTGACTGGGTCGGTATGGTCGGAGAGATCGTCGACGTCATCCTGGTCGACTACAGCTGCGAACCGATGGACAGCTTTGCCTGCGGTACCTTCGGTAGTGGTCCGAATCTAACAGCAATCGCGTTCGGCACAGATTGGCTGAGCGTGGACTTCCAGACCTTGCGCCACGGCGAATCGTATACGTTCGGCATCGAAGCGACGCATGTGCCCGAACCCAGCGCAATAGCGCTGCTCGGCATTGGCCTGCTCGGTATGGGCATGGCACGTCGCCGCCGGAAAGCCTGAACGCAGCAAGGCAAAGAGCCAAACAAAAAGCCCCGCTACTGCGGGGCTTTTTCGTGTCGGGCCGTCGCTAATCCGCCGCCGGTATCCGCGTTGCCTGCCACGCGACGGCCTTCCACCGCCCTTCGCGTTTCTGGAAGGTGCCGGTATTGAAGTACTCGTTGGCGACGCCCGATTCGTCCTGCGCGGTTCCAACGAGACGAAACGCGACCACGGCCATGTCGTCGTAGACGCGAATGTCGACGTCCTCGGCCGTGTAAACGACGGCCGGGTTATCGGGATCCGACGGCGGTGCCGCCCGCATGCCCTCGACAATCGAGCTCTTATCGGTACGCGTGCCGCTGGACGACGTGTACACGAGCTCCTCGGCCCAGAAGGACTCGTGAACGTCCGCATCGCCTCGCGATGCGCCGTAGAGGAACTCGTCGAGGCGTTTCTTGAGATCGTCCCTGTCGTCGGCTGTCGCCGGGATAGCGAATACGAGTGCAAGGCAAACCGCCAGTGCGGCGCGAAATACGTTATGCATCAATTACTCCGGTTGACGCCCATGAGTTCGTAAGGGCCGCCCTTCTCCAGCGCGGCTATGTAAGCAGGCCGCGACCGTATGCGTGCGAGGAAGTCGGCAAGCTTCGGGTAATCGGTCGAAAGACTGGTCCTTACCTCGGCAGCCTCCGCGGCGAAACTCATCTGGATGTCTGCCGCTGTAAATGCATTCCCGGTAAACCACGGCTGCTCAGACAGGGTCTGTTCCATGAAGTCGAGATTGCTGCGCACGTTCTCATCGAGGTAGTTCTCTCGAATCTTCGCGACGATACCGCGCGCGACCGGCTTGACGAAGAACGGCAGCTTTGCGGTCTCTATGCGGTTCATTAACAACGACACGATCATGAGCGGCATGAACGTACCCTCGGCATAGTGCAGCCAGTAGGTGTAATTGAGCTGCTCCGGAGATCCCTGCGGCGGCCGCAGTCCGGCATCCGCGCCGTAGTGCTCGACAAGGTACTCGATGATGGCGCCGGACTCAGCCAGCGTCGTATCCCCATCGGTCACTATCGGCGCCTTGCCGAGGGGGTGCAGTCGACGTAACTCCGCAGGCGCCTTGCTGGTTTCCTTGTCGCGATCGTAGCGCTTGACCTCGTAGTCAGCGCCGAGCTCCTCGAGCAGCCACAGTATGCGCTGCGACCGCGAGTTCTCCAGGTGATGAACGGTCAGCATCCGGCTATCCCGCAAGGCCGCGAAGGTGCGCAACCATACGTTGGCGCGTGGCCTCGTCCGGCAGGCGACCGAATCCGGCACCGATGTTATCGACGGCATGGCGTGGATTCGTCGTCTCGGTCAGGACGCAGTGCACGGCCGGATGCGACAGGATGAACTTGAGCGAAAACTGTGCCCAGGATTCGCAGTCGAACTCCGCGGCCCATTCCGGCACATCGTGACCGCTGACGACCTGGAAGAAACGCCCGTTGATAAACGGCCGGTTGATAGTCACGGCAACGCCCTTGTCCATGGCCAGCGGCAGGATCTCGTCCTCGGCTTCGGTTTCGAGCGGCGAGTAGTTGACCTGCAGCACGTCGACAGTGCCGGTCTTCATCATTTCCATCATGGTCGGGTACGCTTCCTTGCGGTGTCGCGACACGCCGATATAGCGCGTCAGCCCTTCGTCCTTCCAGCCGCGGAACGTATCCCAGTTCGGCGCGGCGTCCTCAGGGTAGTTGTGCATGAGATCAAGCATCGGCTTACCCGTAATCTCGAGGAGACGTGCAGCTTCGGCCCGGGCGTTGGCGTCGTCGGCACCCGTGAAATAGGTACCGAGGAACACGTCTTCAGCGACGTCAAGTGAACTGACGACGTTGCCGACGACGAAGCGGCTCTGGCCACCGCAGTCGATGTAGGAACCACCGTAGTCGGTCAGCGTGCGAATGATCCTTTTCGAAGTATCGACGTCACCCTGCCGGAAGGCATTCGAATTGCCGAGCCCAATGACCGGCAGACTGTCCTCTGTACCGGGGATCGGTCGTCTCGGGAGCCTGAGCACGTCGCTTGCCAGCGCCGATAGCGGCGAGACGATGGTGGCGGCGGCGGCACTGCCCTGTATGAATCGGCGACGGTTGATCATCTCGGCTCCTGCGACGTAGGGACGCACAAATATACGTGCAAGCGCCGGGCCTGACTATATAATCCCGGCCCTGACCCGACATCAACCCGCATGAGGAGCCGCGCATGTTGAAAGCGCGCAGTGCATTTTCCCTGTTCCCGGCCTGCCTGCTGATTGCAGCCTGTGCCACCGCACCATCGGAGTCACCAATGACGACGCCAGCAGGCCTCCTGACGAACGCAGCAATCTTCGGCGACAAGGCCTTTGATGCAAAGGAACCGGGACGTACGAAGTGGCTCCCGGGCGAGAATGCCTACACGACGCTGGAGACAGCGGGCACGTTCGAGGGCGAGGCGAACGGCAAAAAACCGCCACGGGACATCATTGCGTACGATCTCGACTCCCTCGAGCGCACGGTCGTCGTGACGGCGGAGCAGCTGACACCCAAGGGCGCAGAAGCGGCACTCACGGTCGACGACTACGCGTGGTCGGAGGATCGTCGCCGCCTGCTGATCTACACGAATAGCCAGCAGGTATGGCGGGTCAAAAGCCGCGGCGACTACTGGGTACTGGACCTCGAAACCGACCGGCTGGTCCGGCTCGGCGGCGAGGACGCCGCGCCGAGTTCCCTGCAATTCGCGAAGTTCTCGCCGGATGGCGAGAAGGTCGCTTACGGCCGCGAAGCCGATATCTTCGTCGAGACGATTGCCGACAGCTCGATTACGAGGCTTACGGAACGCGAAAGCGAGTCCATCATCAACGGCATCATGAGCTGGGCTTACGAAGAGGAGTTCAGCATCCGTGATGGATTTCGCTGGAGCCCCGACGGCTCGCGCATCGCGTTCTGGCAGTTCGATACGTCGGGCGTTCGCGACTTCCTGATCATCAATAATACCGACGAGCTGTACCCGACCATCCAGCGAATCCCCTACCCCAAAGTCGGCGAAACGGTTTCGGCCGCACGGATCGGAATCGTTGCGACCGATGGCGGGGACATCGTCTGGGCCGATGCACCCGGCGACCCGCGCAACAACTACATCCCGCGAATGCAGTGGGCCGGCAGCAGCGACGAGGTCCTGATTCAGCACGTCAATCGCAAGCAGGACACGAACCGGCTGCTGCTGGTCGACGCACGCTCGGGCGCTGCTACGCCGGTTTTCGTCGACCAGGAGCAGACCCATCTCGACGACTTTCACGACGTCGAGTGGCTCGCTGACGGGGCGGCGTTCACGTTCGTTAGCGAGCGCAGCGGCTGGCGACACGTCTATCGCGTTTCCCGCGATGGGGAGACAGTAACTGACCTGACCCCGGGCGAGTTCGACGTCGCGGCGCTGGTCGCCGTCAGCGAGAGCACAAACGCATTGTGGTTTAGTGCATCGCCGGACGACATGACGCAGCGCTACCTGTATCGCGCGACGCTCGATGGCAGCGGCGGGACGCAGCGGATCACGCCGATCGAATTCGCCGGCGACAATTCCTACGACATCAAGGACGGCGGCAGTCACGCTATCCATACACACTCGACGATCACGCAGCCGCCGCAGTACCGACTCGTCTCACTGCCGGATCACGCCGTGCGGCAGACGCTCGAGGACAACCAGGCACTGATCGACAAGCTGGCTGCACTCGAACTCGGGCCGGTCGAGTTTTTCGAGGTGCAGGCGCGCGACGGCCTGATGATGGACGGCTACATGATGCGGCCGCCAACTTTCGATCCGTCGGCAAGCTACCCGATCATCTTCTACGTCTACGGCGAGGTCGCCGGAGCAACGGTGCGGGACCGCTGGGCGGGCAGCCGCAATCTCTGGCACTTCGCCATGGCACAGCGGGGTTATGTCGTCGCGTCCATCGACAACCGTGGCACCCCGTCGCTGAAAGGCCGCGACTGGCGCAAGTCGCTGTACGGCGGTATAGGCGTCCTTTCGTCGCGCGACCAGTCCGACGGGCTCGCTGCGATGCTGGAGCGGTACGACTTCATCGATGCCGGCCGGGTCGGCATCTGGGGACACTCCGGCGGCGGATCGATGACGCTCAATATGCTGTTTCGCCATCCCGAGCAGTACATGGTCGGCGTTTCGCGCGCGCCGGTCAGCGACCAGAAACTCTACGACGCGATCTACCAGGAGCGTTACTCGGGCCTGCTGGAGGACCACGCCGACGGCTACGTGCAGGGCTCACCCATCACGCATGCCGCCGGCCTCGAGGGCAAGCTCCTGCTGGTGCACGGTACCGGTGATGACAACGTTCACTACCAGTCCAGCGAACTGCTCATCAACGAACTCGTGCGCCTCAACAAGGAATTCGATTTCTTCGCGTATCCGAACCGGCGCCATGCGCTGCGTTCAGGCGACGGCACCGAGGTACACCTGCACGAAATGATGACGCGGTACTTCGACGAGCACCTGTAAAACGGCCAAAAGGCCGCGAAACGGGCTGTTACAAACAGGCACCTGCCAGCAAAAATCCGAAACAGTTTGATACGGCGCTGAGACCCTCTGCCAGCCTGCCTCTGGAACACTGTGCTCCATCGTAGAGGGGTCCGGATAACGGACCGCAGAGTGAGGCAGACATGAAATCGCTGATTATCAACCTGACACTGTTCAAAGCCGGCTGGATGGCCGCCGTCTTTTCCGCGGCCGCCAGCCTGCCGCTTATCGGCGCGGCAACCGTTGCCGTCGTCGCCGCAATCCACGTCGCGCGCTCGGAGCACCGGCGCTCGGAACTGATGCTGCTCGGCATGGCCGCACTGTTCGGCATCGTCTGGGAGTCTCTGCTCGTACAGGCCGGCGTCGTGAGCTACAGCACCGGCATCCTGGCCCCGGGCATGGCGCCGTACTGGATCGTTGCAATGTGGGTCCTGTTCGCGACGACGCTCAACGTCGGCATGCGCTGGCTGCGCCGCAGCCCGGTCATTGCCGCGATTGCCGGCGGCCTCGGCGGACCGATGTCCTTCCTGGCTGGCGAAAAGGCAGGCGCCGTGAACTTCGCCGAACCCGTCGCCGCCCTCATTATCATCGGCGCCGGCTGGGCAATCATGCTGCCCATGCTCGTGCGCTACGCCGTCGAATTCGAAGAGCGTGCGGCAAGCCCCGCGCTCGTTCATCTCGCAGAGGAGTCGTGACATGGATTTCAAGCGCACCCTGACAATTCTCGCGCTCGCCGCATCGGCCAGCGCGGCGGCCGACGACGTCGCCGAGTGGCAGTTCGATGTTCTGCTCGACGACAAGAAGATCGGCTACCACTCCTTCAACCTGAGCCGTAACGG
This sequence comes from Woeseiaceae bacterium, assembly GCA_030066625.1. Lineage (GTDB taxonomy): Bacteria > Pseudomonadota > Gammaproteobacteria > Steroidobacterales > Woeseiaceae > UBA1847. The sequence continues at coordinate 9,136 of JASJBG010000136.1, forward strand.
CGGCGAGCAGGTGCTGGAGACCGAAGCCAGTTTCGACGTGAAAGTACTGTTCATCACGGCGTTTCGCTACCGGCACGAGAACGTGGAGGTCTGGAAGAACGGCTGCCTCGCGAAGATGAGCGCGAAGACCAACAGCAACGGCAAGGAGCTGTCGGTCGAAGGCCGCGTCGAAGCAGACCGATTCGAAGTCGACCGCACGGAAGGCGTGGAAACGCTCGGCAGCTGCGTACAGAGCTTCGCGTACTGGAACCCCGCGATCCTGGGTTCGAGCCAGCTGCTCAACAGCCAGACCGGCGAATACGAAGACATCAGCGTCAAGACCGAGGACGACGAGCAGGTGTTGGTCGATGGCACGCCGGTCGGCGCACAGCGCTACACACTGACTGCCAAGGGCGGCGACATCAAACTCTGGTACGCCAAGGACGACGGTCGCTGGCTGTCGCTCGAGGCGCCGGCAAAAGGCGGCCGTACGATCCGCTATGAGCCGGTCGCGATCCCCGAGCCGCAGACGTTCGGGCAGTTCACAGCAAGGAGCGACAACAATGTACGCTAGGAACACGATGACACGGCGGCCCTTGCTGGTCGCACTCAGTGCCGCACTGGTCAGCACCGGCTGCGCCACGGTCCCGACGGCCGAGATCCGCACCGAGGAACAGGTGGACCTGCAGCAGTTCTCAGGCGACTGGTACGTCATTGCGAGCATCCCGACCTTTATCGAGAAGCAGGCCTATAACGCGGTCGAAAGCTATCGAGTCGACGACGACGGAACCATCGACACGACGTTTACGTTCCGCAAAGGCGGCTTCGACGGTAAACAGAAGACCTACAATCCGCGCGGCTTCGTGCGCGACGAGTCGAATGCCATCTGGGGCATGCGCTTCATCTGGCCGATCAAGGCAGACTATCGGATCGTCTACGTCGACGACGACTACTCGCAGACAATCATCGGCCGTAACAAGCGCGACTTCGCCTGGGTCATGGCTCGGACGCCGACCATCTCGAACGAGGACTACTTCGAGCACGTTCGGCGACTGCGTGAACAGGGTTACGACACGAGCAAACTGAAGCTCGTGCCGCAGCAGTGGGACGATGAGGCCGGCCAGTAGGCCGGCCATGGCTCTACAGGGCGTCGCGGGCAATCGTGCCGTTCGGTGACAGGACGTAGTAGTCGAGCTGCCAGCCGACGAAAAAGCTGCCGGTCTCGTCGGGATTCTCGCTGACCCGGAGTTCCTCCGGGTTGACGTCGCGCTTCGTGAACGCGCTCAAGACCTGCGCGATGCTGGTTTTTTCCGCTGCGTAAACGATATCCATGGCTAACTCCTGTATCTCGGCCCCACCGGGCAGGGCCCTTTTCCTTGAAACTCGCAGCCAGATTAATCCCCACGGGCTTAACGCTTCCTGAAATTTAGGTGAATGCTCGCTGAACCCTGTCATG
>JASJBG010000137.1 GCA_030066625.1 Woeseiaceae bacterium
GCCCACGCAGCACTCGGTCAAGGAGCTGCGCTCGATCGGTATTCAGCCCGACATCCTCGTCTGTCGCTCCGAAGATCCGCTGCCGGAAGAGCAGCGCAAGAAGATCGCGCTGTTCACGAACGTCAAGAAAGACGCCGTCATATCGGCCTACGATGCCGACGACCTGTACAAGATCCCGGCGATGATGCACGAACAGGGTCTCGACGATATCGTCGTGCGCCAGTTCGGTCTCGACCTGCCGCCGGCGGACCTGCGCGAATGGGACGCCATCGTCGAGGCCAAGCAAAACCCCGAGGCCGAGGTCGACATTGCGATGGTCGGCAAGTACATGGACCTCAAGGACTCCTACATCTCGCTCGTCGAGGCGCTGCAGCACGGCGGAATCCATACCCGTACGCGGGTCAACATTCATTTCATCGAGTCGGCCGATATCGAAGCGGACGGCGTCGACCGGCTGCGCGAAATGGACGGTATTGTCGTACCCGGCGGTTTCGGTGACCGCGGGATCGAGGGCAAGATCGAGACCGTTCGGTTCGCTCGCGAGAATCGCATTCCGTATCTCGGCATCTGCCTCGGCATGCAGGTTGCCGTCATCGAGGCGGCACGCAGCCTCGCCGGATTCGATGGTGCGATGAGCACCGAGTTCAACCGTGAGACGCCGCATCCGGTCGTCGGTCTGATCACCGAGTGGCAGGACGCGAGCGGCGACGTCGAAGAACGTGACGAGCGGTCCGACCTGGGCGGCACGATGCGGCTCGGCGCCCAGCAGATCATTCTCGAAAAGGGTTCGCTGGCCGCGTCGACGTATGGCAGTGAGACGATCGAGGAACGTCACCGGCATCGCTACGAGGTCAACAATAACTACCGCGACAAGCTGGGTGCCGCGGGGCTGAGGTTCTCGGGGCTGTCGATCGACGACCTTGTCGAAATGGTCGAGTTGCCCGGACATCCATGGTTCCTCGCCAGCCAGTTTCACCCCGAGTTCACGTCCAATCCGCGTGACGGTCACCCGCTGTTCAAGGGCTTCATCACCGCCGCCCGGCAGCATCGGGCCGGCGAACTGCCGAAGGTCGCTCAAGGATGAACCTCTGCGGATTCGAGGCCGGCAACGACCAGCCGATCTTCCTGATAGCGGGCACCTGCGTGGTCGAGAGCGAGGCGATGTCCGTCGACGTGGCAGCTCAGCTCAAGGAAACCTGTGCGGCACTGGGCGTGCCGTATATTTACAAGTCGTCCTTCGACAAGGCCAATCGCAGCTCGCGCTCCGGTCACCGCGGACCGGGCATGGAAGAGGGCCTGCGCATCCTCGAAGCGGTCCGCGAGCAGGTCGGCGTTCCCGTACTCACCGACGTTCACGAGGACACGCCGATGGATGAAGTCGCGAGCGTCGTCGATGTTCTGCAGACTCCGGCATTCCTTTGCCGGCAGACCAACTTCATCCTCCGCGTTGCCGCAACGATGAAACCCGTCAACATCAAGAAAGGCCAGTTCCTGTCGCCGTGGGAAATGCAAAACGTCGTCGACAAGGCTGAGTCGACGGGCAACGAACACATCATGGTCTGCGAGCGCGGCTTTTCGTTCGGCTACAACAACCTCGTCTCCGACATGCGCAGTCTCGCGATCATGCGCGGTACGGGCCGGCCGGTCGTGTTTGACGCAACCCACTCGGTGCAGCTGCCCGGCGGGCAGGGCTCGGCCTCCGGCGGTCAGCGCGAGTTCATTCCGGTACTGGCGCGCGCGGCGACGGCCGTTGGTGTCGCCGGGCTGTTCATGGAGACGCACCCGGATCCGGAGACGGCGCTGAGCGATGGCCCGAATGCAATGCCGCTGGACCGGCTCGGTGACCTCCTCGAAACGCTCGTATCCATTGACCGGGCCGTCAAGGCGTCCGGCTACCTCGAAGCGGAGCTCGGCCTCGGCGAATAACAAACCCACTGGGAGTGACAATGATCAGGATCAGCGATATTCGCGGTCGGGAAATCCTCGACTCGCGCGGCAACCCGACCGTGGAAGCCGACGTTACGTTTGCGGACGGCAGCTTTGCGCGCGCCGGCGTACCGTCCGGCGCCTCGACGGGAACGCGCGAAGCCGTCGAACTGCGGGACGGTGACAAGGGCCGCTATCTCGGCAAAGGCGTCACCAAGGCCGTCGCCAACGTCAACGGCGAACTTCGCGACGCACTCGTTGGTAAAGACTTCGCGGACCAGCGTGCCTTGGACGATGCGATGCTCGGACTCGACGGGACCGACAACAAGTCGCGCCTGGGCGCCAACGCACTGCTGGCGATCTCGCTGGCGACGGCGAAGGCCGACGCCATCTCGAACGGGTCGCCGCTGTATGCTCACCTGGGCGACTCGACGACGATGCCTGTGCCGATGATGAACATCATCAACGGCGGCGCGCACGCCGACAACAGCGTCGACATCCAGGAATTCATGATCCTGCCGGTCGGTGCGCCGAACTTCGCCGAGGCGCTGCGCCAGGGCGCCGAGATCTTCCACGCGCTCAAGGCGGTGTTGAAAGGACAGGGCATGAACACGGCGGTTGGCGACGAAGGCGGCTTCGCGCCGAACCTGCCGTCGAACCAGGCCGCGCTCGACACGATCATGACGGCCATCGACAAGGCCGGCTTCGCGGCCGGCAGCGATATCCTGCTGGGTCTCGACGTCGCCAGCTCGGAGTTCTTCAAGGATGGCGTTTACGACCTCGAGTCCGAAGGTCGCCAGTTCGACGCGGCCGGGTTCTCGACCTATCTGGCCGGGCTCGTCGACGCCTACCCGATTGTGACGATCGAGGATGGCATGGATGAGAGCGACTGGGAGGGCTGGCGACTGCTGACCGATGCCATCGGCGATCGCGTACAGCTCGTCGGTGACGACCTGTTCGTGACCAATACCAAGATCCTGGCCCGTGGCATCGACGAAAAAATCGCCAATGCCATATTGATAAAACCCAACCAAATCGGTACCTTATCGGAAACTCTTGATGCGATTACTATGGCAGTCGATGCGGGATTCGCGGCCGTGATATCGCACCGCTCGGGCGAGACCTCGGATGCGACGATCGCCGACATCTCCGTCGGCACGCGCGCAACCCAGATCAAGACCGGGTCGCTGTCACGCTCGGACCGCATCGCGAAATACAACCAGCTGCTGCGCATCGAAGAGGCACTGGGGGACAAAGCCGGCTACGCCGGGCGCGGGGCATTCTCGGTCGAGGTGTCCTGACGCAACACTGGGGGAAACGTTCGTCGTCATGCGCTGGTTGCTCGTCAGTCTCGGCATCCTGACCTTCGTGCTGCAAACGCAGCTCTGGTTGGCCGACGACGGCTATAGGAAGACCCGCAAGCTGCGCGCCGCGGTTGTCGAGCAGCAGGGTCTCAACGAGAGCCTGCGCGAGCGCAACGCTGCGCTCGATGCGGAGGTTATCAACCTCAAGCAGGGCCTCGAAGCCGCCGAAGAACGCGCTCGCACGGATCTCGGCCTGATCGGCGAACGAGAGACCTTCTATCAAGTCGTACAGACCGAGGCTGGTCGCTAGTCATGTTCTCCGGGCCGGTCGTCTCGCACACCGACACTGACCGCTAGATGCCAGCATTGCCGGACTGGGCGCGGGCGCACGGCACGCCCGCCTGTTCTGGCGCGATTCGATCAAGCGCGGCCGACTTCATCGTTGAAGAGACGCTCGGCTTCGAGCCGTCGGACGACGGTGAGCACGATTTCCTGAAGCTCGAAAAGACCGACACCAACACCGACTGGCTCGCGCGCCAGCTGGCGCGACACGCAGGCATCCCGGCGCGGGACGTGGGCTTCGCCGGCCTGAAGGACCGGCGCGCGGTTACGACCCAGTGGTTCAGCGTCCGACGGCCGTCAGGCGGTACCGACTGGCAGACGTTCGCACTCGATGGTGTGCGCATACTCGATATCCGCCGGAACGCGCGCAAGCTCCGCCGCGGCGCCCACTCCGGCAACCGCTTCCGCATTGCGATACGCGGCAACGTGGGTGCGGAGGGGGCTGCTATCGATGCGCGCGTGGCGGCGATCGCCACGCGCGGCGTCCCAAACTATTTCGGCGAACAACGCTTCGGCCGCGATGCGGGCAACCTGTCGCTCGCACTCGATGTCCTCGGCGGCAAACGCGTCCGCCGGCACGAACGCAGCCTGGCCTTGTCGACGGCGCGCTCGTATCTCTTCAATAGCATACTCGACGCACGTGTCCGGGAAGGGAGCTGGGATCGCCTCGTCAAGGGCGATCGGGCAAATCTCGATGGCTCGGCCAGCGTGTTCGCGGTCGATGAGCTGTCCAGCGAACTCGAACTTCGCGCGGCCGCGGGCGACCTGCACCCGACGGCAACGCTGTGGGGGGAGGGCGCACCGCTGTCGACGTTCGACGCCGCGGCACTGGAAGTCGATGTTGTCGGTAAGGACGACGGCTATACGGCGAACTTCGCCGCAGGACTCGTGGCCGCGCGGTTTGAGGCGGCCAGCCGGCCACTGCGACTGCCGGTGCGCGAAATCGGCACGGAGCTGGCCGAGGATTGCCTGAGTATCGGTTTCTGGCTGCCGCGCGGCGCCTTCGCGACTTCTGTGCTCAGGGAACTCGTCAGCTATCGCTGAGCAGCACGTGAATCGCGCCCGTGCCACCGTGCACCTGGCGGGTCGACACGAAGGCGAGCACCTCGTCCCAGCGGCGTAGCCAGGCGTTGACGCTCGGCTTGAGAACGGGACCGCGCTGGCCGGATCCGAGTCCCTTGCCGTGCACGACGCGGACGCAGCGGCGGCCGCTACGCGCGGAATCCACGATGAACTGGCGCAGCCGCGGTTTTGCCTCGGCGACGGTCATGCCGTGCAGGTCGATTTCGGCCTGGACTGCGTAGCTGCCCCGCGCGAGTTTGCGCATCGTGCGCCGGCCGATATGCGGGCGATGAAACCTGAGCGCCTCGCCATTCAGTGCTTCGATCTCGTCGACGTCGGCCTCGAGACTCTCGCGCAGGGCCTCGGTTTCGTCGGCGCGCGAAAACCTGGCTTTCGGTTTCGGCTTCGGCCGCGCCGTGTCGACACGCTGCTCGACATCGAGCGGCTTGGTGTCGGCGACCGCGCGCCGAAATGCTTCCAGGTCTTCGTCCTTCACTGCAACACCCTTGATCGCTATGGAAAGCGTCGCCGGTTGAGTATAGTGAGCGCCTCACTTCTCGCCAATCGATCACCGCGCCCGCCATCCATGAAAATCCTCGTAAGCAACGACGACGGGTACCTATCGACCGGCATCAACGCTCTGACCGACGCGCTCGAAAAAGTCGCCGACGTCGTCGTCGTCGCGCCCGATCGGAATCGTTCGGCCGCGAGCAACTCGCTGACGCTCGAATCGCCGCTACGTGTCAGGGAGGTGGGGACGAACCGCTATGCCGTCAATGGCACGCCGTCCGACTGTGTGCACCTGGCGTTGACGGGCCTGCTCGACAACGAGCCCGACCTGGTCGTCTCGGGCATCAATCACGGCGCCAACTTGGGCGACGACGTGATCTATTCCGGCACCGTGGCGGCGGCGATGGAAGGCCGCTTCCTTGGCCTGCCGACGATTGCCGTGTCGCTGGTCGGCGAGCGGCTCGAACACTTCGATACGGCCGGCCAGGTCGCCGCGGAGCTGGTACAGAAGCTGGAAAGCGCCATGCTTTCCTCTGACGTCATCCTCAATGTCAACGTGCCCGACCTCCCGTACGCCCGTCTCGCCGGTGTGTGGTCCACGCGGCTCGGCTTTCGTCACAAGTCGGAACCCGTCGTCAAGGCGAAGGACGCCCACGGCCGCATCATCTTCTGGGTGGGCCCTGCGGGCAAAGGACAGGACGCGGGCGAGGGGACCGATTTCCACGCCATCGAACAGGGCGCGGTCGCCGTTACGCCGCTCAAGGTCGACCTGACGCGCCACGACTCCCTGCCGCAGTTGAAGGACTGGCTCGCCTCGTGACCAGCAACAGCCTGAGGCAGGGCATCGGCATGACCTCGGCCCGCACGCGCGACCGCCTGGTTCAACGCCTGCGCGACCAGGGTATCCGCTCACGTGACGTGCTGGAGCAGATAAGGAACGTGCCGCGGCACCTGTTCGTCGACGAGGCCCTCGCGAGTCGCGCCTACGAGGACACGGCGCTGCCGATTGGCCATGGCCAGACGATCTCGCAGCCGTTCGTCGTCGCGCGCATGACCGAGGCGCTCCTCGCCAGGTTCGAGGGCGAGACGGTGCTCGAGATCGGCACGGGATGCGGCTACCAGACGGCCGTTCTCGCGCCGCTGGTGAAGAAGATCTACTCAGTCGAGCGGATCCCCGAGCTGCTGCGCAAGACCCGCCAAAGGCTGCGCGAACTCGATATCTACAACGTGCAGTTCCGGCCGGGCGACGGCTGGCAGGGTTGGCCGAAGTACGGACCGTATGACGGCATCATCGTCGCCGCGGCCGCGCCGGAAATCCCGGCCAAGCTGCTCGAGCAGCTCGCGCCGGCCGGGCGTCTCGTGATGCCCGTCGGACCGCCGGGCCGCCAGGAACTCACCTTCGTGACCCGTCGTGACGATCACTTCGAGCAGCTGTCGCTCGGTGCCGTGAGCTTCGTGCCGCTCGTACCGGGAGCCTGACATGGCGATTTTCGGTCCACTGTACGAGCGCGTCATGCGCTGGTCGCGCCACCGCCACGCCGAGTACTACCTCGGTGCGATGAGTTTTGCCGAGTCCTCGTTCTTCCCGATTCCGGTCGACGTCATGCTCGCGCCGATGTGTATGGCCGACCGCAGCCGCTGGTGGCGATACGCGACGAACGCCACGATCATGTCGGTACTCGGCGGCGTGGCCGGCTATGCCATCGGCTACCTTCTGTTCGAGGCGATCGAGCCCTGGCTTCGCGAGTCAAATTACTGGAGCGCCTACCTGACGGCGCGCGACTGGTTTGATCGTTACGGAATCTGGACCGTGTTCGTTGCCGGCTTCTCGCCGATCCCTTTCAAGGTATTCACGATTGCCGCCGGCGTGGCGACGCTCAGCCTGCCGGGGTTCATTGCCGCGTCCCTGATCGGTCGCGGCGCGCGTTTTTTTCTCGTTGCGGGAATCGTGCGCGTTGCCGGCGAGAAGTTCGAGACTCAGATCGTCCGCCACATTGAGCGTATCGGCTGGGGCGTGGTCGTCCTGTCCGCGATCGTCATCGGCTATCTGATGCTGCGTTGATGACTCGCGCACGTATCGTCATCGCCGTCGCCGCCCTCCTGGTGCTGGCTGGCTGTTCGGGTACGGGCTGGGACTACGCGCCGGATACGCACATCGTTCGCAAGGGTGAGACTCTGTACTCGATTGCCTGGCGCTACGATCAAAGTCCGGCCAATCTCGCGCGCTGGAACCGGCTCGGCGACGGCTCGCTCATTTACCCCGGGCAGGTTCTGAGGCTAACGCCGCCGAGCGGTAGTTCGCGCAGTTCGCAGACCGCGCGTGCGCCGGCACGGTCATTGCCAAAAATTCCGACACAGCCGGCGCCCGACTGGGCATGGCCGACGAACGGCCGTATCAACGTGGAATTTGGCGGAAAACCGGGCCCCGGCACGGGCATCCTGATCAACGGCAAGTCCGGTCAACCCGTGTATGCCGCGGCTTCCGGGCGAGTCGTTTATGCCGGCGGTGGACTCATCGGATACGGGCAGCTTATTATTCTTAAACATAACGACACCTACCTTAGTGCCTACGGGTACAACGCGTCGCTGCTGGTGAAAGAAGGCCAAGCAATAAACAAAGGCCAGCGAATCGCGACGATGGGTGAGGGGCCGGAGCGCAAGCCGCGACTGCATTTCGAGATCAGGCGTAACGGCAAGCCGGTTAACCCGCGACAGTATTTGCCCGCGAGATAGCGACTGACCGTATCACCGCCCGCTCGGGATCATCGCCGATCACGTCCGCAACACATGCGAGGTGAACTGTGGGATCTGTGCGACACCGGAACGGCCGCGACACCGGGACCCGCCGGCCCGGCAGGCCGTCTGCGGCCGCGTCACACGATGCCACCCGTCTCTACCTGAGCGAAATCGGTGTTTCGCCACTCCTGACCGCCGACGAGGAAAAAACGCTGGCACGTCGTGCGCAGCGCGGCAACGAGTCGGCGCGGCAGCGCATGATCGAGAGCAACCTGCGCCTCGTCGTCAAGATCGCAAGGCGTTACATCAATCGCGGCCTTCCGCTGCTGGATCTCATCGAGGAAGGCAACCTCGGCCTCATTCATGCCGTCAAGAAGTTTGACCCGGAGCGCGGCTTCCGTTTTTCCACGTATGCCACCTGGTGGATTCGCCAGACCATCGAGCGGGCGATCATGAACCAGTCCGGTACGGTTCGCCTGCCGATTCACGTCATCAAGGACATCAATTCCTGCCTGCGAGCGTCGCGCCGGCTTCGCCAGGAGCAGGACCGGGCGCCCACTGCAGCCGATATCGCAGCACACATGGAGCGTGACGTCGCGGACGTCGAGCGACTGCTGGCGCTGCACGATCGTGTCACCCTGCGTTCCGGCAGCAGCGATGATGACATGGGGCCGGTCGACCGGCTGGCTGCACGCCGCGACGCCGAACCCGCGCAACGCGCGCAGCGCGACATCGTCAACGCGATCGTCGACCGTTGGGTCTGCCAGCTCAACGACAAGCAACGCGCCGTCGTGGAACGCCGCTTCGGCCTGCACGGCTACCCGCGGGCAACGCTCGAGCAAATCGGCGCCGACATCGGGGTCACGCGTGAGCGCGTTCGCCAGATCCAGCTGGACGCGCTCAAAAACCTGCGCACGATGATGGAAGCGCAGGGCATCTCCGGCGACGTAATCCTCGACTAAGCAATACACCGTTCCCGGCCGAGCCGTCTTTCCCACCAATAGCGCCTTCGGCAAATACGGGTTGATCGTCCGTATGCATCGACGTAGCCTGTTTATGGGTTATGGGGACCAACTACGTCAATGACCAAAGGCGAGGGGGAGAAAGGCGGCTGCTTCGAGCTGAGCGTGCTGCCGAACAGTGATGTCGCGTTGCTCGTGTGGGCGGGGCCGATCACGCTGGCAGATCGCAATGCCAACGCAGAACGCATGGCGACGTTTTGCGATCAACATGGCGTCTCCAAGATCATCATCGATGGCCGCCAGCAAGAGTCGATGACAGACATCGTCGACTCTTTCGAATTTGCCAAGTCGGTTCCGAATTCGATGGGCGGACTGCGAATCGCGGTCGTTCACAGTCCCGGCGACGAAGTCCTGCCGTTTATCGAGACCGTGGCCTATAACCGGGGTTCGTCGACGCGGGCCTTCGTCAGCGTTGACGAGGCGCGTGCCTGGCTCGGCACGTTCGACTGAGCAATGAGTCTCGAGGTTATCGGCGTCGGCTTCGGCAGGACCGGCACGGTCTCGATCAAGCTCGCGCTCGAGCGGCTGGGTTTCGCGCCGTGCTATCACATGCAGGAAGTCTTCGAAAACCCGGCCCAGCTCGAGGCATGGCAGCCGGCGGTGGCCGGCGAGGACGTCGACTGGGACGCGCTGTTTGACGGCTTTCGGGCTTGCGTCGACTGGCCGGCGGTCAGTTTCTGGCAGGACGTCGTGGATCATTTCGCGGATGCGAAGGTGCTGCTCAACGTGCGGCCACCGGAACTCTGGCTCGCCAGTTTTTCGCGGACGGTTCGCGAGCTGATCGGCGCGCGCGACCGGGTGTCGGATCCGTACATCGCCAGCGTGCTCGAATTCGCGAGCGAGATCATTGAATCGGGTACGTTCGGCGATCGCATGCACGACGACGAGCACGTGCTGGCAGCATTCGAGGCTCATAGCGACGCCGTCCGGCGTCACGTCGCCGCCGAGCGCCTGCTCGTCTTCGATGTTGTCGATGGCTGGGAGCCGCTGTGCCGGTTCCTCGACGTGCCGGTACCCGACGAGGCGTTCCCGCGCACCAACGGTTACGACGACTTCTGGAAGGTATTCGGCTGGGCCGTCGGTCGCTCAGACGTATAGCACTGCCGCAAGCCTGCGGCCTTCGCCGGCGAGCACGTTGAACGTGCGCGCCGCGGCGGCGGTGTCCATCACCTCGAGCCCGACCTGGCGGCGGGCAAAAGCGAAGGTCAGTTCGCGCGGCGCGAATTCGACCCGGGCACCCGTGCCGATGATGACCAGTTCGGGCTCGGCCGCGAGCAGCTCGTCGAAGTCACTTTCCTCGAGCTCGGCAACGGTCTTGTCGGGCCATTCCGCGACGACCTCTTCATGCGTCAACGCAAGCGACCTTGCGTGGGTCTCGTCGCCGATTCGTATGCCGTCGGCGGAGACGCTTCGTATCATCAGCGCCGTCGGCATTTCGCGTGTGAACTTCACCGTGTGATTCCGTTACCCTTGGGCCTCGCAAGACTATACGAGTGATCCCTGTCGAGCCACAACGTCGCGCGGCGCGGATGGTGTGAACAGGCCCGGAAGAATGTCCCAATCATACGATAAAGGCGCCGCCGTCGTGGTCCTGCCGGCGGTTGGCGGCGGTCGGCTGCGCGACCCGGAACTGAAGATCTGGCTGG
>JASJBG010000138.1 GCA_030066625.1 Woeseiaceae bacterium
ATTCCGAGCTCGTCCAACAGCGCTTTTTGCGTCTCTACGAAGTCGCGGATGGTGACGATCGGAAACGACATGCCGTAGGGCTTGCCGGTCTCCGGGTTGATGGATGCCGGGCCCGTCGAGCCGTAGCAGCTACCCAGCGAGTTCACACAGATGATGAAATAGCGGTCGGTGTCGAGTGCCTGCCCGGAGCCGATCATGTCCTCCCACCAGCCGGCCGACGGATCTTCCGGCGAGGAAGCGGCGTGCGCCGAGGGCGAAAGGCCGCTGAAAACCAGGATGGCGTTGTCGCGCGCCGCGCTCAGTTTGCCCCAGGTCTCGTAGGCCAGTACGGGCGACTCGAGGTAGCCGCCGCGGTGCATGCCGAAGCGGCCGTCGAGCTGCATGATCTTGCGGGCGCCGGTCATCTCACTTCCTTACGTGCTTGAGCATGCGTCTGCGCTTGCGCTCCTGGCGCGGCGTCAGCTTGTTGCGCCGGCCGCGGAAAGGATTGTCGCTGGTCTTGAACTGCAGCCTAACCGGTGTGCCCTTGAGTTTGAATGCCTTGCGAAAGCGATTGACAAGGTAGCGCCGGTAGGCCTCGGGCAGCCGCTCGGTCTGGTTGCCGTGTATGACGATGACCGGCGGGTTGCGTCCGCCCTGGTGCGCGTAGCGCAGCCGGATACGGCGGCCCCGAACGAGGGGCGGCGGATGCGCCGTTACGGCCGCTTCGAGCTCCCGCGTCAGCTCGGTCGTCGACATGTCGCGCATCGCGGCCTTGTAGGCGCGCTCGACGGCGGGCAGCAGATCGCCGACGGCCGTACCGTGCAGGGCCGAGATGGTCATGCGCTCGGCGAAGTCGAGGAACGGCAGTCGCCGGTCGAGCTCGTCGCGAACGTGTTTGCGATCCTCCGCGCTCATGCCATCCCACTTGTTGGTAACGACGACGAGCGCACGGCCGCGCTCGAGCACCAGCCCGAGCAGGCTCACGTCCTGCTCCGTGACGCCTTCGTGGGCGTCGAGCACCGCGATCACGACTTGCGCACGCTCGATGGCCTGCAGCGCCTTTACAATGCTGAACTTCTCGATCGCTTCGCTAACGCGCGACTTGCGGCGTATGCCCGCCGTGTCGATCAGCACGTAGCGGCGATCATTGCGTTCGAACGGCACCGCGACGCTGTCGCGAGTCGTGCCGGGCTGATCGTAGACGACGACGCGGTCTTCGCCGATCAGCCGGTTGACGAGCGTCGACTTGCCAACGTTGGGCCGGCCGACAACCGCGATCCTGAGTTCGCGCTCTTCTTCTTCGTCATCCTTTTCGTCTTCGACCTCATAGCCTTCGAGGACGGCTTCCATGAGTGCACTGACGCGGTCGCCGTGGGCTGCGGACACGGCAACGGGTTCGCCGATGCCGAGCGCGTGAAACTCCGCGGACGCGATGTCCTTGTCGAGGCCTTCGGCCTTGTTAACGGCAAGCCAGGTCTTCTTCGCATGCCGGCGCGCCAGCGACGCGACGTGTTCGTCGGCGGCCGTGACGCCTTCACGGCCGTCGACGAGCACGATTGCCGCGTCCGCCTCGTCGAGAGCGCGAACGGTCTGTTCGACCATGACTTCGTCGATGCCCTCTTCGCCGCCGGCCACGCCGCCGGTATCGATGACGAGATAGGGAATCGGTCCAAGCTTGCCGAAGCCGTACTGGCGATCGCGAGTGAGACCCGGGTAATCGGCAACGATCGCATCACGCGACCGGGTCAGGCGATTGAAGAGCGTTGACTTGCCGACATTCGGCCGGCCAACCAGTGCGATGACGGGCAACATCGGATCGGTGACGCGACACTTGCGTGTCAGGCGCCCTCGTCTTCGTCGGCGATGTCCGGCGCCCGGTTGGGCGGGCGTTCGGGCTCGATAACCTCGTAGGCAGCGAGCGTACCGCCATCCGACTGGACGAACAGGCGATTACCCATGACCAGCGGCGTTGCCGTAATCGCGGACTTGCCCTGCCGCAGCCGCGCGGCGGGCTCTCCGGAGACGTTGCTGAAGAAATGCAGGTAACCCTCGAAGTCACCCGCGACGACCGTCGTATTGAACGGTACCGGCACGGTCGGTTCACGGCGCACGAGTGAATCCTGGCGCCATTCCTCGGCGCCGCTGCGGCGTACCAGCGCGATGAGCACGCCGCCGTCCTGAACGGTATAAATGCTGTTCCAGTCCGCTGCCACGCCTTCGTACGTCGAAATGTCCGCCGTCCACAGCGTCTGCCCCGACTCGGCCGCAACCGACGACACGCGTCCCTGGTAGCCGGCCGCATAGATATCCTGGCCGACGGCGGCCATGTCGCCATCGATGTCCGACAGCCGCTCGAGATCGGAGCGCCCGGTCGGCGGCGCGAGCAGCGTCTCCCAGCCGATATCGCCGGTGTCGATGTTGACGGAAACGAGCCGGCCATTATCGAAGCCCGCGACAACGTCATTGCCGACCACGATCGGTGTGGACGTTCCGCGCATTGTGAGGACCGGCTGCGTCTGGCTCACCGACCAGCGTTCGCGTCCGTCGAAAATCTGCAGTGCCCTGAGCTGGTTGTCGACGCTCTGCACGAAGACGTGGTCCTCGGCAACCACCGGCTGGGACAGCGATTCAACGCCTTCCTCGTTTCGCCACAGCTCGCCGCCGTCGCGCGCATCGAGTGCGATGACCTGCCCGTCCGAGGCGACCACGACGACGGTGCCATCACCGACGCCGGGACCGGCAACCAGCTCGAGGCCGAGCTTCTTCTGCCACTGTTCGCGGCCGTTCGACGCATCAATGGCCCGTATCCTGCCGTCCGGACTGGCCGCGTAAATCCAGTTGCCGTCGCCGGCTGGCCGAAGCGCGAGCCGAAGAAACTCCGACTCATCGCCGAGTTTCGTCGACCAGGCGCGGCGAACCTTCAGCGTCGGCTCGAACTTGGTGAGTTTGGCCGGCTTCTCGTCCTCTTCGACCTTGTCTTTGAAGATGCCGCAACCGGCGAGCGCCAATGCCGCCAGCAGCAGAACCGCGATGTTGCGGATCAACGTCACTCGGCTTCCTCGGGCGTCGTCTCTTCAGCGTCGGCGACGTCCTCCGCAGCTTCGTCGACCGGGGCGTCGGCGGGTTCGTCCGCAGCTTCGGCCGGTGCCTCGACGGCAACGGTATCGACAGGCAGGTCGAGCAGCTTCAGGCGTACGAAGTTCTGGTCGACCGTGGCGCCCGTGCCGCTCTCGATCAGTGCGCGCTGGTAGGCAGCGCGTGCATCGACAACGCGATCAAGTGCGACGTAGGCATCGCCCAGCGTATCGGCATAGCGCTGCGCGAACGCGTTCTCGCCCTCGTGCGGCTCGAGCAGGTCGACCGCCTCCTGTGCCTTGTCCTGGTACAGGAGCACTTTCGCGAGGCGCAGCCGGGCCACGTGCTTGAACTCTTCAGCGGCAACGCCGGCGAGCAGGTCGCGGAGCTCTGCCGCCGCATCTTCGTCGCGGTTCTGGTCCATGTACAGGCGCGACATCGCGAGGCGCCCCTGGATCGCGTAGGCGGAATCGCCGAAGTCGGTGGTCAGCTGGCCGATTATCACTTCCGCCTCGTCGACGTCACCATCGACGACAAGATTTGCGAGCTGTTCATAGAGTCCCGACGCCTGGTACTGCGACTCCAGCGTCGAGTTCCGGTACTGGTTGAATCCGAAGAGCCCGATCACGGCAATCGCGATGCCGCCGAGCACGTAGTTGCCGTATTCCGACCACCACGCGCGCATCTCTTCGATTTGTTCTTTCTCTGACTGTAGATCGTCCACGTGTACGCCTTTATTGCTACTGGCCAGCCGTCAACGGCTTGCCGATTTTCGAAGCCAGCATCGGCGCCAGTTCGGCGCGGGCAACGCTGGCCTGCTGTTCGTCACTCCTGAGCGGTTTGAATCCCGCCTTGTTGTCCGCAATCTCCTGCTCACCGAGTATCACGGCGTAGCGGGCATTGCTCTTGTCCGCGCGCTTCATTTGCGACTTGAAGCTGCCACCGCCAAGATTCATCTCGACGCGTACGCCGGCAATGCGATCACGCAGGTCCTCGGCCAGCGCAAACGCCTCGTTGACGGCACCGTCGCCCACGGCAACGACGTAAACGTCCGCGTCGTCGGCCGGCGCCGTACCGCCACTTGCCTCAAACAGGTCGACGAAGCGCTCGATGCCCATCGCCCAGCCGATAGCCGGCGTCGGTTTGCCGCCGAGTTTCTCGACGAGGCCGTCATAACGGCCGCCGGAACAGACGGCGCCCTGCGAACCCAGCGCGTCCGTCACCCACTCGAACACGGTACGGTTGTAGTAGTCGAGACCGCGGACGAGTCGCGGGTTCACCGTATAGCGAACACCGGCCGCATCGAGCAGCGCCTTGAGCGTGTCGAAGTGCTCGGCCGACTCGTCGTCGAGGAAGTCGAGCATGACCGGCGCGGCCTCGATCAGGCCCTGCATGTCCGGGTTTTTGCTGTCCAGGATCCGCAGCGGGTTCTGATCGAGGCGGCGAATACTATCCTGATCCAGCTCGCTTTTCACGCTCGTGAAGTACTCGACCAGCGTGTCGCGATAGCGGGCACGGGCTTCTGGTACGCCGAGCGTATTGATCTCCAGTTCCAGCCGCGAAATGCCCAGCCTTGACCAGATACGGGAGCTCATGATGATCATCTCGGCATCGACGTCGGGACCGGCGTAGCCGAGCGCCTCGATATCGAACTGGTGGAACTGCCGGTAGCGCCCGCGCTGCGGCCTCTCTCGCCGGAACATCGGGCCGGCAGTCCAGAGCTTCTGCCGCTGGTTGTACAGCAGGCCGTTCGTGATGCCGGCACGCACCATCCCCGCCGTTGCCTCGGGCCTGAGCGTCAGGCTTTCGCCACCGCGATCCTCGAAGGTGTACATCTCCTTCTCGACGATGTCGGTGACCTCGCCGATCGAGCGCTTGAACAGCTCGGTGTGCTCGACGAGCGGCAGGCGGATTTCCGAGTAGCCGTATGATTGCACGATCTCGCGGACGACACCCTCGAGGTACTGCCAGGTCGCGGAGACCTCGGGCAGGATGTCGTTCATTCCCTTGACAGGCTTCGGCTTCACGGCAGGGTGTCCGGGTTCAGGGCGCGAAGATCGTCAGCCGCGCCATCTGCCCGCGGCGATCGGCTGGCGATATTGCGTAGGGCTGGCCGTCGACGTCGATAACGACGGCGTCGGCATCGCCGAAGATGACCGAGAACGGTGCCTCTCCGGCCAGGTTGACGGTTCGGCCCTCGCGGCCGAGGTCAAAAAACAGGCGCTGGCCCGCAGCGTCGGAAATCTCGGTCCAGCAGTCGCCGGAAAACGTGAGCGTCAGGAGCGTTTCGCCCTCCGCGGCTGTTACGTTCGCGGTGGGCGTCGTGACGGCCTCTGCGACCGGAGCGGGCGCCGCGTCCGCGGGCCCGGTGTCCTCGATCATTGCAGGTTCGCCCATAGTAACGTCAGGTTCTTCGACGCCATCATCGGGTTCGGCAAGCGGCGCCTCGTCGATCACCGTAGTATCGGCTTCCTCGATGATCGTCGCGGCTTCCTCGGGCGGCGGTGGCGAGACCGGCTCGGTCAGCGCTGCGACCGGCCCGCGCGCGACAAACCACCAGTAGGCCGCCGCGGCCACGATGATGATGACAACGACGGCAATCCAGGGACCCGGCGAGAGTTTGCGCTGCTGCTTGCGAACCTTGCCGACGACGGGCGGCATGCCGGGCGCGCGATTGAGCGCGTAGTACTCGGCCATCACGTCGTCAATGCTGACGCCGACGAGTTGCGCGTACTTGCGCAGGTGGCCTTTAGCGAAGACCGGGGCGCCGAGCACGTCGAAGTCGTTGCTTTCGAGCGCGCGCACCTTCGGCTCATCCAGGTGCAGCTCCTTCGCGACTTCGTCCAGCGCTATCTGCTGCTCGCGACGAGCAGCCGCAAGCCGCTCACCGGCGCGCGGGCCCTCGGACTCGGGCGGCGCGGCTTCCTCGATGTCAGGCGTTTCGGCGTCGTCGCTCATACGTCTCTACTTGTTCGCCGCCATGAGTTGCTGCGCCTCGACCGAGTCCGGGAAGTCGCGCAGCAGCTCGTTGGCGCAGTCCGTTCGCGCACTTTCGTCACCGAGGTTGCGCTCGATCAGCACGCACAGATAAAGCACGCCGGCCGACGTCGGATGCTGCGCGCGGTAGCGCTGCAGGAACGCGCGTGCGCGCAGGTCGTCATCGGTCCGGTGCTTCAGGACCGCCATCTGCAGCAGCGCTTCCGCGTGCGACGGCCGCCGCTCGAGCGCTTGGCGAAAATATTCCTCGGCCGCGTCGTAATCCGGTTCCTGCGACATGCAGACGCCCGCATTGGTCATCATGACCTCGGGGTTGTCGTTGGTCGACGCACGGATGGACTTGTCGAACTGCCGGCGAGCGTCGTCGAAGCGCCGCTGGTTGCACAGGAACACCGCGTACGCGTTCTGTACGTCGAAGTTGCGTGGACCAAGTCGCGCAGCACGCGCGTGTGACTCTTCCGCCAGTCGCGGGTTTTCGAGTCGCTCGTAGGTCATGCCGAGCGTCGACCAGACCAACGGCTCGGTGCCATCGAGTTCGGTCGACAGTATCAGCCGGTCACGAGCCAGCTCGAACTTGCCGTTCTGGAAATAGCGAATGCCCAGCTGGAAATTCGCGCCTGCGGCATCGCTGTCGTCGGCGACGGGCTCCGGCGTTCCCGTCGTCGTCGATATGCAGCCTGCCAGTGTCAGCGCCAGGCCGATCAGGACCGCCCTCAGGCTCAGGTGCTGGACGCTCATGCCGTGGCCGCCTTCGCTCTTTTGTCGCTCATCGTCTTCTCCCCCAGTCGTACGCGGACCCGGTCACTGACCTTGCCGGCCAGCTGGCCGCAGGCCGCATCGATGTCATCGCCGCGTGTCTTGCGCGTCGTCGCGACGAGGTCATGACGACGCAGTCGATCCTGAAACGCCCGGATCGTATCCGCCGACGAACGCCGAAACGCGTTGCCGTCGAACGGGTTGAACGGAATAAGGTTGATCTTGGCCGGCCGGCCCTTCAGCAGGGCTGCGAGCTCGTCCGCATGCTCGAGCGAGTCATTAACGTCGCGTAGCATGACGTATTCGAAAGTGATAAAGCGGTTGGAGTGCTTCGCCGCGTAGCGCCAGCAGCTCTCGAGCAGCACGTCGATCGGGTGCAGCTTGTTGATCGGCACGAGTTCGTCGCGCAGCTCGTCATTCGGCGCGTGCAGGGACACGGCCAGCGACACGTTGCAGTCGTCACCGAGCTTGTCGATGTGCGGGACGATTCCGGACGTCGACACGGTTACGCGGCGGCGCGACAGGCCGTAGGCCCAGTCGGACAACAGCAGCTCGAGCACGGGCACGACGTTCTTGTAGTTGGCCAGCGGTTCACCCATGCCCATGAAGACAATATTAGTGACCGCCGGTTCGCCATTGTCGCGGCGCGGCAGTTCATGAATTGCATGAAACACCTGGCCGATGATCTCCGCCGCGTCGAGGTTGCGGTTGAAGCCCTGCGCACCGGTTGCGCAGAACGCGCAGTCGAGTGCGCAGCCGACCTGCGACGAGATACACAGCGTGCCGCGCGCAGGCTCGGGGATGAACACGGTCTCCACCGCCTGGCCCCAGCCGCTTTCGAACAGCCACTTGACCGTGCCGTCGGCCGAATCGTGGCGGGACTCGACGACCGGCAACCGGATCTCGGCCTCGGCCGCCAGCCGTTCGCGCAGCTTCTTCGACAGGTCGGTCATGGCATCGAAGTCGGTGACGCCGCGCTGGTAGATCCACTGCATGAGCTGACGGGCGCGGAACGGTTTTTCGTCCAGCGCCGCGAAAAACCGCTCGAGCTCGCCTTGCGGCATGCCGAGCAGGTTCGTCTTGTCAGCCGTGGCGTCCATCAGTCTCTAGCGAGTGCGCTCGCAGATACCGTCGGCAAAGAAGAACTCGATCTCGACGGCTGCCGTATCCGGGCCGTCAGAGCCGTGCACGATGTTCTCTTCGATACTCTCGGCGAAGTCCGCGCGAACCGTGCCGGGGTCGGCATCGGCCGGGTTGGTCGCACCCATGATCTCGCGGTTCTTGGCGATTGCCCCCTCGCCTTTCAGCGCCTGGACCACCACCGGGCCCGAGGTCATGTAGGCGACCAGGTCGGGAAAGAACGGCCGTTCCTTGTGGACGGCATAAAAGCCTTCCGCCTGCTCCTTTGAGAGGTGCAGCATGCGTGCGGCGACGATTTCGAGCCCGGCCTTCTCGAAGCGCGAATAGATTTCGCCGATCAGGTTCTTCTGTACACCGTCGGGCTTGATAATGGAGAGCGTCAGCTCCTGGGCCATGAGTCTTCCTTCCTGTTGAGGTCTTTGGTGGGTGTCGTATGGGTCGCCGCCCGGTCGGCCAGGGCCTCCGGGCGGCATAACCCCGCGATTTTACGTGGCAATAGCGAGGCCGGCAACGAACGGCCGGCCGTTTTAGATGTTGAAACTCTCGCCGCAGCCGCACTCCCCGGTCACGTTGGGATTGCGAAAACTGAAGGCCTCGTTGAGGCCGTTCTTGACGAAATCGACCTCGGTGCCGTCGATCAGCGGCAGGGCCTCGTTATCGACGATGACCGTGACGCCCTTGTCCTCGAACACAACGTCGGAGGCGCCGATTTCGTCGGCGTAATTGATGACGTAGGAATAGCCCGAGCAGCCCGTCTGCGTGACGCCGAGCCTCAAGCCCACTCCCTCGCCGCGCGCGTCAAGGTAGCTCTTTACCCGGCTCGCGGCCGAATCTGTCAGTGATATCGCCATTTACTGTCCGTTTATGCTTCGTCGGAACGGCCGCGAACAGCCTGCCCAAGCGACCGTACGGCGTCCTCAAGTACTAGTATACGACCTGTCTTCTCGACCGGTATAGCAAGAATTTCCATAATTTGGGCAGTGCGGAAACCTTCAAGTTCCCTGGCCTCGCGGCCCTCGAAGCGTGCGCAGACGGCCTCGGCCGCGGCGATCAGGTGCGGGCAGCCCCAGACCCTGAAGCCGAGCGCGGTCAGCAGGCCGCCGCCGGCGATGGCGGACAGCTCCACCCTGACGCCCTGGGCGTCCTCGCGGACCGAGATTCCGTCGTCCAGCCGGCCCGCGTGGCGGGGCTCATTGAACAGCTCGCGGACCTCGTCGCTGTAGGGATCCGCACTCACGCGGCCCGCTCCGGCGCCAGCCGGCGCAGGCGCTTCACGCCCGCGCGATAGGCCTCGACGGCCGTGGCGATGTCCTCGACCGTCGTCATGCGGCCGAAGCTGAAGCGAATTGCGCTCTGCGCGAGCAGGTCGTCGCGGCCCAGCGCCCGCAGCACGTAGGAAGGCTCCTGGTTCTGCGAGTTGCAGGCCGAGCCCGTAGCGACGCAGACGGGCTCGAGCGCGAGCATGAGGCTCTCACCCTCCACGTCGTGGATGCTGACATTCAGGATTCCCGGCCAGCGGTGCTGCTCATCACCGTTCAAGGTCACGCCGTCGACGCCGCGGATGCCGCGCCACAGGCGGTCGCCGAGGGCCGCGACGTGGCGCTCGTCTTCAGCCATCTGCGCCCGCGCGAGGCTCGCGGCGAGGCCGAAGGCGGCGATGAGCGGAACGGGCAGCGTGCCTGGCCGGATACGGCGCTGCTGGCCGCCACCGAACAGCAGCGGCTCGACGTGGCAGCCGGGGCGGTCGGCGATGTAAAGCGCGCCGATGCCCTTCGGCCCGTACATCTTGTGCGCGGTCAGCGACAGCAGGTCGACGGGCAGGTTCGCGAGATCGATCGGCAGCTTGCCGGCCGACTGCGCGGCGTCCACGTGAAACAGCGCGTCGCGATCCCGGCAGATCGCGCCGATCCGGGCAATGTCCTGGATCATGCCGGTCTCGTTGTTGACATGCATGATCGAGACGAGCTGGGTGTCGTCGCGAATGGCGTCCTCGAGCCGGGTGATGTCGAGGAGGCCGTTGGACTCGGGCGTGAGCCAGGTGACGTCGAAGCCTTCGCGCTCGAGCGCCTTGAAGGTATCGACGACGGCCTTGTGCTCGGTCGGCATCGTGATCAGGTGGCGGCCGCGATGCGCGCGGAAGCGCGCCGCACCCGCGATAGCAAGATTGTCCGACTCCGTTGCACCCGACGTATACACGAGACCGCGCGGGTCGCAGTTCAGCATCCGGGCGATCTCGGCCGTGGCCGACTCGACGATAGCTGCCGCACGCCGACCGGCGATGTGCACCGCGGACGGGTTTGCGAAGTTGCCGTCCGGGTCGTTGAGCGTGCGCAGGAGCTCTGCAACGCGCGGATCCACCGGCGTCGTGGCCGCGTAGTCCAGGTAGACGACGTCCTTCACGATGCGCCCCCGCTCTTCCGCTCGACGGCGGTCAGGATGCCGCGCAGGATGTTGATCTCGTTCTGGTCGACACCGGCGCGGATAAACAGCCGGCGGAGGCGCCGCATCAGGTGACGCGGATTGTCGGG
>JASJBG010000020.1 GCA_030066625.1 Woeseiaceae bacterium
TCTCAGTCCCAGTGTGGCTGATCGTCCTCTCAGACCAGCTACGGATCGTCGCCTTGGTGAGCCTTTACCTCACCAACAAGCTAATCCGACTTAGGCTCATCCAATAGCGCGAGGTCCGAAGATCCCCCGCTTTCCCCCGTAGGGCGTATGCGGTATTAGCTCGAGTTTCCCCGAGTTGTCCCCCACTACTGGGCAGATTCCTAAGTATTACTCACCCGTCCGCCACTCGTCGCCAAAGAGCAAGCTCTTCGCGTTACCGTTCGACTTGCATGTGTTAGGCATGCCGCCAGCGTTCAATCTGAGCCAGGATCAAACTCTTCAGTTGATAGCTTTGAGCTTGAAGAGCGTAATCCCTCAAATTACTTAGATTTAACTTGAGTTACTTACGCTTGATTTTGCCTTCGCAAAGTCCGGCGCAAGCACCCACACAAATTATCTGAATGACTTGTTAAAGAGCGGGCCCCGTTTTCGCGAGGCAGACCATCAAGTATACAGGCCGAGCGGGACTGCTGACCAGCCCTATGGCCACTGCTGTATTGTCTTGGAGGTCTTGCTGAAGGACACCGTACCCTCAGCGAGCGGGGCATTATAGCGACCAAATCCGGGCCGTCAACACTTTATTTGCAGTTTTGTGACTACCCGGTTTTCGGCCCGTTCCGGGGCCCTCCGGGCTCTGCTCCGGGGGCCGAAAAAGGCCGTTTTTACGGGGAAAAACGCAAATTCCCGGATTCTGCCGCCCTGGCGGCGGATGGCCGCCCGGCATCTGCCGGCCACTGCCCGATGGAGGATTTCGGGCCCGCCGCGCAAGTTTTCAAGGGCCCCGGTACTCCATATACACGTCGGCACGCTCGTACTGGGACGGGACCGGCCGCTCGACGTGCTCGAATCCGGACGTTTCATAGAGCTTCAGCGCAGCCCCGAGGCGCCGCTGCGACTCGAGAAACAGGCGCTTGCCGCCGCGTTCATGGAAGCGCTCGACGCAGGCTTCGAGTAGCTTTCGGCCGAGACCCAAACCCTGGGCAGACTCGGTCACCGCCATCTTGGTCAGCTCGTAGACGCCGTCACCGGCATGCTTCAGCGCCGCCGTGCCGACGATCTTGTCGCCCAGGCGGGCAAACAGGATGTCGCCACCCGGGCGAATCACCTTATCGATCGGGTTGGAGAGCACGAGTTCGTCAATCGGCTCGACGCGATAGTACTTTTCCAGCCACTCGACGTTGAGCGTCCGGAACCTGGCGGCATGCTCGGGCGCGAAATCGATGATTTCAACGTCCACGACCGTGGGCTAGCTGCGATTGCCTTCGAACCAGTTGCGGTATTCCTCGGAACGCGAGAACGAACCCATGGCCGGGTCCTTGCTCAGCGCGTCCGGGCCGAGCGAATGCCCGAAGGTCGCCTCGAGCGTCTCCAGGGCATCGACAGCCGCAGCGTATTGCTCAGCCGCGACGTACGCACGAAACACCGCCCACCATCCGAGCTCGAGTTTGGGATCCTGCTCAACCGAACGCTGCGCGTAAGCAACTGAGTCCTCGACACGATCGAGCACCAGCGTCGCCGACGACAGGCGCGCGTTCATAACGGCATCGTCAACACGGAGCTTTCTCTGCAGGCGAACGAGCGCGTTGTAGGCGTTCTCGTACTGCTTGTCAGGGAAGTAGTAGTCGAGCAACGCAATCGAGAACAGCGGGTCTTCGGGAAAATACTCCGCCACCCACTCGAGTATCTGCCGCTGGTTGCGGCGCTTGCGGGCTTGTCGTGTCGCGTCCAGACCGAGCTTGATGATGGCGCGCTGGCGCTTCATGTCGGGATCGAGGTCCTCGACAATCTCGAAGTACTTCTCGAAGTCGCGACTGCGCGTCGACTTCAGGATCTCCATCATCTGGAATATCTGCTGGTCACGCACGGCCGGGAAATCGATCAGCTTGCGTGCCGCGTTCGTATTCGGCTGCGCCTGGATCATTGACAGCCCCATCCGGTCGGAGAACTTGTGACCCCAGTAGTAGTCGTTCCAGTCGATGAGCACGACGCGATCTTTCTTGTCGAGCGTCAGATCGTACTCGTGATAGTTAACCTGGAAATACGGCAGGTCGTAGCGAATAACGGCGCGACCGCGGTCACCGCGGGACTCGACGAGCAGCAGCGTGGCCTTGAGACCGTCGCTCGCCTCGAGTGCGAAATTCGACTGAATGAAACCCTCGAAGCGGCCGCGCTCCTCCATGTCCTCGCGGAAGTCACGCTTCATGCGTGGATCGATCAGGCGAAGGCCGAAAATTCGCTCGAGCATGTCGTCCTGGTCGATCGCAGCCACGAATCGCTCGAAAGACCCGCGATTCAGGTCCTCGACGATTTCTGCCATGCCATCACGGAAAGCCTGCTGCATGCGGGCCTCTGCCGCCTCGCGCTCCTCGAGGTCCGATTGCGCGAGAGCGCTACCGGTCGCGAGGACCAGGCCCAGCAAGATGAGTTTCAGTTTCGGCACTGCGATCTCCATGGCGTTGGCTACGCAGAGTATAGACCGACAGTTCGCGCGAGGATTCCTCTTAAGCGAGGCTCACGCGCGCAAATTTGCGCTTGCCGACCTGGTAGACGGCGTTGGTCCCGGCGGCCAGCTTCAGCCCGCGGTCGTCGACCTTCTGGCCGTCGATCTTCACGGCGCCCTGCTTGATCATCCGGAAAGCCTCGGACGTGCTCGACACGAGGCCCGCACCCTTCAATACATGGGCAACGCCCATTTCGCCGCCCTCGGTCGCGAGCTCGACCTCGGGAATCTCGTCAGGCATTGCGCCCTCTCGAAAGCGGGCAATGAACTCGTCGCGCGCCGCCTCGCCGCTGCCCGCGCCGTGGAAACGATCGACGATCTCGATGCCGAGCTCGAACTTCGCGTCGCGCGGATTCATGCCGTCGTCCACCTTCTTGCGAAGCGCCGCGATGTCGTCGAGCGAGCGGAAGCTCAACAGCTCGTAGTAGCGCCACATCATCTCGTCGGAGATCTTCATCATCTTGCCGAACATCTCGCCAGACGGTTCGGTGATACCGATGTAGTTGCCCTTCGACTTCGACATCTTTTCTACGCCGTCCAGGCCCTCGAGCAGCGGCGTCGTCATGACGATCTGCGGTGGCTGTTTGAAGTCCTGCTGCAGCTGGCGGCCGACCAGCAGGTTGAACTTCTGGTCCGTGCCGCCCAGCTCGACGTCGGCCTTGAGCGCGACCGAGTCATAGCCCTGCACAATCGGGTACATGAACTCGTGAATCGAGATCGGCATGCCGCCCTTGTAGCGCTTGCTGAAATCGTCGCGCTCGAGCATGCGCGCAACCGTGTGATGCGAGGCAAGCTTAATCAGGCCCGCCGCGTCCATCTTGCCCATCCAGTTCGAGTTGAACTCGATGCGGGTGCGGTCCCGGTCGAGGATCTTGAAGACCTGTTCCTTATACGTTTCGGCGTTGGCCTCGACGTCCTCGCGCGTCAGCGGCGGCCGGGTCACATCGCGGCCCGACGGATCGCCGATCATGCCCGTGAAGTCGCCGATCAGGAATACGACGTCGTGACCGAACTCCTGGAACTGGCGCATCTTGTTAATGAGTACCGTGTGACCCAGGTGCAGGTCCGGCGCCGTCGGATCGAAGCCGGCCTTGATGATGAGCGGACGCCCCTCTTTCAGACGCACCTCGAGACCGCCTTCCGGCAGTACTTCCTCGGTGCCGCGCATTAGTTCGGCGAGCTGTTCTTTTATATCTGTCATTGGCCGGAGATCTGTATTGCCCGCGAGGGATTTGTAGCTGCGCTTAAGTAGACGCGCGAACTGTAGCATTCTAGGCGAAATGTACAAACCGGGCTTAACACCCTGAACTGTAATGAGTTTCTTTGACCTTGCGGATGGCTCGGGGTAGAGTAGCGGGCATCCGATCAGGGGGAGACCCGGACGTGCATCGCAGGCCCAGCCCACTGCTACACGATTACAAGCCGTCTGGCGAAACAAAACCCAAAAAATCCAAAGCGCTTCAATGGTTTGCCGTTGGACTCGGCATTCCGCTGCTGGCCCTCCTGCTACTGACCGGCGACAACAAGCCGCGCCCGAACGCGCCGGCCGGCATGGCAGGCCTGTCCGCAAGCGATGCACCGGCCGTGCTTGCCCCGGTCATCGAGCGCGTGCAGTTCGTCCGCCCCGTTCTCGAGACCATCCCGGACTACGAAGAGCTGACGCTCAGGCTCGGCCGCGGCGATACGCTCGACAAGCTGTTCCGGCAGCACAACCTGAATCTCGGCCACCTCGCCGCGATCGCAAAGCTCGACGAACCCAAGCGGCTGTTCCGGCGCTTAAAGCCCGGCGACGAGTTCGAGGTACGGCACGACAACGGCAGTCTCGTCAGCATGTACTCGGTGCTCGACCTTACCAGCGCCCTCGAGATTGAACGCGGCGACGAGGGCTTCAGCGCCAAGATCGTCGAGCGGCCGATCGAGATCCGCAAGCGCAGCGCTCACGGCGTGATCCAGACCTCGTTGTTCGAGAGCGGCATCGACGCCGGTCTGTCCGACAAGGTCATCATGAATATCGCCGGCATCTTCGCCTGGGACATCGATTTCGTACTCGACATTCGCGAGGGCGACAGCTACGTCGTGCAGTACGAAGAGATCTGGCAGGACGGCAAGTTCGTCGCGGACGGCGAGATCGTCGCGGCGGAGTTCAAGAACAACGGCAGCACCAGCAGGGCGGTACGCTTCGTCGATGACGATGGGCGCAGCGATTACTTCACCCCCGAGGGACGCAGCGTGCGGAAAGCGTTTCTGCGTTCACCGGTCGATTTCCGCGTCAGCTCCTCTTTCAACCCGAATCGCCTGCACCCAGTCCTGAAAACCCGCCGCCCGCATCGCGGTGTCGACTATGCGGCGCCGCGCGGCACGCCGATCAAGGCGTCGGGCGACGGCAAGATTGCCTTCCGGGGCGTCAAGAACGGTTACGGCAATGTCGTCATCCTGCAGCACGGCGGCAACATCACGACGCTGTACGCGCATATGTCGAAGTTTGTGTCCGGGCAACGCGTTGGCACCCGGGTGCGGCAGGGCCAGACCATCGGCTACGTCGGTGCAACGGGGCTCGTCACCGGGGTGCATTTGCACTACGAGTATCGCCTCAACGGCGTGCACCGAAACCCGCGTACGGTCGAACTGCCCGATGCCGAGCCAATCGCCGAGAAATACCGGGAGCGATTCCTGGCAATGGCCGGTCCGCTTCTCGAGGAACTCGAAAACTTCAAGCGCACCCAGCTCGCGTCGGCCGCCTACGCAGGCAAGTAGTCCTCCCGCCAAGCCACGATGCCTGACGCTTACATCGGCCTGATTTCCGGCACCAGCATGGACGGCATCGATGCGGTGCTCGTCGAGTTCGGCCAGCGCAGCCTGTCCATTCGCTCGACGCTTGCCTTCGATTACCCGGCCGGCCTGCGTGAACGTCTCCAGCAAGCCACGCGCAGTCCCAGCACGTTCACGATCGACGAATTCGGCGAACTGGACCGCTGGGTCGGCGAGTGTTTTCGCGACGCAGCCCTCGCGGTCATCGAGGAAGCCGGCGCCAGTGCGAGTGATGTCCGGGCGATCGGCAGTCACGGTCAAACCGTCCGGCATCGGCCCGATGCCGAGCACCGCTTTACCCTGCAGATCGGCGATCCCTCGGTCATTGCCACGGGGACCGGCATCGACACGGTCGCGGACTTCCGCCGCGCGGATCTCGCGCTCGGCGGCGAAGGGGCACCGCTCGTGCCGGCCTTCCATGACTGGCTGTTTCGTGCAGAGGACCGCAGCCGGGCGATCCTGAACATCGGCGGCGTCGCCAACCTGACGATCCTGCCGGCCGGCGACGGACCCGTGACGGGCTTCGACACGGGGCCGGGAAACTCGCTTATGGATACCTGGGCAGAACGTCATCTCGGAAAACCCTTCGATCACGGCGGCGAATGGTCCATGAGCGGGCAGGTGGACAGCGCTTTGCTCGACGCGATGCTTGACGATGAGTACTTCGCGGTAACGCCGCCGAAAAGCACGGGCTTCGAGTACTTCAATGCCGACTGGCTCGAGCGCTTCGATATCGGGTCAATGACGCCTGCCAACGTGCAGGCAAGCCTCTGCGAGCTGACGGCCGCGAGCATCGCCTCGGCGCTCGATCAGTGGGCGCCCGATGTAGCCGCGGTGTTCGTCTGCGGCGGCGGCGCCCACAATTCAAGCCTGCTCGAGCGCCTCGGCCGCCGGCTGCCCGATAGCGAGGTCGGAACGACGGCCAGCATCGGCCTTGATCCCGACTGGGTCGAGGCCTGCGCGTTCGCGTGGCTCACCATGCGGCGGCTCGAGAATGCGCCGGGCAGCGTTGCGACCGTCACCGGCGCCAGCCGCGACGCGATTCTCGGCGCGATCCACGCCGGCGGGAGAGCCTGACCGGAACTGGTTAAAGTCTCTGTAACGATGGCGCTGATATACTGGCAGGCCGCAATCGATAGAGAGACCCGTGGACGTCCCCTCCCTGCCGCCCGCCGACCTGTACATCAACCGCGAACTCAGCATGCTCGAGTTCAACAAGCGGGTGTTGGCGCTGGCACAGGATCCGGAGGTCCCGCTGCTCGAACGGCTGCGCTTCCTCTGCATTACGTCGACAAACCTCGACGAGTTCTTCGAGATTCGGGTCGCGGCGCTCAAGCAGCGCATGGAAATCGGCGCGCTAGCGCAGGGTCCGGAGAAACTGCCTGCGAGCCAGGTGTTCGACGTACTCAGGACGCGCATGATGTCGGTGGTCGAGCAGCAGTACCGGCTGCTGAACGACGTGATGTTCCCCGAGCTCTGGTCGGCGGGCGTTCGCTTCCTGCGCAGCGAGGAATGGACGGACGAGCAGTCTGCCTGGCTCAAGGACTATTTCCGTAACCAGGTCGTACCTGTACTCACGCCGCTGACTTTCGACCCGTCGAGGCCGTTCCCGCGGGTGCTCAACAAGAGCCTGAATTTCATCGTCCGGCTGCGCGGACGCGACGCCTATGGCCGCCGCCGCCACCGCGGCATGGTGCAGGCGCCGCGCTCGCTGCCCCGCATCATCGAGCTGCCGGATCACCTGTCCAGCCCCGGCTGCCACGACCTCGTCTTCCTGTCGTCGGTCATCCGCATGCACGTCGACGAGCTGTTCCCGGGCTTGAAGGTCGAGGGCTGCTACCAGTTTCGCGTCACGCGCAATTCGAACCTGTACGTCGATGAGGAGGAAGTCGACGACCTGGTGCGCGCCCTCGAGGGCGAACTCGAGGCCAGCCGCTACGGCGCGGCCGTCCGCATCGAGGTCGGCCATGAGTGTCCGGAAGACCTGCAGGAGTTCCTGCTCGATCACTTCGGACTGCAGGAACACGACATGTACCTCGTCGAGGGGCCGGTCAACCTCAACCGCCTGGCCACGGTCTGCGAGATCGACGACTATCCGGAACTGCTGTATCCGCCGTTCACGCAGGGCACGCCCGAACAGCTGATGACCGACGACGACGTCTTCTCGATTCTGAAGAAGAAAAACGTCCTGCTGTTCCACCCGTACCATTCGTTCTCGCCAGTCATCGATTTCATCAAGGCAGCCTCGAGCGATGCGAATGTCCTGGCTATCAAGATCACGCTGTATCGAACCGGCGCCAAGTCGCCTATCGTCGATCATCTCGTCAACGCGGCGCGGGCCGGCAAGGAAGTCACGGTCATCATCGAGCTCATGGCTCGCTTCGACGAGGCCGCCAATATCTCGCTCGCCAACCGGCTGCAGGAGGCCGGCGCGCACGTCGTCTACGGTCTCGTCGGCTACAAGACCCACGCGAAAATGACGCTCGTGGTTCGCCGCGAGCACGGCACGCTGCACCGCTATGTACACCTCGGCACCGGCAACTACCATCACAGTACGTCGCGCATCTATACGGACTACGGCTACCTGTCGAGCGACGAGGAGCTGGGCGAAGACGTCCACAAGATCTTCATGCAGCTGACGAGCCTGACCGAGGCTCGCGACCTGAAGCAAATGCTGACCTCACCTTTCAACCTGTTCGACGCGGTCATCGCCAAGATTCACCGCGAAACCGAGCACGCAAAGGCCGGTCGCGAAGCTCGGATCATCGCCAAGGTAAACTCGCTCAATGAGCCTGATGTCGTGAATGCGCTTTACGAAGCGTCCCAGGCCGGCGTCAAGGTCGACCTGATCGTGCGCGGCATCTGCTCGCTGCGGCCGGGCGTGCTCGGCCTGTCCGACAACATCTCGGTGCGTTCGATACTCGGGCGCTTCCTGGAGCATTCGCGCATCTACTACTTCCTCAACGACGGCGACGAAGAGTTCTACTGCGCGAGCGCGGACTGGATGGAACGCAATCTCAAGCGTCGCAATGAAACCTGCTTCCCGGTTCGGCAGAAGTCACTGAAGCGGCAGCTCAAACGCGACCTCGACCTGTACCTCGATGACAATACCTACGCGTGGATACTGCACGGCGACGGCAGCTACGAGCGGCTCGAACCCGGCCAGTCGGAGCCGGTCAATGCGCAGACGGAGTTTCTCTCGCTGATGGGCTCGTCGAGCTAGCCGAAACCGAGCTCGTAGCCGACGGCTCCCAGGTAGCCACTTTCTCGCTTCAAGTCCGCAACCGTCAGCGGATTCGCCTGCAGCCAGGCCGGGTCGAATTTCAGCTCGAGCCCCTGCTCTTCCACGCTCAGCTTGACCGCGGGTGACGCTGTATCGCGACGGCTGCGATTCATCAGCACGGCCAATCGCAGCAGCAGCGCGAGGCGCAGCGCGCCGTCCCGCCACGCACGCGGCAGTTCCTGCAGGTAACGCAGGTTGATGCTGTGCCGCTGGCTGCCGATCAGGAATGCGAGGAAGCGCTGCTCCGCTCGCGGGAAGCCAGGCATGTCGGCGTGTTCGGCGACGTACGCGCCGTGACGCTGGAATCCGTCGTGGGAAATATCCAGGCCGATCTCGTGCAGGCGAGCAGACCAGTCCAGCATCTTGGCGGCCAGCTCGGAGGTCAGGGACCAGGCATCAGCGCACTGCTTGAGCAGTCCACCGGCCGTTGCGGCGACGCGCTGCGACTGCGGCTGGTCGACGTGGTAGCGCGCGGCCATCGCGCGCACCGTACGCTCGCGCGCGTCTTCGTGCTGCATGCGTCCGAGCAGGTCGTAGAGCAGGCCTTCACGGAGCGCGCCGTCGGAAACCCGGAGGCCCTTGATGCGCAGGACGCCGATGAGCTCGGCAAGAATCGCCAGTCCGCCCGGCCAGACCTGCGAGCGCCGCTCGGACAGGCCGCGTATTGCCAGCGATTCGATCGAATCGAATTCGCAGACCTTGTCGATCAGGGCTTCGATGACCTCGAGCGTGAGTTCTCCCGACTCCGCGAGACCGCTCAGGCGGGCCACGCGCTCGGTCGAGATGATCGTTCCCGAGGTACCAATCGCTTCGACGTCGGTAGCGCCGCGGAAGAAGGCCTTGACCGGCCGCAGTTCGAGCCGGGCGGCGACGCGGGCCTTCTCGAAACGCCTGGCCGTGATGCGGCCGTCCGGAAAGAAGCGCTCGGTCATCGACACGCAGCCCATGTGCAGGCTCTCGAGCGCGCGCGGATCCGGGCCGTTGCCGAGGATGACCTCGGTACTGCCACCGCCGATATCGACGACGAGCCGGAAGCCGGTATTGGGCGGCAGGCTGTGCGTGACGCCCTGGTAGATCAGGCGCGCTTCCTCGAGTCCCGAAATGACCTCGATCGGGTGGCCGAGCGCCTCCTCGGCCTCGGCCATGAAGCTCGAATCCTCGCGGGCGCGGCGAATGGTGCTGGTGCCTGCGGCGCGGACGCTCGCCGCACGCATGGCCCGCAGGCGCTCGCCGAACTGCGACAGGCATGCCAGAGCGCGGGAGCGCGCATCGGCGGAGATCACGCCGTCGTCCGACAGCCCTTCGGCCAGCCTTACGGTCTCACGCAATCGGTCGATAATGATGAGCTGACCGTGGCGCAGCTCGCCGACGATCATGTGAAAACTGTTGGAGCCGAGGTCAACGGCGGCGATGACCTCGGTGCGATTTGCGCCCTCGTTGGGCAGCAGGTCTGGAGCTTCCGACGGAGTGCTTATTGCCTCAAACCGTGAACGACTGCCCGCATCCGCAGGTTGTGGACGCATTCGGGTTTCTGATAACGAACTGCGCTCCCTGCAGGTCTTCCGTGTAGTCGATCTCGGCACCCATCAGGTACTGCACGCTCATCGGGTCGACAAGCAGCATTACGCCGGAATTCTCAACCTGGCTGTCGCCGTCTTCGATGTTCTCATCGAAGGTGAAGCCGTACTGGAAACCGGAGCAGCCGCCGCCGGAAATGAACACGCGCAGCTTCAGGTTCGGGTTGTCCTCTTCACGGATGAGCTCGCCGACCTTCGTCGCGGCCGCATCGGTGAATACGATGGGCGGCGGTGGTGGCGGTGCCGCTGATGCTGTTTCCGTTGCCATACGTCAGATATCTCGTTTAAGCCTCACTCGCGACGGCGATTGGCTCGTTCGCCTTGGACTGCTCGTCGATCTTGGCCGTCTGCTCCAGGAGCGGCACCTGCCCTTCGGGCTGGTGCACGAGTTTGCCATTGATCTCGGCGCCAATCGCCATCTCGATGAGATTGTAATACACATTGCCGATCACGCGCGCCGTGGCGCCGAGAATAACGCGTTTGTTGGCAAAAACGTCACCCTTGACGATTCCCTCCAGCAGTACATAAGGCACGGTCACGCCACCATCGATGGTCGCGCCATCCGCGACAGAAAGCGACGCCTCGCTGTCCGGATCCGCGGATACGTTGCCGTGGACGATACCGTCCACGTGAAGACCACCGGCGAAATGCACATCGCCGTTTACGCGCGTATCGACGCCAACGATCGTGTTGGCGACGTTATGTCGGTTTTTCTTGCGACCCAGCATTGGACTCTCTCCCTGAACCTTTAAGTCTGGCTCGACAGCCAGTCGTAACTTTCCTCGATGCTCGATATCGAGCGTGTCCGCGACTCGACCGAAAGCGTCACCCGCTCCGGTGTGAATCCGTCCGGCAATACCACCTCACGATCGAAGTCCTGGAAGTAGCGAAACGAAAACGCCCATGCCGATTCGGCACTCTCGGGCTTTAAGTCCGCGTAGCTGTAGGACTTCTCCACGCCATCTTCGATCCCGGCAATCTGCAGCACGACATCACCCGATACCTTGCGGTCGTGCTTCATCGCCTGCACGAGGACGAGCCTGATCGTATATTCACGCTCGGAGCCGCCGCGGCTCAAGCGGAAATCCTGAACCCGAAGACCGGAATTGCCGTCGGCCGGCGAAACGATGCCACGGTAAAATGCTAGCGCGTCCTGCTGCTCCTGGATCTTCGCCTGCAGCTCTGTGAGGCTGCCTTCAACCTCCTTGTACGCCTCGCGGTCGATGTCGCGGTGCGTTTCCAACAGCGCTATTTCTTCACTGAGGGCGTTTATCTCGCCTTCAAGCGCGACGATGCGGTCCTCGTACGCCTGCCGCTCGTCCGCCGCCTCGATGACGTCGTAGCCGGCGTGGTTGCGGCCCAGCTCGAACACGAGATAGCCGCTGCCGACGAGCAGCAGCGCAATAATGACGCGGGTTGCGATGGTTCTGGCGTCAGATGAATGATGCGATGGCACGGTGTTTTGCTGCGGCTTTCTAGAATTGACGTTATGTTACGCGGGCGCCCTCGCAAACAGAAGTGCGCCACGTCACGTTTGTGAAATTACGCTAAGCTGCCGGGCCTATGGACGCTTTCGCCCCTTATTACGCGCTAATCAAGGCGCTCCACGTGGCTTTCATGGTCACGTGGTTCGCCGGGCTCTTTTACCTGCCTCGCCTGTTCATCTACCACACCGAGGCGGCCGATACGCCGAGCCGCGAGCGCTTCCAGGTCATGGAACGGCGGCTGTTCGCGATCATGACCATCGGCGCCGTACTGACGGCCTTTTTCGGCCTCCTGCTGATTGGTGTGAATCCGGGCCTTTTGGGCCTCGGCTGGTTCCAGCTGAAGCTCGCGCTGCTGGTGGGTCTCATCATCTACCACTATCGCTGCCATGCCTGGATCGTGCGGCTGCGGACAGCGCCGCCCAGCGACGATACGAAGTGGCTGCGCTGGTTCAACGAGATCCCGGTGTTCTTCCTGCTGACCGTGATAATCCTCGCGGTGACAAAGGCGTTCTGACCGGCAGCACTAGCTCCCGGCCTCGCGGCGCTGGATGTCCTTGTCGAAAACGGCTTGCCAGCGTTTCGGCCACCAACGCGGCCGCGGCGGCATTCTGTTCGGGTAGACCGTCGAACCGAGCTCGTGAAGCGCGCTGGCGTACACACGACGCTTGAAGTAGATGACCTCGTTGACGGGACGCCAGTAGTCAACCCAGCGTATACGGTCGAACTCGGGCTGGTCGCAGAGATCGAAGCGGACGGCCTCTTCCGAGGACTT
Source organism: Woeseiaceae bacterium (assembly GCA_030066625.1). Classification (GTDB taxonomy): domain Bacteria; phylum Pseudomonadota; class Gammaproteobacteria; order Steroidobacterales; family Woeseiaceae; genus UBA1847. Next base: position 12,467 of record JASJBG010000020.1, read on the forward strand.
GAGCAGCAGCATGAACCAGCGCTGCTTCTGGCCGATGCACAACGGTGTGGAATTCCTGCGGATGAACTTGTCGGGCAGTCGGTAACGCAGCCAGTCACTGGTCGCGCCGAGCAGTTCGACGTCCCGCGTGCCGAGGCCGACTTCTTCCTCGAGCTCGCGATACATCGCGTCCTCGGGGGATTCGCCTTCGAGCATGCCGCCCTGCGGGAACTGCCAGCCTTTCGCCCCTACGCGGCCGCCGAGCATCAGCTTGCCGTCGGCATTGGTGAGGATGATCCCGACATTCGCACGGAATCCCTCATCGTCAATCCAATCGTTGCTCATAGCAACCGATACAAAACCTTAAACTGTCGATTACTTTACACTAATCCCGCCGTCTGTTTTGAGGGGTAGGTCTTTGCCTGGCCAGAAGAGCATGGTCCTGTTTTCGGGCCTCGCGCTCATCATTTTCGCGACGTTCCTGTTCGCACTCGCCTCCGGCAGCGCAGGCGCGGGCCTCGCTGATGCGCTCGCGGCGCTGGCCGGCACAGCGACCGAACCCGCCAATACGCTGATCCTGGAACTCAGGCTACCGCGGGCGCTTACCGCATTCGCGGTCGGCGGGCTGCTCGCCGTGGCGGGCGTCCTGATGCAGGTGTTGCTCAGGAACCCGCTCGCGGAGCCCTACATTCTCGGCACTTCCGGCGGCGCCGCCGTTGCCGCCCTCGTGGCTATCCTGCTGGGCCTCTCGTCGTTCTGGGTCGACGCACTCGCCTTCGGCGGTGCACTGTTCGCAACGCTGCTGGTGTTTTCGATTGCGCACGGCACCGGCAGCTGGACGCCGACGCGACTGCTCCTGACCGGCGTCGTCCTCGCCGCCGGTTTCAGCGCAGCGACGACGTTCCTGCTGGCGATGAGCCCGGAACAGCAGCTTCGCGGAATGCTGTTCTGGCTGATGGGCGATCTCAGTTTCGCTTACGAGCCGGCCCGCTGCCTCTGGCTGCTCGGGTTGTTGACGATCGGTGGTGTGCTCGCCGCGAGACAGCTCAACGTGCTGGCGCGGGGCGAATTGCAGGCGGCGATACTCGGCCTGCCGGTGAATTCCTTCCGCTACTTCGTGTTCGTCGGCTCGTCGCTGGCGACCGCGGTTGCCGTTACGACGGTCGGCGTCATCGGCTTCGTCGGCCTGGTCGTACCCCACCTGATAAGGATTGTCGCCGGCAGCGACCACCGCATCGTCGTGCCTGCATCGGCACTGGCGGGCGGCGCGCTGCTGGTGGTTGCGGACACGCTGTCGCGCACGATAATGGCGCCGCGCCAGCTGCCGGTCGGCGCGCTTACCGCGGCGATCGGCGTGCCGCTATTCCTCGTATTGATGAGCCGCCGGCAGAACTACCGCTAGCGGCTATTGGTACCTGGCCCGCTCGGCCAGCCGAACCGCCTCTTCATCGAACCAGCCGGCCGCGCTCATCTGTGCGCTGCCGAGCTGCTGTACCGGCGTGTTCATTCGCGCCGGGCCTGTCGTGCTCAGGTCCGCGACTTCGCCGTCGCCAGCAACCGCCGGGAATCGTCCCGTCGCGTCGGCATGGCGAGCCTGGACCTCGGCCGAGGTCAGCCACTCCATGAGTGCGCGGGCACCGTCGGGATTGCCTGCGTGTCTCGAAATCGCCATCGCCTCGATGTTGCCGACGGCCGGGTACGGCGTCGTCGACGTCAACGGCTGCTGCGCGAATCCCGGGATGATCGGGCGCTCTGACACGCTGGAGACGATCCCCGCCCCGCAGGTCCCGGCGGCAATCGCAGCGACCAGTTCTTCTTCGCTGACATAGGGCGGCATTGCGAGATTCGCGATCCAGCCGCGCACGACGAGTTCAGCGTCGCGGCGCCCCTTGCTGCGGATGAGGCTCGCGATGACGGCGCGGTTGATCGGCAGGGCTGAGCTGCTCAGGCACAGCTTGCTCTTGAGTTCCGGCACCGCGAGGCTCTCGTAACTTTCGATCAGGTCATCGGGGACGGAGCGCCGATCCTTCATTACCTGGGCGTGCTCCAGCGACACGGCCGACCAAACGCCGTCCGGATCTCGCAGCGTCGCAGGCACGCGCTCGTCAACCAGCGTGCTCTGGTACGGCCGCAAAGCGCCCTCATCGCCGGCGCGCCAGATTCCCTGCACGTCCGGGGTTATGAGGAGGTCCGCATTCGGGGCGTCCAGCTTGTCGACGAGTTTGGTGACCTGCTCGTCCGAGGGGCCGTTCTTGACCGTAACCCGTATACCGGTCTCCAGCGTGAAGTCCGCGAAGAGTTCCTCGAGATAGCTCGGGTCCTCGTAGGACGCGTACACGACGATCGGCTCGGGACGACCGGCCGCACCCGGCGCGTCCTCAGGCTCGCTGCCACCGCAGGCGCTCGTGAGCAGCAGCACCGCGAGCCATGTCAACAGGCGCTTCATGCGGCCTCCGCAGTCACGACACGATCGCGACCGTCCGCCTTGGCCTTGTAGAGCGCGACGTCAGCCCGCGCGATCAGCGCTTCGCCAATCGTCTTGAGGTCGGTCGCGCGCGCTTCCGGCTTCACCGAGGCGATGCCGATCGAAGCCGTCACCCTGGTCTCACCGCCCCCGGGCAGGCCGATCGGATTCCCGGAGACGGCGCGCCGAATTCGCTCGGCGAGTCGCTCCGCGTCGTCGATTGACGTGTCCGGCAACAGGACGATGAATTCCTCGCCGCCGTAGCGCGCCGCAACGTCGCTGGCACGCACCTGCGATTCGATGCGCTGCGCAATGTCGCGCAGGACGCTGTCGCCGGCGGCGTGCCCCCAGCTGTCGTTCACGGCCTTGAAGTGGTCGATGTCGAGCATCAGGCAGACGAGACTCGTGCCGTCGCGGCTGGCGCGGGCGAGCTCCTCGCGCAGCCGGATCAGCAGGTAGCGACGGTTGTGCCAGCCCGTGAGCACATCCGTGAAGCCGCTGCGCAGCAGGCGCGCCCGGTTCACGGTGTTCTCGATGCAGAATCCCGCGATCAGGCCCAGGTGCGCGAGAAAATCGCTGGCGTGCTCGCGAGTGAAGCGTGTCGGGTCGGAGCTGCCGAGGTTGATGCTGCCGACGAGGTTGCCACGCACCCTGAGCGGGATCATTGCCACGCTCGCAAGCTCCATGCCGCCCTCGAAGATCAGCTGGTGATCGCAGCGCGAAAAGGGCCCGAGCCAGGGCTGGCTCAGCGCGACGAACTGCGGCGCGAGGCCGCTCAGCGTCTCGACGAAAATCAGCGTATCGATGTCCTCCACCGGTGTGCCGGCGGCCATCATCAGGTGGCGAATATCGTGGTCCGGGTCGACGAGCACGACGCTCACATACTGCAGCCCATAGCTGGCACGGAGACCCGCCGTCAACTCGGTGAACAACGACTTCAGGTCTTCTGACTGCAGCAGACGCAGCTCGCGGCGCTGTGAGCGGCGCATCTTGTCTTCGTTGCGCGCTACCGCGGCGGTCAGTTCGTCGATTTGCTGGCGGAGCTCGTCGGCGGTCTGCATCGGGATACCTTCTCCGGAACGCCGCCACTTTTACCAGAATTGCGCGCGGCCGTCGCGCGACCCGTGTCAGTTTTCGGCCGCAGTGTTCAGCCGCGCATCGCGAAGTAGTCCCTGCCCTTTTCCATCAGTTCGACGAAGCCGCCCTCGTCGCCGGTCGCGACCAGTTCGCGAATCCGCGTCGCGGCTTCCGACAGCGCATCGAGCGGCGCCAGCCCGAACTTGTTGAGATGCTGGATCTCGTAGTACAGGTGCGGGTTATCCTGCGCCACGGCCTCCGACACCTCGAGCTGCGAATCGAAGGTCGTCGATGACAGTCTCGCGAGCTTGGGCGCCGCCTCGCCGCTCTCCGCAAGCGCCGTGAAAAACGCGATGTTGAGCGCATGCGACAGGCCGAGTACGTACGCGATCAGACGATCGTGATCCTCGAGCCCCATGTCGAGTTGTTCCACCATCGTCGCCGCAAACAGCTCCTTGGCGGCCGCCGTAGCCTCCGCACAGCCGACGTCGCAGACGATCAGGTGGCGTCCGGAAAGCAGCCGCGTATCCGGGCCGTACATCGGATGAATGGAGGTGACCTGGCAGCCCGCATCGCGCAGCTCGTTGAGCCCGTCCATCAGCGGCGACTTGAGCGAGCCGATGTCGAAAACCAGGCCGCGCGGTTTGAGCACCGCGAGCTGGGCGAGTATGCGACCCGAGACCGCAAGCGGCGCCGCGACGACGATGACGTCGTAATCGACACCGGCATCGGTCCAGTTGCGGTAGACACGCGGCGGCTCATCGTCGAGGCTCGCGTCCGCGATTGTGGGCGCGAAGCCCTGCGATGCGAAGAACTCGACAAACCAGCCGCCCATCTTGCCGCCGCCGCCGATGACCAGGACGCTGCGGCCGTCGCCTTTACCCTCGGCGATAACCCGGTCGCGTTCCTGGCTCTCGAGCGATGTGCGGATGAGCTGCCGCAGGACCGCCTCGGCGAGGTCCGGGTCGACCCCCAGCGCCTCGGCCTGCTCGCGGCCCATGTCGAGGACGTCCTTCTCCCGCGCGTAGTCGCGGGTCGCGGTCCCGGCGCCGCGTTTCTGCCGGCCGATCTCGGCAACGATGCGCTGCCGTTCGGCAATCAGTTCGACGATTTTGTGATCGACGGCCGACAGGCTGTCGCGAAGTTCGGTGAGACTCATGAGCGAAACGCGTGCGCGTAAGACTTAAACGCCTTCCTTTTACAGGAGTGCCGTCACCACTCGCAAGGCCGGCACCATCGCTGGTGCCGGCCCTGGCAAACCGCCGATGTCAGTGGTTGCCGTGCTGGCGGCGGCGTGAATCGTTACCGCGGTCGCGGCGGGGACGATCGTAATGGTCCCGGTAGTTGCCACCGTGGCGATCGTAATGGCCGTCGTGGCGGCGCCCGTAGTAACGGCCGTGGCGGCGCTCCCAGAGGAAGATGTCATACAGCCTCGGCCAGCTCAGCGAGCGATTACGCTTGTAGCGCGTGTTCCAGTACCAGTGGCGGAAGGCCGGTTTGCGCCGTAACCAGCGCGGCATCTCGTGCGAGCGCACGTAGCGATAACCGTAATAGCCATCGAAATGGGCGCGTGGCGCGTGCTGGTGGTGGCCGTAGCCGTGTGCATGCGCCGGCAGTGTGCTGCCGAACATCAGCCCGGCGGCCAGTATCGTCAAGCTCGTTATGCGTTTCATGGCGACCTCCGATTGCCTGTAACACGGCTTCAAGATAGGCGTCCGCCGATGAATATGGCCTTAACTAAAACGCTGTTTTGCAACAAAAAAATGAACAAGCGCTGAATACGCGACCGGGTCCGGGCACTAGTCGCGCTGTTGTGCGGCCGGCAATCGTGCGAACATCCGGGCAAACGCCTGACGGGGATACCAGACCAATGAAAACTCGTGCCGCCATCGCCTGGGAGGCAGGCAAGCCGCTCAGTGTCGAAACGATCGATCTCGAAGGACCCCGGGCCGGCGAGGTTCTACTCAGGAACGTCGCGACCGGCGTCTGCCACACGGATGCTTTTACGCTGTCCGGTGAGGATCCCGAGGGCATCTTCCCTGCCGTGCTCGGCCACGAAGGCGGCGCGGTCGTCGAAGAAGTTGGCGCCGGCGTCAGCTCGGTCAGCGTCGGCGATCACGTGATCCCGCTGTACACCCCGGAGTGCGGTGAGTGCAATTTCTGCACCTCGGGCAAGACGAATCTCTGCCAGGCCATCCGCGCAACGCAGGGCCAGGGGCTGATGCCCGACGGCACCTCGCGATTCAGCGCCAGCGGCAAGACGGTCTACCACTACATGGGCACATCGACGTTCAGTGAGTACACCGTGCTGCCGGAGATCGCGGTAGCCAAGGTCAACAAGGAAGCGCCACTGGAAAAGGTCTGCCTGCTCGGCTGCGGCATCACGACCGGCATCGGCGCCGTGCTCAATACGGCAAAGGTCGAACCGGGCGCATCCGTAGCCGTGTTCGGCCTCGGCGGCGTCGGCCTGAGCGCGATCCAGGGAGCGACGATGGCGAAGGCGGGCCGGATCGTCGCCATCGACATCAACGAGGACAAGTTCGAACTCGCGAAGCAGCTCGGCGCAACCGACACGGTGAACCCGAAGGACTATGACGACCCGATCCAGGACGTCATCGTGGAGTTGACCGGTGGCGGCGTGGACTACTCGTTCGAGTGCGTCGGCAATGTCGACCTGATGCGCTCGGCGCTGGAGTGCTGCCACAAGGGCTGGGGCGAGTCGGTCATCGTCGGCGTCGCCGGCGCCGGCCAGGAGATCTCGACGCGGCCGTTCCAGCTGGTCACCGGTCGCGTCTGGCGCGGCACGGCCTTCGGCGGCTGCAAGGGACGCTCGCAGCTTCCGGGCATGGTCGACCAGTACATGGACGGCGACATCAAGATCGACGAGTTCATCACCTATACAATGCCGCTCGACGACATCAATCGGGCGTTCGACCTCATGCACGAGGGCAAGAGCATCCGCTCCGTCATACACTACTAGGTCCGATTCAAGACTAAAGCCCCGTGACCCGAGTTGCCGTAGCCACGACATCAGCGGTTGCCGCTGGTGCCACCACCGAGGTTGCCGCCGCCGGCGGCAACGCCGTCGACTGCGCGCTCGCGACCGCGATCCTGTCAATGAACACGGAGCCGGGCGTCTGTTCGTTCGCCGGTGGCGCCTACGTGACGATCTGGGCGCCGGATTCGGAGCCGGTTGCGATCGACGGCATCCACGCGGTGCCCGGGCTCGGCCTCGACGCCGCCGAGCGCGGCCACGGCGCCGTGCCTGTCGAACTGGAATACGGCGGCGGCATGACGACCATCGTCGGCAGCGGTTCCGTTGCGGTACCGGGTGCGCTCGCCGCCTTCGAGCAGGCGTGGCGACACTACGGCAACGTTTCCTGGGACGAGATCTTCCGGCCGGCGATCCGGACTACCGCGGACGGCTTTCCGCTGTCGGCCTCCTGTCACTACTACCTCGGCTACTGCGGCGAACGCATCTACGGGCGCAGCAAGGACGGCTACCACGCGCTGCACACCGAGGATGGCAATGTCCGACCGAAGGGCAGTCGCATCATCGTTCCGCACCTGTCCGAGAGTCTCGAAAAGATCGCCGACGGCGGCGCCGACGTTTTCTACCGGGGCGAGCTCGCGGAACGCATCATCGATCACGTGCGACGCGGCAACGGTTCGCTGACGGCCCGCGATATGGACGAGTACGAAGCTATTGAGCGGCCCGCGCTGATCGCCGAGCTCGGCGACTGGCGTATCGCCACGAACCCGCCGCCGGCCGTCGGCGGCGCGGTGCTTGCCGCCATGCTGCTGGCGTTCGGTGAAACCGAGGCACGGAGCTGGAACAGGGAGACACTCGATCGGCTCGTTCATGTGCATCGTGCCTGCCTCGACTACCGGCGTGAGCACCTCGACCTTACCGACGAGGTCGGCCCGGAGGCGGCGAAACTCATCGAGGCCGCTACGGACGGCCGCCTGCTGTCGGACTTCGTGTCCGCCTCGACGGTGCATACCTCGGCGGTCGACGAAAACGGCCTGGGGTGCTCGATCACAGCCTCGGCCGGCTACGGCGCGGGCGAAATGCCCGAAGGCACCGGGCTGTGGCTCAATAACGGTCTCGGCGAGGTGGAACTCAATCGCCGCGACGTAGCAAGCCGGCCGCCGGGCTCACGGCTGCCGTCGAACATGGCACCGACTGTTGCGCGCTGCGAAGGCGGCGTCCTCGCAATAGGCTCGCCGGGTGCGGACCGGATAACGTCCGCGATCCACCAGGTGCTCGTCAACGCCGTGCAGTTTGGAATGCCCCTCGAAGACGCGATCGCCCACCCGCGGCTGCACGTCGACATGAGCGGCAGCAAAGATCAGCTTGCGGCCGAGTCCGGTCTCGATCTCCCGGACACCGACCTGCCCGTCCGCCGCTTTGACGGCATCAACATGTACTTCGGCGGCGTCGGCGCGGCGCACTACGATGCGAGCACGGGCTTCGAGATCGCGGCGGACCCGCGGCGCGAAAGCGGCACGCTGCTGTACGAGGGCTGAGCCATGGATCGCTGCCTCGATGAACGCGACATCGGTTGCCCGTTCTGCGGTGAGCGCATCACGGTGCTGATCGACACGTCCGCGGGTTCACAGGACTACATCGAAGACTGCCAGGTCTGCTGTCGACCGATCCGGCTCATGATCGACGCTGACGGCGGCGAACTCGACGGAGTCAGGGTCGACTGTGCGAGCTAAAGCCTGGCTGGCCAGCGCAGCACTGTCGCTTGCCGCGCCCTGCGTCCATGCGGACGTATTCCTTACCGAGGGCACGAACCTGACTGTCGACGTGGCCTCAGACGGTCGATTCGTCACCGACCTGCTCGGCGGCATCTGGGTGGTTCCGGCCAACGGTGGTGAGGCGGCGGCCGTCGCTGGCGGCGACTCGCCGGCACGCCGGCCACGCTGGTCGCCAGACGCAAACAGCATCGCGTTCGAGGCGCATGCGCCGTCAGGCGCCGAAATCTGGTTGTACTCGGTGGAAGCGGATAAGAGCCGCCGCCTGTCAGAAGGCCGCTACGTCGACCAGCATCCCGGCTGGCACCCGGACGCCGAACGTATTGTCTTTTCGTCGGCGCGCAACGATACGGATTTCGATA
>JASJBG010000139.1 GCA_030066625.1 Woeseiaceae bacterium
CGGCGGTGCGGGTGCTGCGCGCCGAGTCGCCGCGCGACGAGGGCCGCCACGAACTCGATGACCTGATGCCGTCGCTGCGGGCGCCGCTCGACGAACTGCGCCTTGCGCTTGCGGAACTTGCGAACGGAATTGCCGATCTCGGTGATGCGGCCATCGAGGTCGAAAAACTCCATCAGCAGCTCGTCGGCGCCGCGGAACGGCTGGCGCTCCTGGTCAGCGACGACGCCTGGGACGGATTGCGCTGGCTCGATGTGAATCCGCGCAGCGTCCGCCTGAACCTGACGCCGCTGGATGTTTCGGCGAAGCTCCGCGGGCTCATGGACAACGATCACCAGGCATGGGTTTTCACGTCGGCGACGCTCGCGGTCGGCGAGGACTTCTCGCATTTCGCATCCCGCATGGGACTGGGCGGGGTAACCGGCCTGACGTTCCCGAGCCCGTACCCGGTCGCCGACAACGGGCTGATCTATTTGCCGACCGGACTGTCGCCGCCATCGGCATTCGGCTACACGGACGAGGTACTCGAGGCGGTCACGCCGGTCTTCGACATGACCGAGGGCGGTATCTTCGTCCTGTTCACGAGTCATCGCGCACTGAACATCGCGCGCAAGTGGCTGACCCGGCACAAGTCCGTGCTGTCGGGGCGCCGGGTGCTGGCGCAGGGCACGGCGCCGCGCGACGACCTGTTGCGCCGTTTCCGCAGCGAGGGCAACGCCGTCTTGCTGGGCACGTCGAGTTTCTGGGAGGGCGTGGACGTTCGCGGCAGGGCGCTGACGCTCGTGGTCATCGACAAGCTGCCGTTTGCATCACCGAAGGACCCGCTGATGATGGCGCGACTCGAGTACATTCGCCGCGAAGGCGGCAATGGTTTCACCCAGCACCAGGTGCCGCAGGCGGTGCTGACGCTGAAGCAGGGCGCCGGCCGTCTGCTGCGTGACGAACTGGACTACGGCGTCATCGTGCTTTGCGATCCCCGAATATCCGGCAAAGGCTACGGCCGTACCTTCCTGGAGGCGCTCGAACCGATGCCGACGACCCGTTCACTGGACGACGTGCGCGCGTTTTTCGAACGTCACGAACAAAAAGGGGCGGTCGCGTGAAGCTGCTGGCGCTCGATACGTCGTCGGACGCGTGCACCGTCGCTGTGATGAACGATGGTGAGATCATCGAACGTCATGAAGAGCAGCCGCGCGAACACACGCGCATACTGCTGCCGATGATTCGCTCAGTGCTCGACGAGGCAGGGATGGACATCACCGACGTCGATGCCATCGCGCTCGGCAATGGCCCGGGCTCGTTCATCGGTATGCGTATCGCCGCGTCGGTGGCGCAAGGGCTCGCCCATGGCGCCGGAGTAGAGATCGTGCCCGTATCGTCGCTGGCCATCGTCGCTGCGCTGGCCGGTGCGCCCGGAGACACCGTCGCGGTCACGCAGGACGCGCACATGCAGCAGGTGTATCTCGGTATCTACCGCATCGACGACAAGGGTTATCCAGAGGCCGTCGTCGCCGAGCGCCTGCACGACCAGGTCGCCATTCCCGAGCTCGCCGCGTCGGGGACGGTGCGGCCGGCCGGCTGCGGCTGGGAACGATACCCGGCACTTGCCGCGGCCAATCGCGACTACCTGGCCGGCGACGTGGAGGTCCGCTACCCGCGCGCAGGCATGCTCGCGACGCTGGCGGAACAGGCCGCTTCGGCAGGCGCGGCGATCGCTCCCGATGCCGTTAACCCCGCGTATCTACGGCAAAAAGTCGCGGAAAAACCGGCGGGGGCGTAACCGTCCTGTAATATAGCGCTGATGTAATGCGCTCGCGCCAAAGGACCGGGCCAGCCCATGACCACCAGCAAAATACTCATAGTCGAAGACGAGAAGCCGATTCGCGAGATGATCGCGTTTCACCTCGTCCGTGCCGGCTTCGAGACCGTCGAAGCCGCCGACTGTCGTGCGGCACGCCAGCTGCTCGCCGACGAGCGGCCGGACCTGGCACTGATCGACTGGATGCTGCCCGATATGAGCGGCCTCGAGTTGACCCGGATGCTCAAGCGCGACAAGAGCAACGAAGACCTCGGCATCATCATGCTGACGGCGCGCGCCGACGAGTACGACAAGGTTGCCGGGCTCGAAGGCGGCGCCGACGACTACGTGACCAAGCCGTTTGCGCCGCGGGAGCTGATTGCGCGTATCCAGGCCGTGCTGCGCCGTGCCAGGTCGGCCGACGAGGAGGTCATCCGCGCCGGCGTCCTCGAGCTCGACACGGCGGGCCATCGTGTTTCCGCGGACGGCAAGGAGATTCGCCTCGGGCCGACCGAATACCGGCTGCTGCGCTTTCTGATGACGCATGCCGATCGCGTGTACAGCCGCACACAGCTGCTCGACAGGGTCTGGGGTGCCAACGTTTACGTCGAGGAACGTACCGTGGACGTACACGTGCGCCGGCTGCGCAAGGCGCTTACCGAGGCCAAGGCCGATGACTACATCCAGACGGTTCGCGGCGCCGGCTACCGCTTTTCGACCCGCGACGCGTAAACTAAGCCGCGTCGGCCCCCGGGCCGTACTGGAGGACAAATGCCGAAATCCTGGCGCAACCTGATACTTGGGACAGTCGCGTTCCTCGGCACGGGCGCGCTGATCGGCTGGATCTACGGCCGGCCCGAAATCGGCCTGCTGGTTGCCGCCCTCGCGGCGCTCGCCTGGCAGATCCGCCAGCTGCTGAGCTTCCATCGTGCCCTCGGCACGCGCAACTTCGATGCCTTCCGTTTTGGTGACGGTATCTGGCAGCAGGTCTTTTCGCGCTTCAGTCGTGCGAACGAGCGCGCATCGAAGTACAAGGAACGTCACCGCGTCCTGCTGCGCGAGATCCGCAAGTCAACCGATGCAATGCCGGACGGTGCCGTCATCCTGAACGGCAGCAACCAGATCGTCATGTGTAACCGCGCCGCGAAGCAGCTTGCCGGACTCAAGCCGCGCAAGGACCGTGGTCAGCGGGTCGACAACATCCTGAGGCACCCGGAGCTGACCGAGCTGCTGCAGTCGGACGACTTCAAGGCGTCGATCGAGATCGAGTCGCCGGTGTCGCCGATCGGCTGGCTGAACTGCCGCGTCGTTCCTTACGGCGCCAACCAGAAACTGCTTTTGTTGCGCGACGTTACCGAGCGGCTGCGCCTGAACAAGATGCGCCGCGACTTCGTGGCCAATGCCTCACACGAGCTGCGTTCGCCATTGACCGTGATCTCCGGCTACCTCGACAGCATTGCCGACGACGGCGCGCCCGAGGAATGGGTATTCCCGGTCAGCCAGATGCAGGCGCAGGCGCGGCGCATGAATGCAATCATCGCGGAACTCCTGGAGCTGTCCCGGCTCGAGAGCGCCGGCCTCGCGAGCCTTGACAACACGGTGGATGTCGCCGGCCTCATGTTTGCGGCAAAAAAGGCCTACCAGTCATCGAGCGGCGAGCACGCGGATATCCAGCTCGAAATAGAGTCGGGTGCCGTCTTGCGGGGCAACAGCAGCCAGATCGAATCGGTCATCACGAACCTGCTGTCGAACGCTTTGCGGCACACGCCGGCGGACGGAACCGTTACGCTCCGTTGGGAGTCCAACAAAAAAGGTGCCGACCTGACCGTGACGGATACGGGCGAGGGAATTTCCGCCGAGAACATTCCGCGGCTGACGGAGCGTTTCTTCCGCGTTGATCGCGGCCGGGCGCGCGAGGATGGCGGCGTCGGGCTCGGGCTTGCGATCGTCAAGCATGTGCTGAGCCGGCACAACGCGGAGCTGCATATCAAGAGCACGCCGGGCCAGGGCAGCCAGTTCCGCTGCCATTTCCCGGCGGCACGCATCGACGCGAGTCGCGACCTCGATGTCGCCGGCGCGACAGGCTAGGACTAAGGACGATCAGAGGAACGATATACCGTGCAGGCATCCAACCTGACCGACCACATCTCGAGACGCTTTAACAAGGACATCGAGGACCTTCGCAACAACGTGCTCACGATGGGTGGGCTCGTCGAGGCGCAGCTGTCCCGCGCCATCGCGGCGATCGTTAGTGGCGACAGCGAACTGGGCATCCAGGTCGCCAACGACGATTACAAGGTGAACAGCCTCGAGGTCAGCATCGATGAAGAGTGCAGCCGCATCCTGGCAACGCGTTCGCCCGCAGCGAGTGACCTGCGTCTCATCGTCGCCATCATCAAGACAATTACCGATCTCGAGCGCATCGGCGACGAGGCCGAGAAGATCGGCTTCCTCGCATCGCAGCTGGCCGCCATGGACCGGCCGTCAGATTCCTACCGCGAACTCAAGTATCTCGGCAACCACGTGTCCGAGATGCTGCGTACGGCGATGAACGCGTTTGCCCGCTTCGACGTCGATTCCGCGCTGTCGGTGGTCAAGGAAGACGAGGCGGTCGATGACGAATACGACGCGATCACGCGCCAGTGCATCACCTTCATGATGGAGGATCCCCGCAGCATCCGCCGCTTCATGAACGTGACCTGGGCTGCTCGCTCGCTCGAGCGCATCGGCGATCATGCAAAGAACATCAGTGAATATGTCATCTATATGGTGCAGGGCCGCGATGTCCGGCACACTGAGGGCTTCGACGACCGGGAATCAAAGACTGACTGAGCATGTCCCTACCTGACAAACGCCTGCTCAACATCGCGGGCTTCCTGATTTGCTCGGGCCTGATGGCCTACGCCTTGTACGCCGAACACGTACTGATGCTGATGCCGTGCCCGCTGTGCGTGTTCCAGCGCATTGCCGTCATTGCCATGGGTCTCGTGTTTCTCGCGGCGGCACTGCACCATCCGCGCGGCAAGGGCCGATTCGCCTACACCGGCCTGATGGCGCTGGCAGCCGCCGGTGGCATCGCCGTCGCCGGCCGGCACGTGTGGCTGCAAAACCTGCCGCCCGACCGCGTCCCGGCCTGCGGTCCGGATCTCGCCTACATGGTCGATACTTTCCCGTTCGCCGACGTGCTGAAGATGGTGTTTACGGGATCCGGCGAGTGCGCAACGATCGACTGGCAGTTTCTCGGTTTGACGATGCCGGCCTGGGTGCTGATCGCGGTGGTCGGGCTCGGCGCAGCCGGAATCTGGAACAACCTGCGGTCGGTCGCGCCGCGGGCCGACGCTAGTCCGACGGCGGATCCAGCAACCGCTCCATAATCCGCTGATACATCAGGGTCAGCGTGTGCACGTCTGCGATTCGCACGTGCTCGTTGACCTTGTGTATGGACGCGTTGATCGGTCCCAGTTCGACGACGTCGACGCCAGCCGGTGAGATGAATCGGCCGTCTGACGTGCCGCCTCCCGTTGACAGTTCCGGTGACCTGCCGGTGTGTTCTTCCACCGATGCCGCCACGGCGTCGATGAGCACGCCGGGATCCGTCAGGAACGGTTCGCCTGACAGGTGCCAGTCGAGTTCGTAGTCGATCTCGTGCAGGTCGAAAATCGAATGCACCTTCGACCGCAGTTCCTCGTGATGCCACACGGTGCAGTAGCGGAAGTTGAAGCGAGCCGAGAGTTCACCTGGCGTTACGTTGGGCGCGCCGACGCCTGCCTGCACGTTGACGACCTGGAAGCTCGTCGGCGGAAAAAAGTCATTGCCGTTGTCCCACTCGACCGAGTGAAGCTCCGCCAGCACCGGCGCGAATCGGCGGATCGGATTATCGGCCAGCTGCGGGTAGGCGACGTGGCCCTGAATGCCGCGAACCGTCAGCATGCCGCTCAGAGACCCGCGGCGGCCGATGCGTACCATGTCGCCGAGTTCGGCGTGGCTTGACGGTTCACCGATGACGCACCAGTCGATGTGCTCGCCGCGATCGGTCAGCGCCTGCATGACCTTGAGCGTGCCGTCCCGCGCGCGGCCTTCCTCGTCGCTCGTGATTAGCAGCGCGATCGAGCCCACGGGTTCCGGCGTGGCCGCGAGATACCGCTCGATCGCGACGATCATTGCGGCGAGCGACGCCTTCATGTCGGCCGCGCCGCGCCCGTACAGCACGTCGTCTTTCATCGTCGGCTCGAACGGATCCGTGTCCCACTGCTCCAGCGGCCCGGGCGGCACGACGTCCGTGTGACCGGCGAAACAAAGCACGGGTCCGTCGCTGCCGCGGCGGGCCCACAGGTTCGTCACGTCGCCGAAGGGCATCGACTCGCAGACGAATCCCAAGGGCTCGAGGCGTTCGGCCATGAGCTGCTGGCAGCCGGCGTCGTCGGGCGTCACGGACGGGCGACGCACGAGCTCCACGAGCAGGTCGGTGACGGCCTGTTGCCAGTTTTCGCTGGTCATCATCGGGTTTCGGACTTCCTGCAACATTTCGATAACATTACGCCGGTAAGCTGCCAGACTTTTTCCGGAGCCACACGACCGTGCGCGCGCCAAAGAGAATCACAGCAGCTGCGTTGCTTGCAAGTGCCTTGTCTATGACAGCGGCCTCCGCGCCTGCGTGGGCGCAGGCCGGTCGCGACTACGTGTATGTGGTTGGCTCGTCGACCGTCTACCCGTTTGCGACCGTCGTCGCCGAGCGCTTCGGCCGCGGTTCTCCGTACAAGACACCGAAGATCGAGTCGACCGGTTCGGGCGGCGGCTTCAAGCTGTTCTGCGACGGCATCGGCGTCGACTACCCGGATGTCAGCAACTCGTCGCGGCGAATCAAGCCGTCCGAGCTGGCTGCGTGCGACGCCAACGGCGTCGACGAGATCGTTGAGGTCAAGGTCGGCTACGACGGCATCGTATTCGCTAATTCGCTGGAGTCACCGGAAATTTCGCTGACGCATGCGGACATCTACTACGCGCTGGCGCGGCAAGTACCCGGCGAGCGTGAAGGAGAACTCGTCCTGAACCCGAACCGCTACTGGTCGGATGTCAATCCTGCGCTGCCCGAGCTGCGTATCGAGGTGCTCGGTCCGCCACCGACCTCGGGAACGCGTGACGAGCTCGTCGAGCAGGCGATGGAGCGCGGCTGCAATACGGTGCCCTGGATCCTTTCGCTGCGCGATACGGACCCGGACCGGCATGCGAGCATCTGCCAGACTGTGCGCGAGGACGGCGTGTTTATCGAGGCGGGTGAGAACGACAACCTCATTGTGCAAAAACTCGAGGCGAACCCGCGCGCGCTCGGTATCTTCGGCTTCAGCTTTCTCGATCAGAACATGGCCAAGGTCAAGGGGGCTGCCGTCGAGGGCGTCGAGCCCAGTTTCGAGGCTATCGCCGACGGCAGCTACCCGGTGTCACGGCCGCTGTATTTCTACATCAAGCGCGCGCACGTCGACGTCATCCCGGGCCTGCGCGCATTCCTTCGCGAACTGACGAGCGATCGCGCCTGGGGCGAGGAAGGTTACCTGTCGGAGCGCGGCCTGATCCCGATGCCCGCGGCGGAACGGCGCCAGGTTGCGCTGGACGTTCGCGACCTCGTTCCCATGAAGGTCGCGGGCCAATAGGCAACCGGCGCCCACACACGTTCGTGCTAGTTTAGCCGGCCATGGAAACATCCACGCTGATTCTCGTTCTCGCTGCTCTTGCGTTCGCCGCGTTCTTTCTCGGTCGCGAGCGTTCGCTGGCGCTGGCGGGCGGCAGCGGGCGGGAGCTGCATTCGCTACCCGGCTATTACGGTTACTTCACGGCGATCTGGTGCCTGTTGCCTGCGCTGGTGGTCGTTGCCGCGTGGCTGTGGCTCGAGCCGCGCATCATCGTGGCGCTGATCGTCAAGGGCTTGCCGGATGCCGAACGCTCGATGTCCACCGGCGAGCTGACGCTGCTTGTCAACAATATCCAGAACCTCGCGGCTGGCGATGCAGTGAGCGGTGAGGTCGATGCGACGCTCAAGGCGGCTTCCGAGCGCTTTCTCGAATACCGCGGGCGAAGCCGCGTGCTGCTGAGCGTCATCGCACTGGGTCTCGCCATGGGCGCTGGTAGCCTGGCGCTGTCGCGAGTCCGCCCCGGCCTGCGAGCCCGCAACCGCGTCGAACAAGTGGCCCGCGCGTTCCTCGTTGGTGCGTCGAGCATCGCCGTGTTCACGACGATCGGAATCGTGTTCTCGGTGCTGTTCGAAGCGATTCGTTTCTTTCAGCAGGTGCCGCTCACGGAATTTCTGTTCGGTCTCAACTGGAGCCCGCAGACTGCAATTCGCGCCGACCAGATCGGCTCATCCGGCAGTTTCGGTATCGTGCCGCTCTTGACCGGCACGCTGATGATCACGCTGATCGCGATGTTCGTCGCCGTACCCGTCGGCCTGATGAGCGCGATCTATCTCGCCGAGTATTCGCCGGCGCGCACCCGCGCTTTCGTCAAGCCGACGCTCGAAATCCTTGCCGGTATTCCAACCGTCGTGTACGGATTTTTCGCCGCGCTGATCGTGGCACCTTGGGTGCGCCGCGCCGGCGAGGCCATGGGCTTCGAGGTTGCTTCGGAGAGCGCGCTCGCCGCCGGGCTGGTCATGGGCATCATGATTATCCCGCTTGTGTCGTCGCTATCCGACGACGCCATCAACGCGGTGCCCTCGTCGATGCGCGATGCGGCGCTCGGTCTCGGCGCGACGCGCTCCGAGACGATGACCGGGGTCATCCTTCCGGCGGCGTTGCCGGGCATCGTCGGCGGCATCTTGCTGGCAGTGTCACGCGCTATCGGCGAGACGATGATCGTCGTCATGGCGGCCGGACTCGCCGCGAACCTCACGGCGAATCCGTTCGAGGCAGTAACCACGGTCACGGTGCAGATCGTGACCCTGCTCGTGGGCGACCAGGAGTTCGATAGCGCGAAGACGCTGGCAGCATTCGCGCTCGGGCTCGTCCTGTTCCTGATCACGATGTTCTTCAACGTGGTCGGACTCAACATCGTCCGCAAGTACCGGGAACAGTATGAGTAGCACCGGGGCCAACCCAGTGCGAAGCAGGGTACAGGCGGGTCTTAGCCGGCGTTACCGGCGTGAGTTCCTGTTTCGCGCCGGCGGCATCGTCGCGACGCTGATCGGCCTCGGTTTCCTTGTCCTGTTCTTCGGTACGCTGATCATGCGCGGTGCGTCGGCGTTCACGCAGACGCAGGTTCTGCTCGACGTCGATCTCGATCCCGGCGTGCTGGGTGTCGGTGCACCCGTGGACGTCGGTCTCGGCGACTTCGATGCTGTCGTCTCGCGGGCGCTGCGCGACCGCTTCGGGGAGCTGTCTACGCGCGAAGAACGTCGCCAGCTTTCGCGGCTGCTCAGCATCGATGCCGCTTTCCGAATTCGCGACGCTGTTAGGGCGGAGCCTGGTCTCGTGGGCCAGCGGGTATCCGTCTGGGTGCCGGCGTCCGCGAACATCGACATGTACGTCAAAGGGCAAGTCGATGCCTCGATCGACGAAAGCCTGAGGCCCGTGTCTGATATGCAGATCCGCTGGGTCGAGATGCTGAGAGACGATGGCGCGCTGAAGCGTCGCTTCAATACTGACCTGTTCGCGAACGGCGACTCGCGCGAGCCCGAACTCGCGGGTATCCGCGGCGCTCTCGTCGGCTCGTTCTTCATGTTGATCGTCACGCTTGTGCTGGCGTTTCCGCTCGGTGTCGCGACAGCGGTGTACCTCGAAGAGTTCGCGCCGAAGAATCGCTGGGCAGACCTCGTCGAGGTAAATATCAACAACCTGGCTGCCGTGCCTTCGATCGTATTTGGCCTGCTCGGGCTGTCGTTATTCATCGACTGGCTGTCGATGCCACGCTCCGCGCCGCTCGTCGGCGGCCTGGTGCTGACGCTGTTGACCCTGCCGGTGATCATCATCTCCGCTCGCGCCGCGATCAAGGCGGTGCCGCCTTCCATTCGCGAGGGCGCCGCGGCGCTGGGGGCGTCCCGAATCCAGGTCGTTGGCCACCACGTATTGCCGCTGGCGCTGCCCGGGATTCTGACCGGGACGATCATCGGCATGAGCCGGGCGCTCGGTGAGACCGCGCCCCTGCTCATGATCGGCATGGTCGCGTTCATTGTCGACGTGCCCGGCAGCCTGTCAGACCCGGCGACGGCGCTGCCGGTCCAGATCTACCTGTGGGCCGATAGCCCGGAGCGCGCCTTCGCCGAGAAGACCGCCGCCGCGATTCTCGTGTTGCTCGGATTCCTGCTGCTGATGAACCTTGCGGCCGTCGTCATACGCAAACGCATGGAAACCAGGCTGTGACGTCATTGAGCCGCGGCCCGCGCTGTACGACAATGCCCGGCAATGTCTGATACCGACCCAAAGTCCCGGGTCAGCGACCTGCCGAGCATGGATGAGGTTGCGCCGATGTCGAGTGCCCGGACGCAGCTCCGCGCGGCACCCATGCGCCAGTTCACCGATCCCGAAGGTAAGACGGTCGGCAAGGTCCGCTGCGACGATCCCTTCATCGTCGCCGAGGGAGTCAACGCCTACTATGGCGACATCCACGCCATCCGCGACGTCACGCTCGAGATCGGCAAGCGCGAGGTCATCGCACTGATCGGCCCGTCGGGCTGTGGCAAGACGACCTTCATCCGCTGCCTGAATCGCATGAACGACTCGGTCGACAACGCCCGCGTAACCGGCAAGATTACCCTGGACGGCCAGGACATCTACGCGAAGAGCCTCGACCCGGTGGTTCTGCGTGCCCGCATCGGCATGGTGTTCCAAAAGCCGAACCCGTTCCCGAAAT
>JASJBG010000140.1 GCA_030066625.1 Woeseiaceae bacterium
GGATCAACTCCAGCGTCACCGCTTCAACACCTAACAGCGAATCGATCCCGAGCAGGCCGGCGACGCCACCGACGAGTCCGTTGAATAACGCGATCAGCGCGACGAACGCGATCAGCATCGCGCCGACGCTCATCGCGATGTTCATGCCGATCATCGCGCCGTTGCCGATGGCCTCGAAGATATTCGCCGGCCGGTCGCCCTCGTCCACGGGCGCCGACGCCGATGGATCGACCGGCACCTCGGTCTCGGGCAGCATGATCTTCGCGATCAGCAGCCCGCCGGGCGCGGCCATGAAGCTCGCCGTCAGGAGGTAGCCAAGGTCGACGCCCATCGTGGCGTAGGCCATCATCACCCCGCCCGCAATCGTCGCGCAGCCGCCCGTCATCACGGCGAACAGCTCGGATTCCGTCATCTGTTCGAGGTAGGGCCGCACGACGAGCGGTGCATCGGTGTGACCAACGAAGATATTTGATGCGGCCGACACCGACTCGGCCTTGCTGGTCTTCAGCAGTTTCTGCAGGCCGCCGCCGACGATACCGACGAACAGCTGCATGACGCCGAGGTAGTAAAGCGCGGACATCAGCGCGGCGAAAAACACGATCACTGGCAATACGTTGAAGGCGATCGTGAAGCCGAGCGTCGGGGTGATCTCCGTGCCGAACACAAACGCAATGCCGTCGTTCGCATAGTTGATGACGTGCTGCACGCCGCGGACGACAGCCGCGAGTGCCCTCTGCCCGAACGGCAGGTAGATAATGATGGCTGCGAGCGTCACCTGTATCGCGAACGCGGCGGCGACTGTGCGCTTGTTGACCGCCGAACGGTCGCGCGACAGGGCAAACGCGATCGCGAGGATCGTCAGGGCGCCGATGATCCCCATGGTTTAAGCCGGCGGCATCCTTACGCCGAGAGTACCGATCAGTGGTGCCCGGGGGTTTCGACCTGCATCGTACTTTCGCCGTAATTCTCTATGCGGTTGTTCTCGACGTAGTCGCCCTCGAGGGCCATAAGCCAGATAAGCACGAGTATTGCAACCGGCGGGCCGAGGATAGCCAGCTTCAGGGCGAGTCGCTCCCATCCCATGTGCATAAAGATCCAGACGATGCCACCGGCTTTCAGCATCATGAAAGTCAGGATCAGCGACGTGCGTACGATGCCGTCGTCCATAAAGTCCGTCGCATAGGAAAACGCACTGAGCACAAACAGCGCGCCCCACATGATCCAGTAGATTCTCAGCGGATGTTGTTGCCCTTCTGCTGCCATTGCGTCCGCCCCTTACCAGAGATAGAAGAATGCGAAGATGAATACCCAGACGAGGTCGACGAAGTGCCAGTACAGCCCGGCGATCTCGACAATCTCGTAATTGCCACCGCGCTTCTCGTAGAAACCGTTCCTGACCCGGTTGGCGACGATAAGCAGATAGATGACGCCGGCCGACACGTGCATGCCGTGGAAGCCCGTGATCATGAAGAAACTCGAGCCGAACTGTGCAGCGCCGAACGGGTTTTCCCAGGGCCGCACCCCCTCCGAAATCAGCTTGCTCCACTCGAAGGCCTGCATGCCGACGAAGCTCGCACCGAGGACCGCTGTCGCAACCATGAGCCAGAACGTACGACTGCGGTCCCTCCGATAGCCATAGTTCACGGCCAGCGCCATCGTCCCCGACGACGTAATCAGGATGAAGGTCATGATCGCGATCAAGAGCAGCGGTACCGATACGCCGAACACAGTCAGCCCGAAGACTTCACTGGGGTTCGGCCACGGATCCGTCGTCGTGATCCGAACTTTCATGTAGGACACGAGGAAGCAGCTGAAGATAAACGTGTCCGAGAGCAGGAAAATCCACATCATGGCCTTGCCCCATGGCAAGCCGAACACCTGCTTGTCGCGCGAGAAGTCGTGGACGACGCCTTCCGCGCCCCCCGGTTCCAGCGTCGGTGAACCTTCGATAGCTGCTTCTGACATTGTTTACTCTATCCTCAAGCTTCAGGTCGACAGCAACAGGCCGAACATCACGAGCCAGACCACCAGCAGGAAATGCCAGTAGATCGTGCAGAGCTCGATACTCTGTCGCACCTTCTCGACGTCATTGCCGGTCACGAGACGTATCGTTGCTCGCGACCAGACATACATGCCGCCCAATATGTGCAGCGCGTGCGCGCCGGTCATGAAAAAGAAAAACGCGTTCGCCGGATTCACGGTGACGTAGTCACCGGATGCGTTCAGCATCCGCCAGACCGTTAGCTGCCCGGCGATGAAGGCAATTGTCAATGCGCCCGTAACCAGCATCCCGGGCAGCAGCATCGGCCGGTTGCCCTCATTGGCCCGATTGCGGGTCCACTGAAACGCGATACTGGCGGCAACCAGGATGCCTGTGTTGATCCACAGGAGGTTCGGCTCCGTCATCGGGATCCAGTCGCCGAGCTCCATGCGTTCGGCGTAGGCACTCATGATCAGCGCGAAGAACGACGTGATCACGGCCAGCAGGGTTGTCAGCGCGACGGCCTTGGCGTTCGCGCCAAGCGGCGCCTGGTGCGCAGTCTCCTCGACTTCCTCGGGCACCCATGGCTGCGTATTAAAGGACTGCTTCAGGAGCCAGCCCATGAACACGGCAAGGAATGCCGCCAGAAACACGAGAATGACCTCCACTAGTGCTCGCCCTCGTGATCGCGTCCGGCGGGCGCCTCGTCAGGCGGGACGTTCTGCGGAATGTAGTCGTCGGGATAACCGGGCACGCTATAGTCATAAGCCCATCGATAGCAAACCGGCAGCTCATGGCCCCAGTTGCCGTGCTTGGGCGGTGTGTCGGGCGTCTGCCATTCAAGCGATGTCGCCTTCCACGGATTCGGGCCCGCCTTCTGCCCGCTCTTCAGGCTCCAGATCATGTTAATGAAAAACAGGATCTGCGTGGCCGCGACGAACAGCGCCGACATCGTGATGAACGCATTCAGGTCCTGCGCCGACTGCGGCAGGAACTCGGTGTTGCCCATTGCGAAGTAGCGCCGCGGCACGCCCTGGAAGCCCAGGTAGTGCATCGGCAGGTAAATCAGGTAGGTGCCCAGAAAGGTCATCCAGAAATGCCACTTGCCGAGGGTCTCGTTATACATCTTGCCCGTGATCTTCGGGAACCAGTGATAGATGGCACCGAATACCACGAGGATCGGCGACACACCCATGACCATGTGGAAATGCGCAACGACAAAATAGGTATCCGATAACGGCAGGTCGATCGTCACGTTGCCGAGAAAGAGCCCGGTCAACCCGCCGTGGATAAACGTGAAGATGAAGCCGATTGCGAACAGCATCGGCGTTCGCAGGTGGATGTGCCCCTCCCACAGGGTCAGTACCCAGTTGTAGACCTTGATGGCGGTTGGCACCGCGATGATCAGCGTCGTCGTCGCGAAGAAGAAGCCGAAGTACGGGTGCATGCCGGACACGTACATGTGATGCGCCCAGACGATGAACGACAGGCCGCCGATCGCGATGATTGCCCAGACCATCATCCTGTAGCCGAAGATATTCTTGCGTGCATGCGTCGACAGGAGATCGGAGACGATGCCGAAGGCCGGCAGCGCGACGATGTACACCTCCGGGTGGCCGAAGAACCAGAACAGGTGCTGGAACAGGATCGGGCTGCCGCCCGTATAGCCCGGATCCGCACCCATCGAGCTGATCGCTGGCATGAAGAACGAGGTACCGAGACCCTTGTCGAACAGCATCATGATCGCGCTGACGAGCAGCGCCGGGAACGCCAGCAGGCCGAGCACGGTTGCAATGAAAATACCCCAGACCGACAGCGGCATGCGCATCAACGTCATGCCCTTGCAGCGCGCCTGCAGTACCGTCGTGACGTAGTTGAGGCCGCCCATCGTGAACGCGACGATGAACACGGCGAGCGACAGGAGCATCAGCACGATGCCCCAGTCGATACCGGGCGTACCCGGCATGATCGCCTGCGGCGGGTACAGGGTCCACCCGGCGCCCGTCGAGCCGCCCGGCACGAAGAAACTCGCGAGCAAAATAATGACCGATACCAGGTAGACCCAGAACGACAGCATGTTCATGTACGGGAACACCATGTCGCGGGAACCGCACATGAGCGGGATCAGGTAATTGCCGAAGCCGCCGAGAAACAGCGCAGTCAGCAGGTAGATCACCATGATCATCCCGTGCATCGTGATGAACTGGTAGTAGCTCTCCGGGTTGATGAACGCGAACTGATCAGGGAAGCCGAGTTGCAGGCGCATCATTGCCGACAGTAGCAATGCGATGACGCCGACAAATATCGCCGTAGCGCCGTACTGGATGGCAATGACCTTGTGGTCCTGGCTCCAGACGTACTTGGTGATGAACGTCTGCGGATCGTGATGCTCGACCTCGTGATCGCGATCGGCAATTGCGACGTAAGCCATTTAGCGCTCCTCGTTGCGCGCGCTCATGCGCGCGTCCGGTGTCGGTAGTGTGTTGATGTAGGCCACCAGGTCGTTGATCGTCTGGTCGCTCTGCAGGATGCGCCCCATAAAGCCCATCTGCATGCCGTAGTAGTCCTGCGGGTGCGAGCCGCGCGCGCCGTTCCTGAAGTTCTCGAGCTGGCGGACGAGGTACCAGTCGCTCATGCCGGCGTAGCGCGGTGCGTTGAGCGCCTGGTTGCCCATGCCGTCCGCGCCGTGGCAGTACGCGCAAACGGCGGCGGTCTTGCGTCCGGCGTGCTCATCGCCGGTGACGGTCGCCTCCGCTGCGACGTCGGGGAAGGTGCGAATGTAGGCGACCACATTATTGACGGCGGCTTCGGTCGCGAGCGTTGCGGCCATCGGCGCCATCTGCTGGCCGTAGGTATCGTTCGGGTCCGTACCGCGATGACCGTTCTGGTAGGCGAGAATCTGCCGCTTCAGGTACCACGCACTCTGCCCGGCCAGCTTCGGCCCGTTCAATGCGACCATGCCCTCGCCCTGCTGACCGTGGCAGGCTGCGCAAACGGCGTACTGTGCGGCACCGACCGCAGGATCGCCGGCAACGGCGTTCTGCAGTTCAGCGTAGGTCGGCTGTGCAGCCAGCCAGGTTTCGAAGTCCTCGGCCTCCTCGACGATGACCGCACCTCGCATCGTGTGATGCGCGATTCCGCAGAGCTCCTCGCAGAGAATCTCGAAGCGGCCGTTCTCGGTGGGCGTGAGCCAAAGGAACGTGTTCATGCCCGGCACCAGGTCCATCTTGACGCGGAACTGGGCGACGGCGAAATCGTGCAGCACGTCCTTCGAGCGCAGGCTGAACTTCACGGGCCGATTGATGGGTATGTGAGCCTCGGGGCTCCAGACAAGGACGTCGTCCTGGCCGTTCGGGTCATCCGGATCCATGCCGAACGGGTTGTCCTTCGAGATACGTTGGGCATCGACCTCACCGAAACGGCCGTCCTCTCCCGGGTAGCGGAAGGTCCAGTGCCACTGCTGACCGATGGCTTCGACGACGTGCGCGTCGTCGGGGACGTCGACAAACTTGGCCCAGACGAACAGGCCGGGCGTCAGCATCATCGCGACACCAACCGCCGTGAGGCCGGTCAGCCACGTCTCGAGCCGCTTGTTCTCGGGCTCGTACTTGGCTTTCGACGCTTCCCCTTTCTTGTGGCGATACTTGATGATCGCGTACGCAACGAACAGGTTCACCGCAACGAACACCGCGCCCGTAATGTAGAGCGTGATATCGACGGTCGTATCGACCATCCCCCAGTTCGAGGCGAGCGGTGTGAAAGTCCAGGGACTCAGCAGGTGAAACAGGATAGAGCCGACGACGAGCAGTATCAGCACGACAGCGAAAGGCATACGACTTGCACCCCCCTTGAAAGGGTCTAGCACGAGTGCGTTCTCCCGCGAGCGACCCAACTCGTCGCGGCGCACTCCGGCCGACGCGACGGGGTCACTGCCGGTCCGTGTCAATGAAGCCTATTCGCTTTTTGGTGTCGCTAAGTCCCCGTCCTGCGGTCAATTCCGTTTCGGTATCGTCCTTAAGATTCTATTTGTTTTGATACCGGCAAATGGCTCCCCGCTGTCAGCATATGACAATCAAATGGCGATTTCCAGATCAGAGATCGAGTCCCATCTCCTTGCGCACGGCCTGCTCCGCCTTCCTGAGATCGGACTCGAGCGCTTCGAGTTCTTCCTCGAGCGGACCGGCCAACACGGCGGCTCGCGCCGTCAGGTCCGGCATGACCGGCGGCACGTTCTCAGCGCCTGCGACGGTGTTGGTCGGCGTAACCTCCGGCGCTTCATTGAGAGACAGGTTGATCGCCACAATCACGGCCGCGGCCGCAGCGATTCCGGTCAGGCTGCTCGCCCACCACATCGATATTCCACGACGTGGTCGCGGCGCTTGCTCCGGTCGCTCGGGCTGAATGCCTTCGAGCGATGCGCGGATTCGGTTGTCGAGCTCCGTGGAAACGGTAGCGTCGATGGCGGCCGCGTCCTCGCGCAGCGCTTCTTTAAGCTTGTCCATAGGCTTGACTCTCTTTCACGGACTTTCCGTTGAGCTCGGCATCAAGGGCCTTGCGGCCCCGCATCAGGTTTACCTTGGTCCATGACGTCGACCGCTCGAGCACGGCGGCAACATCGTTGATCGACATGTCTTCCACGTAGCGCAGCCACATGGCCGAATACACTTCTTCGTTCATGAGCCGGCGCGCCGCGAGCCACAGGTTCTCGCGCTCCGATTCTTGAATGACGGCCGAAAGCGGGTCGCTCTCTTCCGCTTCGAGTTCACCGAGCTCGGTCACATACGGGCTCGCGAGCTTTGCGGCGTTACGAATCGCAATGCGGTACAGCCAGGTGCTGAAGCGCCAGCGCGAGTCGTAGGAGTGGAGGTAGCGGTAGGCGTTGATCAGGGTGTCCTGCAGCGCGTCCTCCGCATCGGCGTGGCTTGCGCAACGCGTCAGCAGGAAGCGAAACAGTCCTTCCCGGTAACGGCCGACGAGCCCGGTGAATGCTTCCACCGAGCCCGCTTTTGCCGCGTTGATTTGTTCGAGTTCGTCGCTCACGCGATTGGCAGGACCTTTAAGCGTCCTCGAGCGTCGCTGTCACGAGCGCGGGGCTGATCGCGACGCTTACTTTCAGCAGGCGGTCCTGAACGTCGACCTTCAGATTGCGCAGGAACTGGGCGACGTCGGGATCCATGTCGTCGCTGAAGGCCTGCAGTGCGATAAGGCCACGGACGATGCTGCCCAGCGCTTCGGCTTTCTCCGCTTCTTCCGCGACAAGTTGTGCCTCAATGGCGACGTTGCCCGCGACGTCGGCGATCATCAGTGCAACCTGTTTGGTGTTGCGCATGATATTCGACTGGAAACCGTCGTCTTCGTCCGTGTCGAAACCGCCGGTGTCGAGACCCGCCTGAATCAGACTCTTCTCGGCAGTCAGCACGAACAAGGCGCCGTCATGACTCTTACCGCCTGCAATTCTGCCCTTGTTCCCGAGTAGCTCTTCCATCTGCGCGCGGCTCGACGCGACCAGCAGCTTGTTCTTGATAGCAAAGCTGAAGAACGCTTCGTCGTCAAAGCCGTCAATCTCGATGTTGCCGTCATCGACGTCGATATCGTCGCCGTCGCCGACGACCCGGTAGAAGGTCCGGCCGCGATGCTCGAAGGTCTCGAAGCGCTCGGCAGTCGCGGCAACCGCGAGGGCCTTGTCACGCGTCTTGTCGCTGATCCGGCCCTCGAGGACCATGATGAAACCGTCGTTGCCGTCGGAGAATGCCGTTACCTGATCGGCCTCCTTGCCGAGGTCGACGCCGGTTTCGTCGAGGATCTCTTCGAAGACCTCGGTCTCAAGCCAGTTGTAGATACTCCGGCCGGCTTCCGAACCGCGCATCTCGGCAAAGTCGACGTGGAAGTACCAGGTGGACTCGTCCGGCAGGTCGCCGGCCGAGACCGCGCCGAGCGCCGCCGCGGGCGCTGCAACGACGAAGAGTGCCAGCAGGATTTTCAGGATTCGCATGATTGTCGGCTCCTCAGCCAGTGTGCTTTCCCTCTTATAGCCGCGGCCAATGAAAAGGGTTACACCGGCACGTCACAGGGCCTCGCACGGCACCTCGAAATCGACATGGTAGTGATCGTCGTGCCGCACCCAGGATCGTCTCGTCGAGAACTGCACGTTCTGCTGAAGGTACGGCCAGCGTGGTGAGTTTTCGAGCAGCGGCTGCAGTTCCGGGTCGAAAATGACCCGCCAGATCCCGATTCCGTGCCGCTCAGCGATGACGTGCAATTGATAGACGTGCTCGGCTATGGCCTCGAAGTCGATCTCGAGGCCTTCCAGGTGGCCAGCAGCGTCGAACTGCAGATCGTAACCCCATTTGTTCATGACGCTGGACGGCAGCTTGACGGAATCGCCCGACGCGTCGAGCACCGGCACCATGAAGTCGACGGACAGGCCATTCCGATGGGTTTTGTGAGGCTTGAACTCGCCACCCTTCTTCTTGCCCGTCTCGCCGTAGACGAAGATCCGCTCCGGCATTTCTGTTGCAAGCTGCTCATACGCTTCCAGCACGACGGCGTAAACCGAGCTGTGGACATAGGTTCGACCGGCCATTCTTCCGATCGTCGAATATGCAACGAAATTCGGCCCTGACGCGGGCAGTTTCCAGCCGTTTTCGAGCCTACCGTTCGACGTCGTGCCATAGCAGACGCTCGGCTCTTGTCCATAGGCCACGCCGCCCAGGAGCAGCGGCAAGAGAAGCACCAGATTCCTAAAGCGGACCACGACGCGCCCGCTCATCTCCTCGACTTGGCGGCGCGCAGCCCCTGCGCCGCGGCGTCGATAAGATCGATCGGTATCGTCCAGCGAATTCTTCTCGTCAGCCTTGCCCGGATGCGCCGCTTGGTGACCGTGTGGGCGCGCGGATCGAGATTCTGCAGTTCGCGAGCATGGGCTTCCGCGGCGGTCATCAAGTCTTCACGCTCGACGAGCTTGTCGAAAAAGCCCGCATTCAGCGCCGAGTCAACGTCAAAATACTCCGCCAGGTTTACCGCCCGTTGGTAGGCAGCAGGAGTCAGACGATTTTTCAGGACCATGGCCGCCGTTCTCGGCATGTTCATGCCGATCGCAACTTCATTGGCTGAGATCTTGAAATCGCCGCGAGCCCCGATGACGTAGTCGGTCGACAGCATCAGGAATACGCCCATGGCGAGACAGTGACCGTTGCAGGCTGCAATGACGGGATGGGGATATCGCATCACTCTCGCCGTGAGCCCGTAACCAGCACGCAGCATCGAGAGTGGCGCCAGTCCGCCCTTCCTCATGATCTTGAGATCGAAGCCCGCCGAGAACACATCGTCCCGACCGGTGACGATGACCGTTGCCTTGTCGGCTTCGGCTCGATCGAACGCGGCGTAGATCTGTTTCAGGACCTGTGGCGACAGGGCGTTGCGCTTGCCGTCGTCGATTCGGATGACTGCGATCCGGTCCTGCTGGCTGTAATGGACGAGATCCTGGGTCATAGCCTGAGGCTGTAGCTCATTTCCTGGTCAAGAACAGTGTCGCAATGCTGGCAAGTGCCCCTGCCAGAAACAGCAGACCGAAGGCCTGCGCCGCAAACAGCCACGCGCCCGGGTGCGAATGTACCCCTGTCCAGCCACTCACGCCGAAGTACAGGAACGCGACGGTTATCAGGACGGCCACCGTTGCACTCGCAATTAGCGCTCGCCTCAGGTTTCGAATTTCCATTGCTAGATCGCCTTTTTGGCCCCCACGGCACGCCGCTTGACCGGATTGTCTGATGCGATGACTATCTTCATCCGACCATCTTGCCGTGACCGACTCGGGAAAGACAACATGAGCATAAGCAAACGCGATTTCCTCAAACTCGCCGGTGCCGCTGGCGTTGCGTCCGCGCTGCCCGCAGCCGCGGGCGCCGCTTCACTCTCCGATCTCCGGGACATGACCGGCGATGCGGTGCCGATCTCCGTGGACGAACGCAAGTCACGGGTGGCCAAAGCCCAACGTCTCATGGCCGAGAACGACATCGATGCCATTGTGGTCGAGGCCGGGACCGCACTGAACTACTTCACGGGCGTACGCTGGTGGCGGTCCGAGCGTTTCGTCGGTGTCATCATCCCGCGCGAAGGCGAGATCGCCTTCGTCACGCCTTACTTCGAGGAACCGTCGGTGCGCGAAAGCATGGCCTTCGGGGATGACGTCCGTACCTGGCACGAGCACGAGAATCCGTACGACCTCGTCGCCGGCATCCTTGCCGACAGGGGCCTGAAGGCCGGGACGCTGGGCATCGAGGAGACCACCCGGCACTTCATCGTAGATGGCGTGAGCCATGCCGCTCCCGAGTTCGAGACGATCTCTGCCAATCCCGTGACCCGCGGTTGCCGCATGCACAAATCACAGAACGAGATCGCGCTCATGCAGACCGCCAACGATGTGACGCTGGCCGCCTACCGCCACATCTATGCAAATGTCGACAAGGGCATGAGCGGCAGCGACATTTCCGCGATGATGAGCGAAGCAACGCGCGCCCTGGGCGGCAACGTGAGGTTCTCGATGGCACTCTTGAACGAGTCGACCGCATACCCGCACGGTTCCGACGTACCGCAGGTCGTCGAGGAGGGCAGCATGATCCTGATGGACTGTGGTTGTACGGTTCAT
>JASJBG010000141.1 GCA_030066625.1 Woeseiaceae bacterium
CGGCGGTTGTTGACGTGGCTCAGGTAGATGCCCATCGCCGGGTGCATCGAGACGTCGTACAGCAGGCCGCGGAAATTGCCGAAGGCATTGTTCAGCAGCATGTCGTAGTAGCCGGCCAGCGCGCTCGGATAGATCTGCAGCGTGTCGACGTTGTCGGAGACCACGAAGATCTCGCTAAGCGCGAACGCGACGCGCTGGCGCAGCTCGTCGCGGGCCGTCACGGTGTTGTGCCACCAGGAGAGACGGCGCGCGAAGACCAGGTACTCGATGTCCTGCTCGAAGGCATCGAACTCGCCGTTCGCGCGCCGCTGCACGAGCTCCGCGACGAGCGGTGAATGATTTGTGACGGGTAACGTGAACTGCCGTTCCAGCCAGGCCGATTTGCCTTCCTCTGCCAGCGCGTTGATGCCGGCATAGTCGAGCCCAAAGGTCGCCTGCGCGGAGAACCGCGAGGCGTCAATCAGTTCGGCCGACGTCGGCGGAGGCGGTGGAGGCGGCGGCGAAACGGGCGGCGGCGGGCTGCCGCCACCGCCGCCACCACAGGCGGATACGAGTAACGCCGACGCGAGCAGCGAGGCAAGGCGTCGTCCCAAGCGATTGCGCGATCCGTACATTGGTATCCCTCCCAGGGGCATCCTGGAAGCTTAGTGTACGGACGCGCGGATCGGTTTACCGTGCGCCGGTTATTTTTTCGCTTTTTCTCCTCAGGGCCGCACGACATTCACGGAACATGCGGCTTCGGCCGTGTTGCCGGCGTCGTCGGTGGCCGTCACGTCCCACTCGATGCGGCTTCCCGGCCGGCCCGGTAGCCGGACCTCGAGCGTATCGCCGCTTGCCGATGCAATGCAGAAAGACCGCCCCGTGCGACCCCTGAACTCACGCAAGCAGCGGACATTGCTGATCGCGACGGCGGGCGAGTCGTCCAGCGCATCGACAGCCGTTGCCGTGATCGTCGCGCCCCGGTCGCGCGTGGTCAGGCTCGGCGGCGCGTTGCACGCAATGACGGGCGCGGTCGTGTCCGGCAGGTCCAGTCCGAACAGGATCGGATCGTGGTCCGAGGCACGGGCCGGCGAGCTGCCGTCGAACAGTGCGGGATTGCGACCGAAGTCGAGGTTATAGTCGAGCGCGTCGGCCTCGTCGGCATTGATGTGCCACTCGTCGACGCCCGCCACGCCGGTTTCGAGGCCGGAACTGACGAGGGCGTAGTCGAGCGTGCCGATCTGGCCGTCGAACACGAATGAGTAGTCTCCCGGCTGTACGAGATTCACGAAGCCGGCATTCGACAGCTCCATGATCGGGGACTCCATGAGGTAAGCATTCAGGTCGCCGAGGATGATCACGTCGTCTTCGCCGCTCCCGGTTGGGTCAGTAGCGAGCCAGGCGACGAGCGCGCGGGACGCCTCGGCACGACGTTCGTTCCAGTAGCCTGCACCATCACCCTGGTCGCAGTCCGGGTCGCTTGCGGGGTCCGCAAGACAGGGGCTGCCCGTATCGTCCAGCTCGGACGCGCCCTTCGACTTGAAGTGATTCACGACGACCGTGAAGCGTTCTCCCGACGCGCTCTCGTCGAAGCTCGCCGCCAGCGGCGCACGGTTCGTCGAGCGGCCGTTGAAGATCGGCCCGGTGAGGCCGAGATCGGCAAGATCATCGTCTTCCAGGATCTCGACGGTCGTGTCGAACGCCGGCGTCACCTTCGATACGCAATACACCAGGCCAACCGCGATGGCGTCGTCGCCTACGGTGTCGCCGGGTCGCACGTAGTCGTAGCCGCCCGCGCACGCCCCGTCGACGCCATTCAGGCGCCCGACCAGCTCGGCAATCGAGCTTTCCTCGCCATCGAAGTAGTCGTTCTCGAGCTCGACGAGGCCCAGCACGTCCGCATCGAGTGCGGACAGCGCGGTGGTGAGTTTCTCGGCCTGTCGATCAAACTCCTCGACCGAGTCGGCGCCGCGACAGCGCGTCGGGGCGCCACCGGCGAAACACTCGCCCGTGCCGTCGTCGAGGTCGTTGAAAAAGTTGAGGACATTGACGCTGGCGATGCGCAGGCGTCCGCCAACATCAGCCGGTGCCTCGGGGCGTATGTTCAAGGGTGCAAAGGTAGGCGTCATGACGGGCTCGAGGCGGTATGCCTCATCGCCCGAGCCGCCGCTGCCGCGGCTGTAACGAATGTTGCCCGTCAAGCCGCTCACCGTGTCGCCCATGCGAACCGCGTTGGCCGTCGTCAGGCCTGGCGGCGGATAGCGAATCGGGTCAGGGTTTTGCACAGTCTGGCCGTCGTCGAGTATGAGCGATCGACCCGCGAGGTCTTCGACGTGCAGCGCGAAGCCGGTCGGGTCGGGAACGTTCGACTGGGTGAACTGCTCGAAGCGCCCGCCCTGTGCGAGCACCATCTCGCCGAAGCGGTCGAGCTGGAACAGCTCCGTCACAGTGAGCGTCTGTGGCACCGTAATGAGCATGCCTTCGACGTTCTCGAGATCGGCGATGAGCTCGCCCCTCGAATTCGTTCGGGTGTCTGCTATTGGCAGTCCGATCGGTGTCGGTGCGACCGAGCCGGTGCCGGTAACCGAGACGGAGCCTGACGTCACGTTGATCTGCGTTTCGCCGAAGAACTCTGCAACGATTCCCACAACCTGGACACGGTCGCCGGGCGCCACGTCGACGTCCGGCGAGAAACCGTCAAAGACGAAGATGCCATCCGACGTGGCCGGATCGCCGTCGCCGGTCTCGTCCTGCAGGTAGAACCCGTTCAAATCACCGTTAACGCCTGCGCCACCGTCCTGGAAGTCGCCCGTGACAACCGCGTCGACAAGCACTGTTTCGCCGACGAGCGGGCTGCTGTCGCCCGAACCCTGGATGACCGGGATAGGCGTCGGCTCCGCCGGCCCGCTGGCACAGCTCTCACCGCCGAATGTCTGGTCGTTGTTGGCTGCACCGAAGGTGCTGGCTGCCTCCGGCACCCAGCTGAAGTCCGCCGCCGCTGTGCCGTCGCCGCTCAGTTGCAGCGAGCTTCCGACTGGCGTTCCTGATGACTCGGCTACGCCGATGTCCGTGCTGGTCAAACCGGCCGCAGGGCCGTTGGTCGCCGTGAAGCTGCCTTCGTAACTCAGGAACTCGACGACGACGCCAGCCGGGTCGACCAGCGCAATGCCGTCCGGCGAACCGTTCTGCAGCCCGTTCGACGGGTAGCTGTCGACGACGAAGCCGTATCCGACACACTGGTCTTCAAGGACCCCGGATAGAGCCGTCGTGCCGTACACGCCGCCGCCGTTGCCGTTGTAGCGAAGCAGCGTCCAGCCATCGAGGCTCGTGCCGGCCGGGCCGGCGAGTTCGATGGCTTCGCCGATATCAGAACCGGCATTGTCGTAATGGAATTCGTTGACCCAGAGATCGCCGGAGGGACCGCCCGAGCAGTCTTGTCCCGCGAACGTCTGGTCGTTGTTGGCGCTGCCGAATGTACTCGTCGCCGAAGGCACCCAGGTGAAGTCACCGGAGTTCGTCCCGTCGCCGGCAAGCTGCAGGGAATCGCCGACGGGCGTGTTCGACGCTTCGCTGACGCCGATGTCCGTGCTGGTCAGTCCTGCTGCCGGGCCGTTGGCGGCAGTGAAATTGCCTTCGTAGCTCAGGAACTCGATGACATTGCCGTCCGGGTCGACCAGCGCGACGCCGTCGGGCGAACCGTTCTGCAGACCGTTCGACGGGTAGCTGTCAACGAAGAAGCCGAAGCCGCCGCACTGGTCATCGAGACTGCCGCTCAGGTCCGTGGTGCCGTACACGAGCCCGTTACTGCCGTTGTAGCGAACGATGCTCCAGCCGTTGAGGTTGGTACCAGCTTCACCCGCGAGTTCGATGGCCTCGCCGGTGTCGGAGCCGGCGTTGTCGTAGTGGATTTCATTGATCCAGAGGTTGTCGTCGGGTGCGCCCGTCTGGTCGAAGGTTTGCCCGATGTTCTCTGCGCCGAACGTCGATGCGGCTGGCGGCCCCCACGCGAAGTCCTCGTAGAAGGCGCCGGAGCCGGTCAGCTGCAGTGAACTGCCTACGGGCGTGCTCGATGCTTCC
Source organism: Woeseiaceae bacterium (assembly GCA_030066625.1). Classification (GTDB taxonomy): domain Bacteria; phylum Pseudomonadota; class Gammaproteobacteria; order Steroidobacterales; family Woeseiaceae; genus UBA1847. The sequence continues at coordinate 4,057 of JASJBG010000141.1, forward strand.
GAGACGCCGATGTCCGTGCTCGTAAGCCCGTCCGCCGGTCCGCCCACTGCCGTGAAGCTCCCTTCGTAGCTCAGGAACTGCACGACGCTGCCCATGTCGTCGACGAGCGCAACGCCGTCGGGTGCGCCGTTTTGCAGACCGTTCGACGGGTAGGTAACGAATACGACCCCGACGCCGGCACCGAGGTTACTGATAGTGCCGCTCAGTACGTCGGTGCCGTACGCGGCTCCAGAGTTGCCGTTGTAGCGGACGATCGACCAGCCAGTCAGGTCGGTGCCTGCGGGCCCCGCAATCTCGATCGCTTCGCCGGTATCGGAACCCACGTTGTCGTAGTGAATCTCGTTGATGAACACCGCTGTTTGCGCATGTGCGGACAGCGATCCGAAAATCAGGACGAATAGAGCAGAAATGCGCGTAGCCGCGCTGGCAACGGAACTGGGAGACTTCATGTCGGCAACCTGAGTTTTTGTTGTTGGATCGGAAGCCGCACGCTACGACGCAGACGTGTAGCGTGCGTTACCGGAAGGTTAACAGAAGATAAACGCGACCGACGTCCGTCTTTACGTGTTGATTATGTGTGCGTTCCGCGTATCGGATAGTTGTTATCGGGGTTGCCAATCCAGTCGAGCCCGGAGACCAATGCTTCGAGTTCGGGTCGCACAAAAGGGTTGTTCGAGATATCAACAACCTGGACTTCACCGTTCGAGTTGATTACGAAGAGCCCGGGTTCCGCAAACAGGTGATCCGTTTCTTTTTCCGACCGCGGAACCGAAATATAGAGTCCGAGTTCCTGCATCTGTTCGACACTGAGGCCGAAGTACAGCGGAAAACTGACCTCCAGTTTCTCGATATGGCTCTCGAGTTGCGCCTTGCTATCGCCCGATACGGCGACCACGCTCACCCCGTTATCGCGGAGTCGACCGACGAATCCTTCGAGCTGATTCAGATACTTCGTGCATAGCGGGCAATGCCGGCCGCGGTAGACGACGAGCATTTGCCAGTCGGCTTTGCCCTGCGGTTTGCTGGCGTCCACCGCCTCCCCGTCCAGTGACTGGACGGGGAGGGCCGGAAACGTGCTGCCTGCGTGTAGCTTGTTCGTAAACAATAGTCTCTCCATTCAACTAGTTGGCGTGGTGCATTTCGTAGACCGCGGCTTCGAGGTCGCGGTAGTTGCCCTGCCAGACGCCGAACATCTGCTGGCTGGCCGGATCCGGGAAGATCTCCGCCTCGTCGTTCTCGAGGCCGGCGACGATGTTGCGCGCAGTTTCCTCCGCCGATGTCTTTTCCATGTCCAGATCCCTGGCCATGTCCGTGTCGATCGGTCCGGGGTTGACAGTGTGCACACTGATCCCGCGCGGCGCGAGTTCAATGCGGATGCCCTGCGACAGCGAGAACAGGGCCGCTTTCGAAGCGCTGTAACCGCCGAGTCCGGGGAAATTCACGAATGCCGCGATTGTCACGACATTGACGATGGCAGCGTCGGGTTTCGTCTCGAGTACCGGGACAAAGCGGCGAATGACGTCGAGCGTGCCGAAGTAGTTGGTGTTCATGTCGGCCTGGATCGACTCGACGGATGAGTCAAGCACGCCGCCCATGGCCAGCGTTCCCGCATTGTTGATCAGCAGGTCGACGTCGCTCGCAACCGCCGCAGCGTTGGTTACGGTTTCCGGATCCGTTATGTCGATCTCGATTGGAATCACGCGGTCATCGCCGAAGTCGGGGAGGCTGGAAAGCCTGCGGGCGCCGGCGTAGATTTTGGCGACGCCTGCGTCGAGCAGCGCGTCCACCGTGGCTTTGCCGATACCACGGTTCGCGCCCGTGATCAGTACGGTCTTGTTGTTCAGGTTCATGTTTGTGTCCTCGATCGTGTGTAGTGGGGGAACGTCGAGGCGCACGTTACGATGTGCAGCAGTGATCGTAAACAGGTAATATTGCAAACACTATGTGCAATAGTGCACAGTCTCGGCTGAGCCAGGAATTATTCAGAAAAACAATGAATTGGGATGATGTTCGCTACTTCCTGGCGCTGTGTCGGGAGGGCTCGGTAAGCAGCGCCGGCCGGCGCCTCGGCGTCAATCACACCACCGTTGCGCGGCGAGTCGCAGCCTTCGAGGCCGAACTCGGCACGCGCCTTTTCGATCGCACCCGTGACGGTTATGCCATGACCCAGGCGGCCGAGAACATGTACGCACAGGCGCTCGATATGGAGGAGCAGGCGTTGGCGATCGACCGGGCGATGGCCGGACGGGATGCGGAGCTCGAGGGGCGCCTCAAAATCACGGTCCCATACGACTTCGCCAATCGAATTGTTGCGCCCGCCTTGCCACGATTTCGTGCCGAATTCCCGTGCATCGAACTTGAGCTGCTGACGACGACCGGGCTCGTGGACCTCGCGGCTCGGGAAGCGGACATCGCCGTGCGTCTGACGGGTAAACCACCGGAGTACCTGGTCGGCCGGCAGGTTCTGCCGCTGCGGCACGGCGTGTACGGTGCGCCGGTCTACCTGGGTGCGGCGCATGACAAGCCCGACGTAATCCTGTTCCGCAGCGACAAGGAAATGCCGCCATGGGTCGAGGAGAACTTCCCGGGCGCAAGGATTGCGGCAAGAACCGACAACCTGAGCACGATGCACGCCTGCGTTCGCGCGGGCCTCGGACTTGCGCGCATGCCGTGCTACGAGGCGGACGCCGAACCCGGGCTGGAGCGTGTGGATGTGCCGCTCACGCCGTCGAAGTGGGGCGTCTGGATTCTGAATCACGTCGACCTGCGTTCGACCGCCCGTGTGCGGGTCGCGCGCGAGTTCCTGATCGACGTGATCGAAGCTAACAGCGACCTCATACTCGGTCGGCGCTGATAAGATCGGGCGCATGGTGGACGAACAGCAATTCGATGCGGGATCCGCGTTCTGGCTGGATGAGTGGCTTGTCGAGCCGAAGCTGAACCAGCTGACGCGCGGCGAGACCGTCGAGAAGACCGACAGGAAGACGATGGACGTACTCGTCTTCCTGGCGTCGCGCGCGGGCGAAGTCGTGTCGAACGACGAGGTCATCGAGGCCGTGTGGGGCGGCCGCCCGATGAGCGAGAGCCCCGTGTACAAGACCATCGCCAACCTGCGCAAAGCACTCGGCGACGACCCGAAAGCACCTGACTACATCGAGACGATTGCGAGGCGCGGCTACCGGCTGCTGCCGTTGCCGGCCGCCGTGGACGATGCGCCGGCCCCCACTGGTCCGGGAATTCGAAAAACACACTGGCTTGCTGCGGCGGTACTGCTGGTCGCGGGCTTGTTCGCAACGGTATGGCTGAGCGACCGAACCACCGTTACTCCGCCGCCCGCCGAGTCTGTCGCGGTCATAGCCTTCGAGGACCTTGGGACCGGTGACGACACGGCAGTCCTTTGTAGAGGGATCGCCGAGGAACTCATCAACCGGCTCGCCGGCATCCCCGACCTGCGCGTCGTTGCACCGCGCTCGGCATTCGCATTCAGCGAAGACGACGATCACGACACCATCATGCGAAAGCTCGATGTTGCCTTCCTGTTGACCGGCAGCGTGCAGCAGAGCGGCGATGATCTGCGAGTTTCGGCGCGGCTGATTGACCGGGCCGGCGCAGTTGTCTGGACGGAAGCCTTCGATGCTACGAGCGAGCGCGTCTTCACCGTGCAGGATGATATCGCCCGCGCGGTCGTCGCAGGTCTTTCGCTGCACGTGAACGACACGTTCGCCGTAAGCTCGCCGTCCACAACAAATATGGAAGCGTATCGCGCCTACCGCCTCGGCAAGGAGCTCTACACTCGTCGGCCCGTGGGCTGGCTTCCCGAAGCGCGTCGCGCATTCGAAGAAGCAATCCGGATCGATGCCGACTACGTGGATGCGTACGCGGGTCTGGCGATGGTGCATAACCTGGCCAGCATGCACGACGCGAGCTTGCATGCCGACGCGGTCGCCGCAATCGAACGCGCGCTGCAGATTGATCCCGACCATGCCGAGGCTCTGGCCGTTGCAGGTGTCCTCGAGTTGGCCGGAGCAACCGAGGCCGCCTATCGCGATGCCGTACGGATGTTGAGGACCGCTATCGACCGCAATTCGAGCCTCGTTCATGCGCGCAACTGGCTGTCGACGGCGCTGAACGTACTCGGCGAACGTGAGGAGTCGATGCGCGTGTTGAACGACGCGCTCGTGATCGATCCCCTGAACCCGATCCTGAACGTTAACGTCGGCGTGCGCCTGCACGTGGATGGGCAGCTCGATGCCGCACGCGCGCAGTTTCGGCGCACGCTTGAGTTACCGGACGCGCCAAGCTACGCCTGGATGTGGGGTGCGAACGTCGAGGAGTCCGCCGGCCGTTTCGACACCGCGCTCGACTGGGTGAAGCAAGGCGTTGTCGCCGGAGCCTTCGACGAATACGCCAACAACTGGCAGGCTTCCGATATCGCGTTGCGCTATGCGCGACTTGGAATGTTCGATCAGGCACAGGATTGGCTGGATGCATTGCGGTACCCAGTGAATAGTCCGCCGTGGATCGCGGGGCATTACGCCGTTGCGGTACAAGAATCCGACGTAGAAGAGATTGCCCGCATGCTCGACGTTGCAATGGCGGGAATCGAGGGCGAGGCAAGGTTGTCATTGCCGATTCGGAACGGGCTCGGCCTGATGTTGCTGCTCACGGGTGACTATGATGGTGTCATCGAGTACCTGGAGCCTGCGTTTCCCGAGGGCTGGACCCTGCACAACACGGCGGGCGGCTCTGGCGAGCTGATCGATTCCATGCACAACCTTGCTGTTGCCTACCAACGCGTGGGCCGCAACGATTCGGCGGAGACGCTTCTGAACGCCGGACTCGAGCGCCAGCTTGAGTATCGCGTCGGGCGGACACGCCTGACAGGAAACACGCTGGCCGACGAAGCGGTTACCTACCTGCTGCTCGGCGACCATGAGCTTGCGATCGCGCGGTTCGGCGAAGCGGTCGATGCCGGCTGGCGACGCTACTACGAGGTCCGCGAGCACCCGGCCTGGGACGGTTTCCGAGACCTGCCGGGTTTTGAAGAACTGATGCAGCGCGTGCTCGAGGACATCGAGTCGCAGCGACGGCGCGTGATTGCGGCGGAGTCCGTCGAGCCCTTCCTGCCGCCGATTTAGAAAAAGGCCGGGGCCTTGCGGCCCCGGCCGAGCGTCCTGTCAGTGACTGACAGTTACAGGGGATTACCGGCGGCGTCCGTGGCATTGAGCTGATGGTCGTCCGGCGCTTCCGCAGGTTCCGGAATCCACGCCGCGAGACAGGCACGGTCCGTAGCGCACGGGTCGTTGAGCGAGTTCAGGAACTGGAACATTGGCGGGGCGTCCTCGGGTGGTGAGAAGCTCAGGTCCGGGAAGGTGTGTGTCGGATCCGCTACCCGGTCCTGCAGCACCTTGGCAATAGCCCCATTGGTATTTGAACGCGCGTTCGGGAACAGGCTGTCGCAGTCGGGGTGACTGGCGAACTGCTCAAGGGTGCAGACGCCGCCTGCGTTGAAGAAATCGTCGGCAGTCTGCTGTGGCAGGAAGTAGTGCGTTGCAGCGCCAGCGAGATCAAACACACCCGCGTGTGTGTAAGGAGCGGTTGCGCTCAGGTTGAGCAATGTCGGGGTCCGGAAGCGGAAGCGGTGTGCGGCATCAGCGGTCTGCTGCTCGCGGCCGAAGTCGTGATCGCCGTCCGTTCCGTCACCTTTGCCCGGGCCGATCTGCGCAAAGCCGATCGTGTGATGATCTTCATCCGTGAAGAAGTCCCCGCTGTGACACTGGACGCAGGCGAGATCCTGGTCTGATGTGTCGCCGAAGAACAGGAGCGCGCCTTCTTTTGCGCCGTCCGGGATCGCTGCGTTGTCCCCTTCGACATAGGCTTTCCAGGGTGTGTCGACAAACACCATCGAGCGCTGGTACTCACCGATCGCCAGCGCGATGTTGTCGAAGGTGATCAGCGTCTCGGCCGGCTCCGCGCTGGCAAACGCGGCCTGGAACTCCGCCAGCCAGTTGTTGTTCGACAGTTCGCCCTGGCCGTCGCCGTAGTCACCGATGCGCGCCGCCAGCCGGTCTCGGACGTCGTCGTCACTGGCACCCGGCAGCAGGCTGCCGCGCATCTCCTCCGGAATCGTCACGGGGAAACGCGCCTGTGCGGCAACGAGGTTGGGGCCGGCGTTCGGGTCGGCCGAATTCAGCGCCGAATCCGGGGTGCGAATGCCGGACCCCGCGCCGTTCTGGCCGGCTTCCTTGCCGATGCTCTCGACGCGGGAGTCCCAGAACATCCCCGCGTCGTAAAGGCCAACATTGAAGACGGACTGAGAATGCCGGCCGACGTTGGGCAATCCATCCGCGCGTGTGCGACCGGGCCCAACGACATCCGGATCGACGGCGCCGACGCCGACCGGCAGAGACAGACCGTCGGCGCCACCCAGCGCCGGGTGGTGGCAGGACGCGCAGGCGGTATCCAGGTCGCCGCTCAGGCTCTTGGAGAAGAACAGCTTCATGCCGAGCTGCGCGAGCGG
>JASJBG010000021.1 GCA_030066625.1 Woeseiaceae bacterium
TGACGTGCCCGACAGTGATCGATACAGGAAATACGCCAGAACGATCGCGACAATTACGATGATGATGAGCATCGAGTTCTTCATGGTCGCTCCCCAAAGCGCCTGAGTATCCCGGATTCTGCTCGCATTGGTCGCTGACTGCCACTAAGCTAGTCAAGACTGGATAAAAACAATAATGAGGTTCTCATGCGACGAGCACTTCTGGTTTATCTTCTCGCCTTTGCCTCTGTCGCCGCCGCGCAGGATCGAACGGCACTGGTCGGCGGGCGCCTGATCGACGGCTTCGGCCATGCGCCGATTCACGACAGCGTCATTCTCGTGGAGGGCGATACGATCACGGCGGTCGGCACCGTGAAGACCCTGGGCGTTCCGGCAGGATACGCGGTCGTTTCTACCGAGGGCATGGACCTGTTGCCCGGTCTCTGGGAGAGTCACGCGCATCTCATGCTGACCGGCCATGCGGACTACCCGCACTGGCAGGCGACGTACCTCGACCGTCTCGCGGACGAGGTCATGCCGGCGAGTGCCGTTCAGCTCCTGCTCGCAGGTGTGACCTCTGCACGCGATCTCGGCGCGCCGCTCGAGCCGTCAAAGTCGGTGAAGGAGCGAATCGATGCCGGTGAGATCCCCGGGCCGCGATTGTTCATGTCGGGCCCTTTCCTGCAGGCCGAGATCGAAGAGTGGCAAAAAGCGTATCGCTGGCCGGTGCGTTCGGAGCGCGAAGCACGCGACCGGGTTCGTCAACTCGACGAGGCGGGCATGGTCATCGTCAAGCTGATCGACCAGGACAAGCTGGACCGCGACGTGGCAGAGGCAATCATCGACGAAGCACACAAGCGCGGCATGAAGGTAGTTGGTCACGCACACCGGCCCAATGAGATTCGCGTCGGCCTCGAGATCGGCATCGATAATTTTGAACATACGGGACTCACGACGGCCCCGGAGTATCCGCCTGATGTCGTCGCCGCATTGCGCGAGCGTACGGCAACCGGTCGCGTTGCCGGCGGACCGCTGTACTGGACGCCGACCGTCGAAGGGCTATGGAATTTCGATCGCACCGTTGCCAATCCGGAGAAGCTCGACGATGCGTGTTGGAAGCGCGGCCTTAAGGACGACACGATTGCTGACATCGAAGCGTCAATCGCGAATCCTGGTCAGCTCGGCTACACGCGCCTGACACCACTCCGTAAACCCACGCTGAAGCGCAAGATCGCGCAGCTGAGGGAAGCGGGTGTCGTCTTTCTAGTCGGTACCGATTCAGGCATCCCGATGAAGTTTCACTGCCAGTCGACCTGGAACGAGATGGACGTGCTCGTGCGCGTTATGGGACTGGAGCCGATGGACGTCATTCGCGCAGCCGTTTACTGGCCCGCCGTGATGATGGACGTTGAGGACCAGCTCGGCACGGTTTCGGCCGGCAAGAAGGCGGACATCATCGGCGTGCGTGGCGACGTGCTCGAATACATGAACCTGTTGCAGGACGTCGACTTCGTGATGAAGGGCGGTGTCGTCTACAAGGACGATGGACAGCCGGTCGAGGCCGTACTGCAGTAGTCGTCCCGCGCGTCGTTGGCCGCCGGTAAGTCCCTGAGATATTTACCATAATCTAGGCCCCTTACCCGCTCAGAGTGTCGATAGTTCTTACATCCCTGCGGCGCGCGGATTCTCAATCTCCGAAAAGTCGTTCGACGTCAGTGGCTTCTGTCGCTGGTACGAAAGTTGCTTTGATAATTCCTGTTTTCGACCATCTATGAATTACGCAGGGATACAGGAATGACAAAAACACTTCGCACACATCTTGCTGTAGCTGCGCTGCTTCTGTCTCCGATGGCGGCTAACGCCGATCTCATCGGCACTGAAGTTGGCTGCGAGATCACGCCGACCCCGTTCTGGGTCTGCGATGCAGCAACGAATACTGTTGGACCGGGCGCCGAATTCGAACTCGAGTTGCCGCAGTCGCCGGATAACTTCGGATTGTCGGTCGATATCTCGAGCAATTCGATCACGATCGCGAATATCGAGAACAACGCATTCGGACTGGGTGCCAACGAGCTGTTGACGCTGACCTTCGTCGGCGATGTGCTCGGGGTATCGAACTTTGTAGCCTCGAACGTTTCCGATATTTCAATTGCCGCGATTTCATTCGTCGACAACGCGCTAACGATCGATATCAATAGCGGGGCCACCTGGTCAGTGGGCGGCTTTGTCTCCTTCGACCTCGATGTCGCGGTTGACGTACCCGAGGCTGGCACGTTCGCACTGCTGTCGCTCGGCCTTCTGGGTATGGGCCTGTCGCGGCGCAGAAAGCAAGCCTGAAGCGCAACACGCCTTCACGGAAAACCCCGCCTCGAGCGGGGTTTTTTGTGCCTTTAAGATTCGGCTGCCACGATTGATCGCAAAACCGCACCGGTTTGCCACAAGTCCCGCCGCTGAATAGCGACTTCATGCGGTGTCATGGTCTCCAGACTGACGGAGGCTGCCATGACAAAACAAATACCCGCCCAATTCCTCGTTCTGGTTCTTACCCTGTTACCCGTGCTCGGAATCGCCTACGAGGTGACGCCGGGCACGGCGCAGTCCGGGCAGCTGCTGTACCGGATGGCAGAGGGCTATCGGAGCGCGGCGCTACTCAACACCGAGGTCGATTTGCACATCAGCGGGCTCGTCGCCCGGGTGCGCCAGAAGCAGGAGTTCAGGAACGAGAGCGGCGGCTGGATCGAGGGCATCTACGTATTCCCGCTGCCCGATTCGGCCGCGGTCGATCACATGCGGCTATGGATCGGTGAACGATACATCGAAGGCGAGATTCGTGAGAAGGAGCAGGCGAGGAAGGAGTACGAGCAGGCCAAGGCCGAGGGCAAGAAGACGAGCCTCGTGCAGCAGCAACGAGCAAACCTGTTTACAACAAAGGTCGCGAACATTGCCCCCGGAGAGACAGTGATCGTCGAGATCGAGTACCTGGAGGACATTCGCTATGAGGACGGGGCGTTCAGCATTCGCTACCCGATGACACTGACGCCGCGCTTCATTCCGGGAGCGCCCTTGCCTGACCGGCAGGGCAGCGGCTGGTCGCCGGATACGACCATCGTCGAGGACGCTTCGCTGATTACGCCGCCGATGACGGGCTCGAGCCGTGGCCACCGGGTCTCGCTGACCGCACATATCGATGCCGGCATGCCGCTCGACCGGATCAAGAGCCGCTATCACGGCGTCGATGTCCGCGAACAGCAGGGAAGTTACTCGGTCTCCTTCGCATCGACGGGGGTGAAGATGGACCACGACTTCGAACTTGCCTGGTGGCCCTCGCCGTCGACGGCGCCGCGGGCAATGGCGTTCACCGAGACGGTTGGCGGTGAACCTCACTGGTTGTTGATGCTCATGCCGCCGACGGCGGCGATCGAAGGTATGCGAATGCCTCGCGACATGATCCTGATCATCGATACGTCCGGTTCGATGCAGGGTGTGTCGATTCGGCAGGCGAAGAGCGCTCTCACACAGTCGATCGATCGCCTGCAGCCCGGCGACCGCTTCAACGTCATCGAATTCAACTCGACGGCACGCACACTGTTCCCGGCGAGCGTCGAGGCCTCCAGTGTCAATGTCGCCCAGGCACGCTCGTTCGTGAGCGGACTCGGCGCCAACGGCGGCACGAACATGTACCCCGCACTCGACATGGCCCTTCGATCGCCGGTCACGGAGACGCATATGCGGCAGGTCGTGTTCATTACCGACGGCGCGGTTGGCAACGAAGAGCACTTGTTCAAACTGATCGAGCAGCGGCTGGGCAGTACACGATTGTTCACCGTTGGCATCGGTTCCGCACCGAACGGCTGGTTCATGCGCAAGTCGGCGGAGATGGGACGAGGGAGCTTTACGACCATCAGTGCTCTCAACGAAGTCGGCGAGAAGATGGACGCGCTGTTCCGCAAGATCGAAAACCCGCAGGTAACGAGCATACGCGTCGATTGGCCCCTGATGACCGATGTCGACAGCTATCCGACAAAGGTCGACGACCTATATCTCGGCGAGCCGGTCGTGATCAAGGCCCGCACGCGGCAGAGTTTCGCGCCGGGCGACACCGTGCGCATCAGCGGTGACGCCGTTGCCGGCGCCTGGTCCCACGAGTTTCCGCTCAATGGCTATCGGCAGAGCCACGGCATCGGCGCGCTGTGGGCGAGGGCGCGTATAGAGTCCCTGGAGGATGCAGCGCGGCGTGGCGAGAGCGTGCAGCTGGTACGTGAAGCGATCATCGAGACCGCGCTGAATCATCACCTGGTCAGCAAATACACCAGCCTCGTGGCCGTCGACAAGACGCCGGTACGCCCTGCCGCAGAACACCTGAACAAGAACCAGGTGCCTAACCTTATGCCGTATGGCCAGAGCGCGAACGCGATCTTCGGCTTCCCGGCGACGGCAACCAGCGCGCGGCAGCGCTTGCTTGAGGGCGTCCTGCTGCTGGCCGCCGCGCTGCTGTTTGCATCGCTTCGTCGGACCGGTCGTGTTCGTCGCCCGGCGTAGCCTGCGCTGGTTGGCGGTTGCGTTGACCGCTTTCGGGCTCTGGCAGGCCGGGCAGGGCCTGTACATACCCGCAAAGGCGTGGCTCGCGCAGCAGCTCATGCAGAACTCGTGGGAGCGAACGGTCGGGGGCGCCGACAAGGCGGTGCCGTGGCCGTGGGCCGATACCTGGCCCGTCGCGCTGTTGAGAGCCGATGACGACGTCGAACTGATCGTGCTGGCGGGAGCGTCGGGACGAAACCTGGCGTTCGGTCCGGCCCACATGTCGGCCAGCGCGCTGCCGGGGCGAACAGGGAACAGCGTTATCGCGGGTCATCGCGATACGCACTTCGAGTTCCTTGAGTCGCTGGTGATAGGTGACGAGCTCGAGATAGAGATACCCGAGGGCGATCGCGTCAGTTACCGAGTAACGAACATCGACATCGTGGATTCGCGAACCTCGAGCATCGCTCTCGACACCGAGGCAACAACGTTGAGCCTCGTGACCTGCTACCCGTTCGATGCGATCGATGCCGGCAGTCCCCTACGCTACGTCGTGACCGCTCACGGTCAGTAGCAAAAGCGCAATTTGCGCAAAACGCGCTACGAGGGACCTGTCAGGATTGACCGAATCTGGACGATTTCGTGCAGCTCTTGCCGGTGTCAGAACAGCAGTAGGCGATCGAACAATCGATAACGCCAACTCCCCATCCTACGACGCGTTGTCGTCAGTGCCAAATTATTCTCGAGTAACCCGTTCGCATCCGGAAAACGCAGACGCCTCCCCGTCGAGCCTGCTGAAAAGTGCGCATTAGTTGCTCGATGAAACTATGACCGGATCTGGTCAATTCGGCGCAGCCTTATTTGACCGAAGGCAGAGCCTGATCAAACATGGCAGAGGGAGCGGTTGCCACGATTGGGCAAAAAGTACAACGTAAATGGTTTTGTGCGTTACTTGTGGGAATGTCTGCACACAATTGACGACTATCATTTGACGTAGAAGCTGGAACCAGCGGGGCACTCGATAAGAACGAAGAATCCGGGAGGTGCGGTAATGGGCGATATTCACCGTGGTGTTCGTCGGGTTGGGGCATTGGCAGGATCGATTGCCCCGTTGGTTTCAGCGCTGGCCATGCTGGTGCTCCTCATGCCGGAATCGGCCACCGCGTTGCCGGACTGCGATCTCCGCAGTACGTCGCCTGGCATCGACGGTCGCGCGAGCGACGGTCCCGGTATCGAGTTCTGCGACGACGGCATACCGCCGCCTACGCCCAATCCGCTGAGTGTTCCATCGAGCGACTCCGATGGCAGCTACCGTGTTTCCTGGGGCTACTCGCCGGGCGCAACCCGTTACCTCCTGCAGGAAAGCTCGAACGGAAGTAACTGGACGCAGATTTACAGCGGCGGTGCGACAGCCCGCAACATCAGCGGCAAGTCGAGCGGCCGTTGGTACTATCGCGTGCGGGCCTGTAACGCGACGTGGGACTGCAGCTACTACACGCCGGTTCGATCGGTTCTGGTTACGATTTCGTCCCCGACCCCGCCGCCGATACCGAGCTCAATCAGTGCGCCTTCGTCCGATGCTGACGGCAGCTTTCGCGTCAGCTGGGGCTCGTCGTCAGGCGCGACCAGTTACCGCCTGCAGCGGCAAACCAACTCTGGTAGCTGGAGCACCATCCAGACCTCCAGCCTGCGCTATCGCGACGAGGTGAATCTCGCCGATGCGACTTATCGTTACCGTGTTAGTGCCTGTAACTCCTATGGCTGCAGCAACAACACAGGCACAAGAACCGTTAACGTTAGCCGGCCGGTCCAATTCCCGCCAGCACCGCCACCGCCCCCCGCGGCCCCGCCGACTCCGAATTCGGGGGATGTGATTGGGCACACAATGGGTATGCCCGATGTTTCCGCCACGGGCGAAGGCACTTATTCAATTCCGATATTTACGCCACCCGGTATCAACGGTTTGAAGCCGGAGCTGGCGCTGACCTACGGGCATCGTCAGGGTGAAAGTATTGCGGGTGTCGGTTGGTCTATCACAGGGTTGTCGCAGATAACGCGCTGCCAGAAAACCGTCGCACAAAACGGATTCGGCGGCCCCGTCAATCTCACACGCGGCGATCGTTACTGCCTCGACGGCAACCAGCTCAAGCATGTAAGTGGATCGTACGGATACTCCGGCTCTACGTATCGGACCGAAATCGACATGATTGCGCGCGTCACGATGAACGGTAGCGCGGGTGAGGGACCGGCGTGGTTCAAGGTCGAGTCCAAAGACGGCCTGATCTACCACTATGGAGATACGACGAACTCGCGTATCGAGTCTCTCGCGCTGGGCAAGCAGTCGACGGCGCGTGCGTGGGCATTGAGCAAGGTCACGGACCGGTCCGGCAATGAAATTCGTTACTCGTACTATGAGGACGGTGCGCCGTACGGCGACTACCGGATCAGCAATATCGACTATCGAGTAAATCCGTCGGCAGGACTGACTTATCCGGGCTACTCGATTAGGTTTTACTACCAGAATCAACCGGTCGACGACGTCGACACGGGATACCAGTCGGATGGTGTCGTCGAGGATCGCAAGCGGCTTACGTCAATCTCGGTGAACGCGTACGGTGCCTCCGCCTACTACGCGCGCATTTACCGGCGCTACAACCTGACTTACGAAACGAACCTGTCCTCTGCAAAACGGAGCCGTTTGCGGCAGGTTCAGGAATGTGCCGGATCAAACTACGGCATGAGTTGCCTCGAGCCAACGACGTTCACCTACCAGAACGGCCAGAGCGGGTTCGGACACGACATCGGCCTCGGCCTGATCATCCCGAGCGGAACCAAGCCGCTGCTGCTTGATATCAACGGTGACGGGCGAACAGACATTATTTACCCGTCGGCGGCCAACAATGGCCAATGGTATTACCACCTGGCGAATACGAGCGGCAGCTTTGGCTACCGCGTCAGCACCGGCATATCGAGCAACGGCCACGAAGAAGCCATCGGTTTCGACTACAACGCTGACGGCATCGACGACATTCTCGTGCCCCACAGCGGTAACACCTGGTGGGCGATCCGCGGCTCGCAGAGCGGCTTGCAGTCGCCAGTCAATACCAACGTGCCCGACAACAGTCGGCCCGGCGACGCGATCGCGCTGGATATGAACGCTGATGGAATGGAGGATCTCGTCTGGGGCGAGAATACCGCTCCGTATCAGTCGAACGCGCGGATCATGGTTCGTTACAACCAGGGTGGTAGTTTCTCATCGACTTCGAGCGTTGTTTACCAGTTCCCGTTTGTCTACATGCTTGATGGGCCGCGAATTTTCGACGGCACGCATGCGCAGGACCGTCGCGACGCATACGACATCAACGGCGATGGCTATAAGGATGTTGTGGTGCCGGTGATCTTCACCCCGCCACAGGGTGCGCATCAGAAACAGACAATGATTATTCGCGGTGGCGGTCTCGGCACTACTTTCGCTGGGAACAACAACAACTTTGTCACGCCCGCAGATATCAATGGCGACGGCTATACGGATTTCGCCCTGTTGGCTTACTGGAACAACACCACTCCGTCGCTTGGCTCGCGCCTGAGCACGGGCAAAAACGTCGCTCCAAAGATCTCGGGTGCGGGAATCAACGGCCTCGACCTGAACAAAGCTATCTCCCTCGATTGGGACAGTGACGGTCTCGACGATGTACTTCTACCCAGCACTACGACCAACACCTGGTATTACGTTCGTTCAATAGGTACTCGTTTTCATAACGTCTCCGTATACACGCCTATGGCCACCTACAATCCGAGGAGTGTTCATAAAGTAGACGTTAATGGAGACGGCATGCTGGACCTCGGCTACGTCAAGTCGAACGGCGAGTTCGGATACCGGGCGCACAAAGGCCTCAAGCCGGACTTGTTATTGACAGCTACGGACGGTGACGGTAACCGCGTGACGTTCAGCTATGCGCCTCTGTCAGATGCCTCTGTCTACCAACGCTACTACGACGTAACGACAAACAAGCAAGACTTCGCCGAGCCTATGTATGTCGTGAAACGCATGAACCGTACAACCGGTTCGGGCGGGACGTACAACGCCGACTATACCTATGCAGGTGCCAAACGTAGTCTCGATGGGCGCGGGCTCGCCGGCTTCCACAAGAAGACAATGGTCGATAGTCGAAGCGGTAACAAGGTCATAGAGTTCTACGAGCTGGATTTCCCGTATCGCACTAAGCTGGACAAGACTGAGCTGAGGACGTCCGCAAACATCCTTGTCCGCGAGATTGATAACACCTGGAGCATGCACCAGCGCGGTTCCGGCAATGAGCGCTACTACTATCCGTACCTGTCTGCAACTTCGGAGCGAAACTTCCAGGCGGCAGGCGTTTACCGTGGCGACCAGATAAATGAAATTACGACAAGCTATAGTGTCGACACCTGGGGCACGGTAACCAACAAAGCGACCATTACGTCTGAGCACGCAGACGGCAATGGCTTACAGCCCGGTCGAAGCTACTATGAACAGACCTTGCTGTCGTCAATCAACAACAATACGTATACATGGTGCTTCGGCAAGCCAGGTCGCGTCGAGTACCGAAGTTCCCATTCCGGTGCGTATGGAGGCAACATCGCCCGGACCACGCAACTCGGTTGGGACTTAAGTACTCGGTGCCGAAATACTCAAGTTATAGTCGAACCATCCAGTAGTACCTACAAGGTAACGACAACGCTCGGATACGATTCCTTCGGCAACACGAATAGCCGTACTGTCACTGGTGTCAATATGGCGTCCCGAACCACGTCATGGAATTTCGGTTCGACGGGGCAGTTCATGGTGTCCGAGACAAACGCACTATCGCAGACGACGTCCTATACCTGGGATATGACGGGCGATCTGCTCAGCGTGACTGATCCAAACCAACTCAGCCGACGATGGAAGTACGATTACTTTGGTCGCATGATTCAGGAGCTACGAGCTGACGCAACCTACACGGACTACAGTTTCACCAGGTGTTCGAGTTCAGATTCGTACTGCGGCACATACAATCTCTGGGCTAAATCGAAGATACGTGGTACGACAAAATCGCCTACCGGCTCAATCGTTCGATACGACGATACCTATATCGATTCGCTCGACCGTACCGTTCAGCGCAGCGAGCAGTCGCTAACAGGCGGCATGGTCAATCAACGTGTCAGTTATGACGCTTTTGGTCGGATCACGACGAGGTGGCTGCCGACTTACCTGACGACTCCGACCAAGAGCGAAAACATAGCCTATGATTCTCTGGGTCGCGTATACCAGATTTCGACGCCGGTCAATGATTCGACGACTGCCCGTCGGTATACGACGATTACTTACGAAGGATTGACGGTCAGTACCTATGATCCGGAGGGGCGAACGACCAAGAAAGTGAGCGATGCACTCGGACGAGTCTACAGGTCGATAGACGACTCCGGCTTCTATCAGCAGTTTGATTACGATGGGTTCGGAAGCCTGCGGCGCGTTACTGACAGCACAGGCGCAACTCTCTCATCAGCGACATATGCGTATGGCCTCCAACCCTTCAAACGCAACGTCAACGACATGAATCTCGGCAACTGGACGTACTACCCCAACGCGCTGGGCGAGAACACATCGCATAGGGATGCCAAAGGCCGGACGTTCTATGCAACCTTCGACAAGCTCAGTCGTCCCCTTACCCGGGCAGAGGCCGAAGGGACGACCAGATGGACCTGGGGTACATCCTCGAGTGCCAAGAATATTGGCAAACTGCAGTCTGTGGTCTCGCCGGGGTACAGTGAGTCATATCTGTACGATCGATACGGCCGGCATACGAGGACCACGACGACCACCGATGCCACTTACTACATGGACTACACGTACGACGTAGCTACCGGTGGGGTTGCGGAGACGTGGTATCCAGTAAGTACGGGAAATTATCGCTTCCGAACTCGCAACGAATACGCATACGGCTTGCTCAAACGTGTCCGCCGTGCGGATAGTGGTTATACCTATTGGCAGGCGAATAGCGCAGACGCGCTCGGCAATATTATTGACGAGACCTTGTATAACGGTATTCGCACCATTCGGTCTTACGACGGCGTGACAAACAATCTGGACTATATACAGTCTGGCGTCGGTGGTGGAACGGGCGTGCAGAACATGGTGTACGACTGGGACAGGGTCGGAAACCTGACCCGTCGCAGGGACTTGAACAAGTCACTTGACGAGCGCTTCTACTATGATCGCCTCTACAGGCTCGATCGATCCACTCTCAATGGATCACAGAATCTCGACCTGTCGTACTACGCCAACGGCAACATCCGCACGAAGAGCGATGTCGGCGGTTCCACGTGGACCTACCATTCGACCAAGAGGCACGCGGTCGTCAACGCGAGTGGTAACACCTACGCATACGACGCGAATGGCAACATGACGTCGCGTGCCGGAAGTACGATTACCTGGACAAGCTACAACTATCCAAGCGTAATCCGCGAGGGTTCACAGAGGCATGAGTATTCCTACGGGCCCGACAGACAGAAATGGAAGCAGGTCTTTGCCATCACGAATGGCTCAATCGAAACGACCATCTACATGGGGGGTATCTACGAGAAGAACGTCAGGGGCGCAAGCGTCGATCATCGGCACTACATTATGGCAGCCGGCCGCGCCGTGGCTATGTACACGCGGCCGAATAACGGAATCGACTATCACAGGTATATCCTGACGGATCACCAGGGAAGTACCGCTGCCATCACGAGACCGAATGGCAGCGTTGAAATGGAGCAGAGTTTCTCGGCCTTCGGCGAACGCCGTGACCCCAGGGACTGGAGAGGGGCGCCACCGAGTTCAGATCTAACGACGATCGGGGCCCGAACCGACATGGGGTACACGGGCCACCATAATCTCGAGCGGTCGTCCTTGGTCCACATGAAAGGACGTGTGTTCGACGCCAGAATCGGCCGGTCGCTATCGGCCGATCCGATTGTACCGGACCCGATGGCTACGCAGTCCTACAACCGCTATTCGTACGTCTACAACAACCCGATGACGTACGTCGATCCAACCGGTCACTGCGGCGAGGCAATCTCGGGATACGTATGCGCGAGTATTGTTGCGACTGTTTTCAACTTCATCTCGAGCTGGTTCGGCGGTAGCGACAAGCCGCCGCCTCCAAACTGGGAGGAATTATCAGGGCCGATCGCAAGGGGCGAAGTTGCAGTTCAGGTCATGCAGTTTGGGAATGACAGCCCTGAATTACCAAACGCTGGTGAACAAACACCCGATGTTGAATCAGCAGCGGCGTGGGGCGTGTCTGTGGAGTTCATAGCAATGATCAAGAACTCCCCAGGGCCTATGCATAGCGACCTTGGTCTGCTCGGCCACGAAGTAGGATCAGGCATAGATCTAGCTGATCCCGCGGTAATCGCGGAGTCTAACGTCAACCAGATGCTGGGCGAGCTCCAGGCAATGAACGAATACGATGACTACGCGCTCATTGTAGTAGGAGGAGCGACGGCGGCTCCGGTGATAATTGCCTATGGCGGGCCGGTGCTGGTTCAGGGCGGAAGGGCAGTCTTGAGCGCGGGTGGACGCGGTCTGCAAGCAACACGCGAGTTCGTAAGACAGAACGCGCAAGCGTGCATGGCAGGCGCGATTTTGGCATGCAACGTCAACGTTCAGGATGGACTTGTAATTATGTCCCGCCGAGGAATGACGCACGTGCTCAAAGAGCAGGTCCGACGCGACATGTTGCGTCAGCATCAGAGGATGATGAACGAACTCGCTAAGAGAACTTCTGCAGGAAGGTAGGTTGAGCGTGGCGGCCGGTTGATTGCTAGTCGACCGGCCGTCCGCTTTCCAGGTCGATGATAATGCCACCTGGCTCCGGATCATCGAAGAAGCCAAGTCGCGGGTCGTAGGGAGCCTTCCGAGTCAAGGCTCTAACGGCCCTCCATGCGCGCAAGAGTGGCAGGGCTTTCTTGATTGGGTGTTCGACAAATTCGAGATAGGTGAGCCGCAAGTTGGCAAGCAGATGCCCGCTTTCTGCAGAAGATCGGTAGAAGTCTTTCGCCTGTTTCAAGTCGACATCGACGCCAAGACCGTGATGGTACATAAGTCCCAGACCGAAGTTTCCGGCTGGTACACCGTTCTCCGCAAGTAGTCGCAGATGATATTTGCTTAGTGATCGATCCGGATCAAATTCGGTGGTCTGGAGGTATATTCGAGCTACAGCAAGATGCGATGCCACGTCGTCAACAGTCTCGATGGAATGCCTAAACCAGGTGAGCGCTTCGGTGAAGTCTTGCTCCACCCCGCATAGACCGTCTTCATAGATTCGGCCGAGCTGGAAAAGCGCCGATGCACATCCGTCGATCGCTAGCGCTTTGTACTGAAAAACGGCGCCCTCGCCGTCACCGCCAATCAGCGTTTCGAGGGCTGCCTGCCAACGATCCTCGAACTGTTCTGGCGGAAGCGACTTAAACTGTCTCTGAGTCATCCTGCTACGGCAAGGCCGCAGGCCCTCCTAGTCGTCGCCACAGACACCTTCCGGGAAGCTATCTGAGCCTTCTGAGTAGCGACTTTCGGATTCAATGGCAACCATGTAGAAGGGAAAGGGAACCAACTGCTTGAGTTCCTGCCGTGAGTGATGAGATGCGAGGAACCCCAGAACCAATACACCGCCTATTATTGGCAATAACCAAACTGCAACAATGTGGGCTGTCTTCTGGGCGCGAGTGATGGTCTCGTCACCGTATATGCCAAAGGTCACAGCAATATTCAGCGCCAGCAAGAAAAGCGCTGCGACGCCAGTGCCTATCACTATTGCGGTTTCCATTCTCCCATCATGCCACTATGGAATTCGGGTCCGCAATGCAGTCTCCACGCACAACGAAATTGTATTCAGGTCGCCTCCGCCGCTTTCGAGCGCTGCCGCGATTCGCGGCGGCGCTCGCCTTCCTTTAAGAGCTTCTTGCGCAGGCGAATGCTCTCCGGCGTGATCTCGACCAGCTCGTCGTCGTCGATGAATTCGAGCGCGTACTCAAGTGACATCTTGATCGGCGTCGTCAGCTGGATGTTCTCGTCCGAGCCCGCCGCGCGGATGTTTGTCAGCTGCTTCGCCTTGGTCGGATTCACCGGCAGATCGTTCGAGCGGCTGTGGATGCCGACGATCATGCCTTCATAAACCTCGGCGCCGTGGCCGATGAACAGGCTGCCGCGGTCCTGAAGGTTGTATAGCGCATAGGCCAGGGCCTTCCCGGCTACGTTCGAGACCAGTACGCCGTTCTGGCGCTGGCCGATGTCGCTCTTGATGCGCGGCGCGTACTTCTCGAACACGTGGTAGAGGAGGCCGGTGCCCGAGGTCGTCGTCAGGTACTCGGTGCGAAAGCCGATCAGGCCGCGGGCCGGAATCCGGTATTCGAGGCGCACGCGGCCGCGTCCGTCCGGGGTCATGTTCAGCAGCTCGCCCTTCCGATCCGCGAGCCGGCTCATCACGCCGCCCTGGTATTCCTCTTCGAAATCGACGGTGACGAGTTCCCAGGGTTCGCAGAGCTCGCCGTCAATCTCACGTTCGATGACCGATGGTCTCGATACGGCCAACTCGAAGCCTTCCCGGCGCATCGTCTCGATCAGTACCGAGAGATGCAGTTCGCCGCGGCCCGATACCTGGAACTTGTCGGGGTCGTTCGTTTCTTCGACCCGCAGCGCGACGTTGTGCTTGAGTTCCTGCTCGAGGCGCGCCTGGATCTGGCGGCTGGTCAGGAACTTGCCTTCACGGCCCGCGAACGGCGACTTGTTGACCTGGAAGGTCATACTGATTGTCGGCTCGTCCACTTCAAGTGGCGGCAGGCCCTCGGCCTTGTCGCGTTCGCACAGCGTGTCGGAGATCTGCAGGTCCTCGATACCGCTGAAGACCACGATGTCGCCCGCGCCTGCCTCGGTGACCTCGATGCGCTCCAGCCCGTTGAATCCGTAGAGGTTCATCAGTCGCGCGTTCTTTACCGAGCCGTCGCGGCGCACGAGGCTGATGCCGGTGTTGCTCTTCGCAATGCCGCGGCTGATGCGGCCAATACCGAGTACGCCAACGTAGGAGTTGTAGTCCAGGCTCGAGACCTGCAGCTGCAGGGCACCGTCCGCTTCCACGTTCGGCGGTGGCACGTGCTCGACGATCGCGTCGAGCAGGGGCAGCACGTCGCCGTCGTTGACGTCAGGCTCGGTGCCCGCGAAACCGCGCAGCGCCGACGCGTAGATCACCGGGAAGTCGAGCTGCTCGTCACTGGCGCCGAGGCGGTCGAAGAGTTCGAAGGTCTGGTCGAGCACCCAGTCCGGTCGCGCGCCGTCGCGATCGATCTTGTTGATGACGACCAGCGGCACGAAGCCATGTGCGAATGCTTTCTGGGTCACGAAACGCGTCTGCGGCATCGGCCCGTCCACGGCATCGACCAGTAGCAGCACTCCGTCGACCATCGACAGCACGCGCTCCACTTCGCCGCCGAAGTCGGCGTGCCCGGGCGTGTCGACGATATTCACGCGCCAGTCGCCGAAGCGAATCGCCGTATTCTTCGACAGGATCGTGATGCCGCGCTCGCGCTCGAGGTCGTTCGAGTCCATGACGCGGTCGGGCACGTCCGCCCGTTCGTCGAGCGTGCCCGACTGCCGGAGCAGCTGGTCGACCAGCGTGGTCTTGCCATGGTCGACGTGCGCGATGATCGCGATATTGCGGATTTTGTCGGTCGGGAACACGGGAGCGCCTGCGGCCAAAAGCCGCGCATTATAGCCGCAAAGTCGTTACAGAAGCTGCTATTCGGACCAGGTTTCGTGGACCACCCTGCCGCCGACGATGGTTGCCAGCACCCGCGTCTCCGGTATCGTCTCGGCCGGAATCGCCGTGATATCGCGGTCCAGGATCACCAGGTCAGCCAGCATGCCCGCCCGGATCATGCCCTTCCTGTCTTCGTCGAAGGACGCGTAGGCCGCGGTGCTCGTGTAGGCCCGCAGCGCCTCCTCAACGGAGACCTTCTGTTCGGGCACCCAGCCGTCGGGGTTCGCGCCGTCGAGCGTGCGTCTGGTGACGGCGGCGTAGATGCCCTCCAGCGGTGTCGCCGGGGCGACAAACCAGTCGCTGCCGAAGGCTAAGCGCGCATCGGCGTCGAGCAGAGATCGGAAGGCATAGGTCGTTTTTGCGCGCTCGGGCCCGATGACCTTCTCGGCCCAGCGACCGTCATCGATGGCGTGGTAGGGCTGCATGCTGGCGATCACGTCCTGAGCGGCAAACCTCGGGATATCGGATGGGCGAATGTGCTGCGCATGCTCGATGCGGAAGCGCCGGTCGCGCTCGCCGTGCGCCTCGGTGACCTCGTAATAGATATCGAGCAGGTCGGCGATCGCCTTGTCACCGATGGCATGCACCATGACGTGCAGTCCGGCAACGTCGGCGCCCGTGATCCACTCGCGCATGTCGTCGAGTTCGTTGATCAGGAAGCCGCTCTCGTCGGGCGTGTCCGTGAATGGCTCGAAGAACGCCGCCGTGTGTGAGCCAAGCGAACCGTCCATGAAGCCCTTGAGGCCGCCGGTTCGCAGCCAGTCGTCGCCGATGCCGTTCTCCGCGACGTCGTCGCGCAGGCGCTGCCAAGTCCTGAGCGGCACGACCGAGTAGATGCGCGTAATCAGTTCGTTGTTTGCATGCAGCCGCCGGTACGCGGCAAGGCTGTCCCAGCCCGACATGTCGTGAATCGTCGTCACGCCGTTGGCCGCGACATGCTTCATCGCCGCGTGCAGCATGCGTTCGAGCTGCGCGTCGCTCGGCGGCGGCACGGCGTCGGACATGAGCGCCATCGCGTTGTCCTTGAGGATGCCGGTCGGACGTCCCTCTGCATCCCGCGGGATCTCGCCGCCTGCGACGTCAGGCGTGTCCGCATCGACACCGGCCAGGTCGAGTGCCAGCGAATTCGCGAGCGCCATGTGGCCATCGAGCCGGAAGACCCAGACCGGGTTCTCGGGCGTGGCCGCGTCAATCCAGTCACGCTGCGGTAACTCGCCGCCCCAGTTCTCGTGATCCCAGGTGCCGCCGAGTATCCATTCGCCCGGTTCGATACCGTCCGCGAACTCGCCGATGCGCCGGGTGAACTCTTCCGGCGTCGCCGCGTCGCGCAGCTGAACCGACGCAAGAGCGCCACCGCCGTCCGCGAAATGCACGTGCGTGTCGATGAAGCCCGGTACGACCATGTCGCCGTTCGCCGTGATGATCTGTGTCGTTCCCGAGCCGATGAGCCGTGCTACGTCCTCGTCCGACCCGACTGCGATGATTCGATCGTCTCGCACGGCGATCGCCTGCGCCCATGGCTGCTCCGGGTCACCGGTCCAGGCACGCGCGTCGAGGATCGCAAGCGTCGCGGTCTCGTCGGTCTCGTCCTTTTGGGGCGAGCAGGCGGCCAGTGACAGCGCGAGCAGTCCCAAGCCCAGCGTCAGCAGTCGATAATTCATGGTATCCCCGTTAGTCGTTGCGCCATGACGACGGTACCCGGATGGCGATGACTTCACCCCTGGCTGTAACATCCCCGCCGGAGGACAGCGAGCAACTCACGGTGGTCTTTCTGCCCTCGGACTTCTCGATCCGCGCGCGCAGTTCGATGGGCTGGTCGATCGGTGTCGGGGCGAGGTAGTCGACGGTGAGTTTGCCCGTCACGCACCAGATCGCTTCGCCTTCGCCGACATCGCGGCCCTCGAGCTCGTACTGGTGGGCGAGGGCCGTGCCGACCGAGTGGCAGTCAATCAGGCTCGCGATCGTGCCGCCGTAGACGAACTGCGTAGGGCCCGCGCACTGCTCCGCTCGCGGCGTGTACTCGCAGACCGAGACCTCACCGTCCCAGTGACTCTTGATCTGCATGCCTTTCGGGTTGTCTGCCCCGCAGCCGTAGCAGTGGTTGTTTCGGATCTTGTCCTGGATCGCCGTCATTCGGGACGGCGGGGCAGAGTTCGGTGTGCGAGGTATGCCGCGAGTACGGCCATCGCGGCAATGCCCAGTAGCGATGCAGCCGAGAACCACAGCGGGTGCGGAATCATGATCAGGTTCGAAATCGTCGCAACCAGCATCAGGCCGCCAACGATAATCGCGAAGATGTGGTACTTCATGCGCGCGATGAGGCAGGCGAGGAACACGCCGTCGAACGTGCCGATCAGGTAGCTGGCGAGGACGAAGGCCAGCGCCCCGACCGGGAGCGTGTTGACGTACTCGCGAAATGCTTCGATGTCTTCAACGTCAAGGTCCGCCGGCGGCGGGAAGGCCATGTGGCCGATCAGCTGCATCAGCCAGACGGTCAGGAAGGCGGTGCCAATCCCGACCACGGTACCGAGGAACATGCGAATCAAGTGCGCTCCCTCATCGCTCGATGGCTCCGACGATGAACAGCAGGATTCCGGCGCCGACGGTCGCAATCACGATGGAACCGAGCATGCCTTCGGCCTCGATGTTGACCAGGCCGAACACGTAGCCACCGATAGTTGCGCCGATTACTCCAACCACGATGTTGCCGAACAGGCCGAAACCGCCGCCCTTCATGATCTTGCCGGCCAGCCAGCCGGCGATGGCGCCGATTATCAGAAACGCGAAAAGACTCTCTACCTGCATCGTCTACGGTCCCGGTGCATTGCGCTCTTCGAGCGCTGCCTGGATGCTGGCGGCAAGGGCGGTTGCCTCACGACGCACGCGTTCCGTATCGATCGTCAGCATTTCGCCGTCGCGCATGAGCAGCCTGCCGTCGACGACGACGGACGCCACGTCCTGCTCGTCGGTGACGTAGATGAGGTGCGAGATGACGTCGAAAGTCGGGATGTGGTGGACGTCGTCGAAAGCGACCTGGATGAGGTCGGCACGCTTGCCAACCTCGAGTGAGCCGACGAGTTCGCCGAGCCCGACTGCCGTTGCGCCGCCGTCCGTTGCCATCGAGAGCACGGTGGTCGCCGGCAGCGCCTCAGGGTCCATCCGGTCGACCTTCTGCAGGAAGGCAGCAAGCCGCATCTCTTCCCACAGGTCGAGGTCGTTGTTGCTGGCAGCGCCGTCCGTGCCGATGCCGACCCGCACGCCGGCTTCGAGCATCTTCGTTACCGGCGAAATACCGGAGGCGATCTTCATGTTCGACGTCGGGTTGTGGATCACGCCAACGTTGCGCTCGGCGAGGATCGGGATCTCCTCG
The DNA here is from genome assembly GCA_030066625.1 of Woeseiaceae bacterium. Classification (GTDB taxonomy): domain Bacteria; phylum Pseudomonadota; class Gammaproteobacteria; order Steroidobacterales; family Woeseiaceae; genus UBA1847. Next base: position 18,685 of record JASJBG010000021.1, read on the forward strand.
TCGGTCGGCCAGACGACGTGCGCAGCGACCGTTGGTCCTTCGAAAAAGCCGATCGACTCGAGCAGCAGGATACTCGTCGTGCCGTAGGTGTCCTTCGAGTATTGGACCTCGAACGGTGACTCCGACAGGTGAATGCTGATCGGCACGTCCAGATCAATTGCGGCGGCGCGCGTTGCCGCAAGCTGCTCGGCGTTGAGCGTGTAGTTGGCGTGCGGTCCGAATATCGGGGTGATGCGCGAATTGCGCCCCTTCCAGCGATCGATGAAGCCGATGCCCTTGTCGATCGAATCCGTAGCGCCTTCCGCATCCGGGCTGCGCTGGTCGATGACCGTTGCTGAAATCAGCGCCCGCATTCCGCAGGACTCGACGACCTCGGCGATTGTGTCCGGGTAGTAGTACATGTCGACGAAGGTCGTGGTGCCGCCGCGGATCATCTCCCAGCAGGCGAGCTCGGTACCGATGCGCACGAACTCCGGGTCGACGAAGGCGACCTCGGCCGGGAAGATATAGTTGTTCAGCCAGTCCATCAGCGCGAGGTCGTCGGCGACACCGCGCAGCAGCGTCATCGCGGCGTGCGAATGGCCGTTGACGAGCCCCGGCATGACGATCCGGTTGTCGCCTGCAAGGGTCTCGCGCGAACTGAAGTCGGCCTGCACTTCGCTGGCCGGGCCGACCGCAACGATGACCCCGTCGTCGATCGCGACAGCGCCGCTATCGATGACGGTTCGATCCGGGTCCATCGTCACGACATGTGAGCCGAGGACGATCAGGTCGATGCGGTCGTCGTCGGCGTCGGCAGTTTGGGGGGGCGGATCGTCCGACGGCTGGCTACAGCCTGCGAGGCCCAGAAAAGCAGTTATTAAACAGAGTCTTATCGTTGTCATCAGGCGTCCTTTGGCCCGATTGTAGCATCGGTAACGGTTTTCGACGGGCAAAAAAGAGCCGGCCCGAAGGCCGGCTCCCGATCGTGCATGGCGTCGCGTCTAGCGGAAATTCATCCGCATACGGAGACCGAACTCGCTGGCATCGTTCGACAGGATACGCAGCACATAGTCGCCCGTGTTCAGGCGCGCGTTGTCATAGCGTTCGTCGGTGGCGTTGCGGCCGTAGATGCCGGCTGTCCAGATACCGTCGGCAGAGCGGTAGGAAACGTCGAAGTTGACGATTCCGCGACTGTCGATCCTGGTCAGGCGGCCCGGATCGGAGCTCGGTTCACCGAACATGTCGTCACGCCACGAATAGTCCACGCGTGCGACCACCTCGGCCCCGCCGTTCATCGGCACGTGCAGCTCGGGGCTGATCGAGAACGTCAGCTCCGGCGTCAGCGGCGCGACAGGCTTGGTGCCGTTCTGCTCATCAACGTCCACGTCGATGTAGCCAAGCGACGCATTGAACAGGAAGTTCTCGTTGAAGTAGTAGGTGTTCTCCCATTCGAAGCCAATCGAAGTCTGGTCGACGATCAGGTTAACGGTGTTGAAGCCGCCGCCCTGGGTCGTGCTGACCTGGTAGGGCAGGTCCGAGTAATCCGTCAGGAACACCGCGGCGCTCATCTGGAAGTTGTCGAACGGCTGTCCCTTGATGCCGGCTTCGTAGTTGATTGCCGTGATGTTGTCGCTGGCGACGAAGCAGGTCGGGTCACCGAACAGGCAGAACGGACGCGCGGGGAACTGCCCCGACTGGTAGCCGCTCTGGATCGCGCCGTACACGTTCATGCCGTTCTCGAACGTGTAGTTCGCCGACAGGTCGAAGGTGAACTCGTCGAAGTCGGCGCTGCCCGGCGTCGGGCCGATGCCGACGTTGGCGACGGCGTCCTTCTCGTCCTCGGTGTAGCGCAGGCCTGCGGAAACGCGCAGCCGCTCGCTCACGTCGAAGCCGGCGTTACCGTAGAGTGCGATACTCGTCACGTCCTGGTCGAGGACGAATAGTCCGCCACCGCCACCGTTGAAGGTCGTCGGGAACTGGAAGTTGCCGCCATCTTCTTCGAAGTAGTAGAAGCCCGAAACAAAGTCCCAGCCGGTGAAGTTACCGTTCAGCTGCACTTCGAACGAGGTCTGGTCGGCTTCGCCGGATTCCGGGAAGGACAGGAAGTCGTCGACCAGGCTGTCGTCATCGAGACCGGCCTTGTAGTCGGACGAACGCTGGCTGTAGATGATCTTGTTCGTGAACGTGTCGTTGATCTCCCAGTCGAGCGTCAGCGAGATGCCCTCCGCCGAGTTCTTGACGATCGTCTGGCTGGCCTGCCCCGTGTTGTTGTCGTAGGAATCGGAGGACACGTCGGCGTTCGTGAAGCCGGCCTGGCGCAGCGCGCTCGAGGCGGGCAGCTCGTCGATCAGCGTCGTGTAAGGACGCAGGCCGCCTTC
>JASJBG010000142.1 GCA_030066625.1 Woeseiaceae bacterium
GCCCTTGAGGATGAGGCCCTTGAAGATGACCTCGTTCCAGTCGACGGCCATCTCGTCGGGCGGGATGCCGAGAATGGCGACCTTGCCGCCGTGGTGCATCGTTCGCAGCAGGTCGCGAAACGCCTGCGGATTGCCGGACATCTCCATACCGACGTCGAAGCCCTCGGTCATGCCGAGTTCCTGCATCGTGTCGTCGATGGAATCACGGGTAACGTTTAGCGCGACCGAAGCGCCCATCTTGCGGGCGAGATCCAGCCGGTAGTCGTTAACGTCGGTGATGACGATGTGGCGCGCACCCGCATAGCGTGCGATCGCAACCGCCATGATGCCGATCGGTCCGGCGCCGGTAATCAGAACGTCCTCGCCGATCAGGTCGAACGACAGCGCTGTGTGCGTCGCGTTGCCGAGCGGATCGAGGATCGATGCCATGTCGTCGCTGATCGCATCGGGCAGCTTGAAGACGTTGAACGCCGGCACCGACAGGTACTCGGCAAACGCACCCGGACGGTTGACCCCGACGCCAACCGTGTTCATGCAAAGGTGGCGGCGCCCGGCGCGGCAGTTGCGGCACACGCCGCAGGTGATGTGGCCCTCGGCCGACACGCGGTCGCCGGGCTTGAAGCCGCGTACCTCGATCCCGCACTCCACGATCGTCCCGCAGAACTCGTGGCCGACGGCCATCGGTACGGGAATCGTGTGCTGCGCCCAGTCGTCCCACTGGAAGATGTGGATGTCGGTGCCGCAAATGGCCGTCTTGTTGACCTTGATCAGGACATCGTTGTGGCCGACGTGCGGTTCATCGATGTCTTTCATCCAGATGCCGCGTTCAGCTTTGGCTTTGACGAGGGCTTTCATCAGCTGATCACTCCGAGTTCCTGGCCGACGTCGGTGAACGCCGCGATTGCCCGGTCCAGGTGCTCACGCGTGAGACCGGCCGACATCTGCGTACGGATGCGCGCCTCGCCCTTGGGTACGACCGGGTAGGAGAAGCCGATTACGTAGACGCCGCGCTCGAGCAGCTTGTCGGCCATGGTCGTGGCGAGCTTCGCGTCGCCGAGCATGACCGGAATGATCGGGTGCTCGCCCGGTTTCAGGTCGAAGCCGCGTTCGCTCATCTGCTTCCTGAAGTAGGCCGCATTGGCGTGCAGCTGCTCGCGAATCGACGAGTCCTTGTCGAGCAGGTCGAAGACCGCGATCGACGCGGCCACGATCATCGGCGCGATCGAATTGGAAAACAGGTAGGGGCGCGAACGCTGCCTCAGCCACGCTACGATCTCCTTGCGGCCGGATGTGAATCCTCCCGACGCCCCGCCCAACGCCTTGCCGAGCGTGCCGGTGATGATGTCGATCTTGCCCATGACCCCGCGGTACTCGTGCGTGCCGCGGCCGGTCTCGCCAAGAAAGCCCGTGGCGTGGCAGTCGTCGATCATCGTCAGCGAGTCGGTCTTCGCGGCTAGCTCGCAGATGCCTTCGAGGTCGGCGATCGTGCCGTCCATCGAGAACACGCCGTCGGTGACGATGAGCTTATGTTTGGCGTCGCCCGCCGCTTCGAGCTGGGCGCCGAGATCGTCCATGTCGTTGTTCTTGTAGCGGAAACGCTGCGCTTTGCAGAGCCGGATGCCATCGATGATGCTCGCATGGTTGAGGGCATCGCTGATGACCGCGTCCTCGGGGCCGAGCAGCGTCTCGAACAGGCCGCCGTTGGCATCGAAGCAGGACGGGTAGAGGATCGTGTCCTCGGTGCCCAGGTAGTCGCTGATGCGTGCCTCGAGGTCCTTGTGGATCGTCTGCGTACCGCAGATGAAACGGACCGAGGCTACGCCGAAGCCGAACTGGTCCAGCGCCTTATGCGCTGCTTCAACGACCTTCGGGTGATTGGCGAGGCCGAGGTAGTTGTTGGCGCAGAGGTTCAATACGTGCGACGTGCTGCCGTTCGTGCGGACGTCGATGTCGGCCTGCTGAGGGCCCGCGATCAGGCGCTCGGCCTTGAACAGACCCTGGGCGTGCAGTGCTTCCGTCTGGGCGTTTAGGGACTCGAGAAAACTCGCTGGCACGGTCTTGCCCTCTCAATGGAAAGGCCGCAAAGTATACCAGTCCGGTTGCGCTAGCCATGCCATAACGAGGGTATTCCCGAATGCAGTTTTCCGACCAGGCGGCCGGTCGGCCGAGTTCGATCCCGCACATCAATGACCGTTACCTCGCTGACGAGGAAGCCCTTGTCAGGGAGCTCGCCGAGATCGCCGATCCGGGTGATTCGGCCAGTGAGAAAATTCTCGGTACGGCCGCGCAGCTCGTGCGCGCCGTACGCCGCAATACCGCGCAGGAAGGCGGTATGGACGCGTTCCTGCAGCAGTACGACCTGTCATCGCAGGAAGGCGTCCTGCTCATGTGCGTGGCCGAGGCCTTGCTCAGGATTCCCGACGCCGGCACCGCCGACAAGCTTATCGCCGACAAGATCACGTCAGCCGAGTGGAAGAACCATCTTGGCGAGAGCGACTCGCTGTTCGTCAACGCATCCACGTGGGGGCTCATGCTGACCGGCCAGCTCCTGCAGCTAGACGAGGAAGCGCGGAATAACCCGGCGCAGGTCCTCGGCAAGCTGGCCAGCCGCGCCGGCGAGCCCGTCGTGCGCACCGCGATGAAGCAGGCCATGCGGATCATGGGTCACCAGTTCGTTATGGGCCGGACCATCGAGGAGGCGCTCAGCCGCGCGCAGAAGAAGGACAACCGTGCCTACCGCTATTCCTATGACATGCTCGGCGAGGCCGCGCTGACCGGCAAGGACGCCGCGCGCTATTTCGAAGCCTATTACGAAGCCATCACGAAGATCGGCGCGGCGCCTCGCGACTCCGACGACATCTTCGCGGCGCCCAGCATTTCCGTGAAGCTCTCCGCACTGCACCCGCGTTATTCGTTCATGCAGCACGATCGCGTCATGAAGGAGCTCGTGCCGCAGGTCCAGGCGCTGGCCGAGCATGCGAAAGAGCAGGGCATAGCGCTGACCGTCGATGCCGAGGAGGCGGACCGGCTGGAAATCTCGCTGCAGATCTTCGCGGCTGTCATGCGTGGCCTGGGACTCAAGGGCTACGACGGCTTCGGTCTCGCCCTGCAGACCTACCAGCGCCGCGCCGTGGACGTCATCGGCTTTTTGACCGAGCTCGCTGACGAGACGGGCCGCCGAATCCCGGTGCGCCTCGTCAAGGGCGCCTACTGGGATACCGAGGTCAAACACGCCCAGGAGCTCGGACTCGAGAGCTACCCGGTGTTCACACGCAAGGCGCACACGGATGTGTCGTACCTGGCGGCAGCCCGTCTCGCGCTCGCGGCCGGCGACAAGCTGTACCCGCAGTTCGCGACGCACAACGCTCACACGCTGGCGAGCGTGCTGCACTACGCTGGCTCGCGCCGCGACTATGAATTCCAGCGGCTGCACGGCATGGGCGAGGAGCTCTATGCCGAGGTCATCGACCCGGACAAGCTGAACCGGCCCTGCCGGGTGTATGCGCCGGTCGGCAGCCATGAAGACCTGCTGCCGTACCTCGTTCGACGGCTGCTCGAGAACGGCGCGAACACGTCGTTCGTGAATCGGATTGTCGACGAGTCGATTGACGTCCACGAGATCGTCGCCAACCCGCTCGAAACGGTGCGCAGCCACGATTACCTGCCGCACCCGAAGATTCCGTCGCCGCGCGACCTGTTTGCGCCGAGCCGGCCCAATTCGCGGGGTATCAACCTGCCGGACCGCGCCGTCAGCAAGGACCTGCTCGCGTCGATGGAGTCCGCCACGCGCGAGCCCGTCGCCGCGACGCCGCTTGTTTCCGGCAAGCCCGGCCAGGGAGACGCCGTACCGTCATACAACCCGGCCGATACATCAAAGGTCGTTGGCAGCTGCGTGCAGGCAACGCCCGATCAGGTCGATGCGGCCATCGAAGCGTCGGCTAAAGCACAGCCGGGCTGGGACAGAACGCCCGCTGCGGAGCGCGCCGCCATCCTCGAACGTGCCGCCGACCTGTTCGAATCCAATACCGCCGAGCTGCTTGCGCTGTGCGTCGAGGAGGCCGGCAAATCGATACCCGACGCCGTCGCGGAACTGCGCGAAGCCGTCGACTTCCTGCGCTATTACGCGAGCCAGGCGCGCGACACGTTCGCCGAGCCGAAGCTGTTGCCGGGCCCGACCGGCGAGCGCAATACGCTGGGACTGCGCGGCCGCGGTACCTTCGTCTGCATTAGCCCGTGGAATTTCCCGCTCGCGATCTTCACGGGCCAGGTGGCCGCGGCGCTGGCCGCGGGCAACGCCGTGCTGGCGAAGCCGGCCGAGCAAACGCCCGTGGTTGCATTCCGCGCCGTGCAGCTGCTGCTCGAGGCCGGCGTGCCCGGTGACATCCTGCACTTCCTGCCGGGTGACGGTGCCGCGATTGGCGGCCGTGCGGTTGCCGACGCTCGCGTCGCCGGCGTTGCGTTCACAGGCTCCACCGAGACGGCGCAGCTCATCAACCGGACGCTCGCCGCCAGGGACGGGCTGATTGCGACGCTGATTGCGGAGACCGGTGGCCAGAATGCGATGTTCGTGGACAGCTCGGCGCTGCCCGAGCAGGTCGTTCTCGACTCTGTGTACTCGGCGTTCAACAGCGCGGGCCAGCGCTGCTCGGCACTGCGACTCCTGTGCGTGCAGGACGATATTGCCGACCGGGTCATCGAACTGCTGGTCGGCCACATGGACGAGCTCGTGGTCGGCGATCCGTCGCAGCTGGCGACCGATGTGGGGCCCGCGATCGACGAGGAGGCGCGCGGCATTCTCGAGGCGCACGTCGAACGCATGGCGAAGGAGGCGAAAGTCCTGCATCGCGTGGCGCTGGACGAGGAAACGGCGGGCGGGACGTTTTTCGCGCCTACGCTGATCGAAATCGACAGTATCGACCAGCTCGAGCGTGAGGTGTTCGGGCCGATACTGCATGTCTATCGCTACCGGGCGAAAGATCTCGCGAAGATTGTCGAGGCCGTCAATGCGACCGGCTATGGACTGACAATGGGATTGCACAGCCGCATCGATTCGCGAGCGCGAAAGCTCGCAGAGGTGTCTGCCGCGGGCAATATCTACATCAACCGCAACATGATCGGCGCGGTCGTCGGCGTGCAGCCCTTCGGTGGTCGCGGCCTGTCCGGAACGGGACCGAAAGCAGGCGGCCCGCACTACCTGCCGCGCTTCGCAACCGAGTACACGGTCAGCAACAATATCGCCGCGGTAGGTGGTAACGCGAGCCTGCTGTCGCTCGACTCAGACTAGCGCATGGCCGCAATCAGCATCTTCGATATTTTCAAGATCGGTATCGGGCCGTCGAGTTCGCACACGGTCGGGCCGATGAAGGCGGCGCGCGCGTTCGCGGCGGCGCTCGCGGGCAAGCCGGTCGCGGCCGTAAACGTGACGCTCTACGGTTCACTCGCCTGGACCGGCAAGGGACACGGCACTGACTCCGCGGTCGTGCTCGGCCTGGCAGGCTTCGAGCCTGAGACCATCGATCCGGATTCGGTCTCTGGCACGTTGTCCGACATCGCGTCGTCGAAGCGACTGATGCTTGCCGGGGAACACGAGATCGACTTCGATCCGGCCGCACAGATCGTTTTCGACTACGCCGAGGAGCTTCCGCGGCATACGAACGGCATGCGATTCGTTGCACTCGACGCTGCCGGCTCGGAACTCGCCAACGAGGTCTATTTCTCGCTCGGCGGCGGGTTCATCGCGCGCGGCGAGGATCCTGAGGTCGCCGCACAGGAGGGCGAACCCCCGTTTCCGTATGACAGTGCCGCGATGCTGCTCGACGTTGCGGGCAGCAACGGCTTGTCAATTGCAGAGCTCGTCTACCGGAATGAGCAGGCCTGGCGGGGCACGGACGAAATCGATGCGCGGCTGGACGCCCTCTGGGAGGCGATGGACGCCTGCATCGAGCGCGGACTGCGGCAGGAGGGCACCTTGCCGGGAAGCATGGCCGTGGTGCGGCGCGCGGCGAAGCTCAGGCGCAGGCTCGAGGAACGCGGCGAGCCGTCGCCGCTGGATGCGATGGAGTGGGTGAACGCCTACGCCATCGCCGTCAACGAGGAGAATGCGTCGGGCGGGCGCATCGTCACATCCCCGACGAACGGTGCCGCCGGTATCATTCCGGCCGTGCTCAAGTACTACACGAGCTTCGTGCCGGGCGCGGACCGCAAGGGAATCCACACGTTCCTGCTGGTCGCCGGTGCAATCGGCATCCTGTACAAGACCAAGGCCTCGATCTCGGGTGCGGAGATGGGCTGCCAGGGTGAAGTCGGCGTTGCCTGTTCGATGGCGGCCGGCGGCTTGTCAGCGGCGCTCGGCGGCGACAACGACTGTATCGAGGAGGCCGCGGAAATCGGCATGGAGCACAACCTCGGCTTAACCTGCGACCCGATCGGTGGTCTCGTGCAGATCCCGTGCATCGAGCGCAACGCGATGGGCGCCGTGAAGGCGATCAATGCGGCGACGCTGGCGAAGCACGGTGACGGCACCCACAAAGTGACGCTCGACCAGGTGATCGAGACGATGCGCCAGACCGGGCTCGACATGAAGTCGAGCTACAAGGAAACCTCGCAGGGCGGGCTGGCCGTCAACGTACCGGAGTGCTAGTCGTCGAGTGAGTCGATGGCCGGCAGGATATGCCGGGTCATCATGTCGTCGACCTGCGAGTGCATAAAGCGCTGGCCGTAGGCGCTGGCGGTAACCACGATGACGAGCGACTGTTCCGGGAACACGAAGATCTTGTTGCCGCCGTTGCCGCTGCAGTACGCGGTGTTCCAGTCAGAGTCCCCGACCCGGTAGTTCTTGTTCCACCACAGCCAGCCGTAGGACTCACCGTCGATCGTCGTCGCAGTCGTCGCCTGCATGCCCTGGGCGGCCCAGCCGGCAGGCAATACCTGCTTTCCGTTCCAGCGTCCGTCGCGCAGGTGCAGCTCGCCGAACTTGGCGAAGCCCAGCGGCGTCAGCTGAATGCCGCCGGCCGTGTTGGCGACTCCTTGCGGCGTGTGCTGCCACTGGTAATTGCGTATCCCGAGCGGTTTGAACAGGTGTTTGTCGGCATAGGCCTCGAGGCCGCCGGGGAGTTGCCGGTTCAGGATGTCGCCGACAACGACGATGCCGGCCGTGAAGTAGCGCCATTCCTGGCCGGGTTGCCGCGACTCCGCCATCGGAAGGTTCAGCGTCCAGCGGACCCAGTCCGGGGTCGGGTACATGTTCTCTTCATTGCCGGGCGATTCGGGGACGAAATCGAAACCCTCGAAGCCGGAGGTCATCGAGACGAGCTGGCGCAACGTGACGCCGGCTTTCTTCGTTGAATAGTTGTCGTAGTCCTCGAGCGAGTAGAAGTCGCCGAGGGTCTGATCGAGGCTGCCGATATGCCCCTGGTCGATGGCGAGCCCGAGGACGGGCATGACGAAGGTTTTGCCGACAGAGCGCGGGTTGTGCGTTGTGTCGCGGTCGCTGCCGTTGTAGTAGCGCTCCCACGCCAGCTTGCCGTCGCGGATGATGACGACGGCGTTGATTCGCAGGTAATCGTCGTCCCGGATCGCCGCATCCAGCGATTCGAGTCCGGCCTCGAGCGCGGGATCGGCGTCCATCGTCCAGCCTTGGACGACCTCCGCCTGGGACGGTTCGAGACCGAAGAAGAGAAAGGCGAGCGTGCAAAGGCCGGCTCGGTTGCGGCGGCTTGGGTTCGGCATTCAGGCGTCTCCGCTGAGATCGCTACATCCGACCTGCGCGAGGGCGATCGGTTCAGTCGGCTGTTTTCTTGGGCCAGTCGTGGAGCAGGAGTTCAATTGCCGGGCGATCGTACAGGCGCCAGTCTTCCTGCTCGAAGTTGACGGCGACGACGCCGGCCGTCGGCAGGTTGTCCGTCAGGTTGGGCACGAGGTAGTTGACGAAGTCGGTCAGCCCCGGGTTGTGGCCGAACAGCATCAGCGAGTTGAAGCCGGGGTCCTGCAGCGCGACAACATCGAGCAGCGTGTCGAGCGAGGCGAGGTAGAGGTCCCCCTCGCCCTGCAGGAATTCACGCGGGTAGTCGAGCTGCTGCGCCACGACCTTGGCCGTGGTCCACGCGCGCACGGCGGGACTCGAGATTATTAGCGACGGTCGTATGCCGGCGGCGTTGATGCGCTGGCCCATGACCGGTGCGTCGCGTTCGCCGCGCTTGTTGAGCGGGCGTTGGCGATCGACGAGCGTCGGGTCGTTCCAGCTGGACTTGGCGTGGCGGACTATCGTCAGCGTTTTCATCGAAGAGGCGTTACATCAATCCCGTTTGCAGGCGCGCTTCGTCGGACATCATCGTCTGGTTCCAGGGCGGGTCGAACACGAGCTGGACCCTGACGTCCGAGATCGTCGGAACGATAGCGATCTTCTCCTGCGCGTCGGCCACGAGGATATCACCCATTCCGCAGCCGGGGGCGGTGAGCGTCATGTCGACATCCACGGAGCGCTCGCCGTTGCCGAGCGGTTTGACCTCGCAGCGATAGATCAGTCCAAGGTCGACGATGTTGACCGGTATCTCCGGGTCATAGCAGGTCTTGAGCTGCTGCCAGACGACCGCCTCGATGTCGGAGTCCGAAGGGTTTTCGGGTACCTCGGGCGGCGGCGTTGGCTCCTTGCCGAGCGCGTCGGCGTCCTGGCCGGCAACGCGAAACAGGTTGCCTTCGACATAGATCGTGAAGCTGCCGCCCAGTGCCTGCGTGATGAATCCCCCTGTGCCCTCGCGCAGCAGCAATTCCTCGCCGGCGGGAATGATGATCGCCTTGACGTCGCGGCTAAGGGTTACGGCCTCGTTGGTGTGTCCGAACATGGTCTTGCTTACTCCGTCGACACGGGTTCGTCCGTGTTTTCTATCGCTGATCTGAGTGCGTGCCACGCGAGCGTGGCGCATTTGACGCGCGCCGGGAAGTCACGTACGCCCCCGAGCGCTTGCAGTTTGCCGAGGTCGCGGCCGTTGGCGTCACTCGTTCCGGTCAGGTGTGACGTGACGTCATCAAACCAGGCCAGCGCTTCGTCTTCGTGCAGGCCAATGATCGTTTCAGTCAGCAGCGAAGCCGACGCAACCGATATCGCACAGCCGGTACCCTCGAATGCGGCGTCGCGAATTCTGTGCTCCGCGTCCACCTCGAGCTGTAGCCTAAGCTTGTCGCCGCACAGAGGATTAATGCCCTCGGACGTGTGCGTCGCCGTATCCAGCTTGCCGAAGTGCCGCGGGTTTTTCGCATGGTCGAGAATGAGCGAGCGATACAGTTCGCGCAGTTCGTCACTGCTCAGGGACTGAACGTGCCCGCTGCTCATGCAAACAGCCGCTTTGCCGTCAATAGCGCGTTCGCGAGCCGGTCGACATCGTCCGTCGAGTTGTAGACGCCGAGAGATGCGCGCGCCGTACCCGGCAGCCCGAAACGCTGCATGACCGGCATTGCGCAGTGATGGCCCGTGCGAATGGCTACGCCTTCGTGGTCGAGGATCGTGCCGATGTCGTGCGGGTGGATGTCATCGAGCATGAACGACAGGACGCTGGTCTTGTGCTCTGCGGTTCCGATCGGCTTGAGTCCCTCGATCGCGGTGAGCTGCTCGGTCATGTAGTCGAGCAGGTAGTGCTCGTGCGCAGCGACCCGCTCGGGGCCGATGCCGCGCAGGTAGTCAACGGCCGCGCCGAGACCGACGATGCCCGCGATGTTCGGCGTTCCGGCCTCGAACTTGTAGGGCAACTCGTTGAAGACTGAACGATCCACGAATACCTCGAGAATCATGTCGCCGCCGCCCTGCCACGGCGGCATCTCCTCTAGCAGTTCCTCGCGGCCATACAGGACGCCGGTTCCGGTCGGTCCGTACATCTTGTGACCCGAGAATGCGTAGAAGTCGCAGCCGAGGTCCTGAACATCGATATCCATGTGCGGTACGCCCTGCGCGCCATCAACGAGTACGGTGATGTCCTGCTGCTTCGCCCAGCCGACGATGTCCTTCACAGGATTGACGGTGCCGAGCGCATTGGAGACGTGACCGACTGCGAGCAACAGCACGTCGGGCGTCATGAGTTCACGCAGTTCGTCGAGCATCAGCTGGCCGTGGTCATCGATCGGTGCGACGACGAGTTCCGCGCCGGTCTGCTCGCAGACGAGCTGCCACGGGACCATGTTGGAATGGTGTTCGAGATGCGTGACGAGGATCTTGTCGCCCTTGCCCAGCCGGGGCCGCGCGAACGACTGCGCGACGAGGTTGATCGATTCGGTCGTGCCGGCCGTCAGGATGATCTCCTTGCGGCTGTTCGCGTTCACGAACTCGACGATCCTGTCGCGTGCGCCTTCGAAAGCGTCGGTTGCGCGCTGGCTCAGCGTATGCACGCCGCGGTGGACATTGGCGTGGTCCTTGAGGTGATAGTCGGCTACGGCGTCGATTACCTGTCGCGGCTGCTGCGCTGACGCGGCGCTGTCGAGGTAGACCAGCGGCTTGCCGTTGACGTCCTGGTCGAGGACCGGGAAATCCGCGCGGACGTCGAGCAGCGGGCTGGAACTCTGCGGATTTGGCTGGCTCATTCGTCGGCCTCGCTGGTGATGTCATCGAGACGGCGCTCGACGAGGTCTGCGAGGTGCTCGTGTAGCTCCTCGATAGGCGTGTGATTGGCCACGTTCGTGGCAAATGCGTGTATGAGCGCCTGGCGGGCGGTCTTCTTGTCGAGTCCACGCGAACGCAGGTAGAAGAGGGCGTTCTCGTCGAG
>JASJBG010000143.1 GCA_030066625.1 Woeseiaceae bacterium
CTCCCAGTTCTTCATCAACCTGAAGCCGAACCGGATGCTCGACCACGGCACCCGCGACTTCGGCTACGCCGTCTTCGGCGAAGTGACCGACGGTATGAGCGTCGTCGACGCGATCGCCGGCGTTGCAACCGGCAACAGCGGTGGCCACCAGGACGTGCCGGTCGACAACGTGACGATCGTGGAAGTCACGATCGACGACTGATGACCCATAATCCTCTGCTCAGCCGCGACGCGCGCCACCTGGCGCTCGACGCGGTGGGCGCGGAGGGCCAGGCCGGCATCGCCGCTGGCAGCGTCCTGCTCATCGGTGTCGGCGGCATCGGCTGCGCGGCGGCCCAGTACCTCGTGGCCGCCGGCGTCGGACGCGTCGCCATGACGGACTTCGATACGGTCGACGCCACCAACCTCGGTCGCCAGGTGCTCTACGGCGATGCTGATGTCGGCAAGAGCAAAGTCGCCGTCGCCGCAGAGCGGCTTGCGGCCCTCAATTCCGAGAACAATGTCGTCGCCATCGACAAACGCCTGTCCGGCGACGCGCTCGATGCTGCCGTTAGTGACGTGGACATCGTGCTCGACGGCTCCGACAACTTCGCGACGCGATTCGCCGTCAACGACGCCTGTGTGCGCGCCGGCAAAAGGCTCGTATCGGGCGCGGCGATCCGCATGGAAGGCCAGCTCTGCGTGTTCGGGCCCGACTATTCGACATCGCCCTGCTATCGCTGCCTGTACACCGAGGCTGACGAAACGCTGGAAAGCTGTGCCGGCAATGGCGTGCTCGGTCCCGTGCCTGGTGTCATTGGTACGCTTATGGCCGTCGAGGCGCTGAAGACCTTCGCGGGGCTCGACGTTGCGACCGGCCGCCTGCGTCTCTACGATGCAGTTCGGACTGAATTTCAGTCACTTAACATAAGAAAGCGAGACAACTGCAGCGAATGTCAGTAGGCGAGCCACGCTGGAAAACCACCATCATCGGCCTGATGGAGGCAGCGCTCGTCATCACGATCGCCTTCTCCGTCGCCACGGCCTTCAACGAGTGGCACCGCTTCCTCGAACTCTTCTCGCACTTTCGCCTGCAGTACTTTGTCGTTTCCCTGCTGCTGACGGTCGCGTTCGGAATCTTGAAATGGCGCGGCTACGTCATCGCCGGCATAGCGGTCACGGTATTCAACGGCTGGTTCATCGTCCCGTGGTATCTCCCGAACGGATCAGAGGCTGACAGCTCCGACGTCACGGTAGTGCTGTCGAACGTACTGGCCTCGAACGGCAACGCCGAACGCTTCCTGTCGTTTGTCGAAGAGACGCAGCCCGAGCTGCTCATCATGCAGGAAGCCACGCCGGACTGGATTCAGCAGATCGACAGCCTCGATTCATCGTATCCGTACAAGGTCACTGAACCGCGTGACGATCCGTTCGGCATTGCACTGTATTCCAAGTTTCCGCTCGACGTGACGGCGGTCAACGCCTCCTACCCGCTCGACTTTCCGGAGATCGTCGCCAGGGCAATCATCGCCGACCAGCGGCTGAACATCATCAGCACGCACCCGATTCCGCCGATCGGCCAGACGAACTACGGCTCGCGCAACCTGCAGCTCGACGCAGTAGCCAAACTCGCGGCCCGTACGCCGGAGCCTTTGATGCTGATCGGTGATTTGAACATTACGATGTGGGCCAATCACTACGACCGGCTGGTGGAAACGAGCGGGCTGCAGAACGCGCGGCAAGGCTTCGGCATCAAGCCGACCTGGCCGCTGTTCATGCCGTTCGCGATGATCCCGATCGATCACTGCATGGTGTCCGACGACATCACCGTGACGAGCTTTCGCACCGGACCAAACATCGGCTCCGATCATTTGCCGATCGTCGTCACGCTCTCATTGTCGCCGACGACGTAGGCTTCGACCAGCGTGGCTGCATCATTGCGTGGCGCCCTTCGATCAACCGCAGGTCGGGTGGCAACGTCGATCTTCATCGTCGTACTCGTGCTGGTGTTCGCCGTGGACGCAACAAGATCGTTTCTTGTCATCAACGTCTACGGCGTGGAGACGGGCACGCTGTTGTGGCTCGCCGCGGTGCTCAAAGCCGCTTCGTCGATTATCGCGGTTGTGTGCCTGCTGCTGGCATTCCGATTCTGGTCCTGGGCGATACTGGCCTGGGCGTTCTCGCATGGCTCCAAAGGACGCTGCACCTTCACAGTCGAAGCATGAAGGTGCGCGAGGTCCTCAGATGGCTCAGGGCGGATGGATGGTACGAAGTTACGCGTCGTGGCAGCAAGCATCCCACAAAGAGTGGACGGGTGACCGTAGCGGGAAAGCCATCCGACGACTTGGCGCAGGGCACACTCAACAGTATCCTCAAGCAAGCCGGTCTTAAGGAGAGTTAGTCTGATGCGATACGCGATCGTAATCGAAACCGCGGGAGACAATTTCTCGGCGTATGTTCCGGATTTACCGGGCTGTGTCGCAACCGGCGAGACGCTCGAGGATACGGAAGAGCGAATCCGCGAGGCCATTCAGGTTCACCTGGATGGTCTGCGAGCAGATAGCCTCCCTGTTCCACCTGCCTCAAGCCGCGTCGACTACGTCGAGGTTGCTGCCTGACTGCCGATTCGGAATGAGACATCGGTCCCTGTAATCGGGCCGATGCCGTCCTTGGCTGTGCGCGCTCTCAAACTGGAGACTCGCCATGGATACGATTGCCGCTCGACTCAATGCACTGCTCGCCGCGTACGAGGCAAAGGGCGCGAAGACCATTCGCGACAGCCTGCAACCCGGCCTGGCCCGGGAACAGATCGAACAGGCGTGTGCGTGGTTCCCGGCAAAGGTGCCGGAACCGATCATCGAGATGTACCAGTGGCGGAACGGCCAGACACAGGATGCCTGGAATGAGGATTTTCCGTTCTGGTTCCGCGACATGTCGTTCAGCTCGCTGGCCACCGCCAAGGTCGAATACGCCAGCATGATGCAATCCTACGGAATCGAGAATTCCCTGGAATACGACCGCATCCTTCTGGCGACGTCGTTTCCGTTCGCCGCTTTCAATGGCGGCTGGTATGTCGTGCCCGCGGACGGCCATAATCTCAAGACGGACACCGAGTTCCCGGTCATCAGCGTCATGGAAGGCATCGACCTCTTCTACTACTCGATCGAAACGATGCTGGATACCTGCATTGAATGCGTACGCAGCGACAGCTATGACCTGGAGGACGCCGGCATGGGTGAGGACGAAGAGACCGAGGAACGTATCTGGCTCAAGCACAACCCCGGCATCTTCGACGACTGAGCCATGCAACAACCACGTACTGTAGAGATCGGCGTCGGCAGGACCTATTTTCATGCGGCGTTCTATGATGACGCGTTGACGGTCCCTCGTATCGACACCTACGTCTACGTAGGCCGCGACGATACAGACGGCACGCACCTGTTTCAGGATGCTTACAGCTATCTCGAGACACAAAAAGGGCGTGAGCCGGACGACGGGTATCTCATCTCATTTGCGGACGGCGAGATCGAGTGGATCTTCGACGTCAAAGGCCTTGTCGAGTGGCTGCAGGATGACCACAGCCCAACCAACGTCGCAACAGAAACGACCTACGTCTTCGTATAGGCTTCTTTTCGCAAGGTCGCCTGCGCCTTGAACTGTCGCCTTCTCCCGACAATCACTCACCAATAATTGGTGTGCAATAGCCGATCCGTCGGCGCGTGGCGACACGTCGTCAAAAGGAGACGTCTCTGCCGCGCGACAAATAACACCATATGTCAGAACCCGCGCACGCACTGCGTTTCAGGTCGTAATCTGGCTCCAAGGTCGATAACAAGACCCCCTCGACGAAAACAGAAAAGCAACGAAATAAATGGGGAGAAACGACATGCGACGACTCGGATTTTGCGCACTTCTCATGTTCCTGTCGGCTACGGCGTACGGAACACAGGCCAGCGCTACGGCGGACAACTTCAACGCGAGCGCATACTTCACGTCGGATGTTGCCGACGGAGTAGCCGTCGACCGCATCGATACGGCATCGATCGACCAGGACCGCGTCGTCCTGTACGTCGATTGGCAAAACATGCGGATTCGCGCCTACCGCACCGAGGTTCGAATCATCGATCCGAATGGCGAAGTTGTCGGCCGGGTAAGAAACACGATCGCCCCGAAAAACGGACGCTATTACACCTACTACTACTATCGGCCGCAGCCGGGCGACACGCCGGGCGACTGGACCTACCAGGTGCTTGTCGATGGCCGCAACGCGTTCGAGGCCCGGATACCCATCCTGGCGGCAGAGTGATGCCCGTACAAAGCCTGCTCTCCGACAACCGTCTGGATACCTTCTGGATCACGTTCCCGGACGATCCGACCTTGCCCTCCGGCATCGGGATAACCGCCTTCTCTGAGGAGGACGCCTTCGCCATCGTTTCTGAGCAAGGATTGGATCGGTGGATTGACACTGCGGCGACGTTTTCCATAGCGAGGGTGCGAATCGACGACCTTTGCGCGACCAACATCGTGCCGAACATCGGCCCCTTCCAGTTCAGGGGCGTTTGGTACCCCGCTGCCAACGATGAAATAGGTCTGGCGCTGAGTCTGGACGACAAGAGCGAATAAAACTAGGCTGTCGGTATCGCTCGCCACCGTTATTGCTGGGTGCATCGCTGCCTCGGCACGCACTGATGTCAGACGCCTCTAGCCTCGTAAAGCGCTTCGATGAAGCCGTACCGTCGTACCACGGACCTCATCCGCAGCCCACCGAGTTCAGCATTCGAAAGATCAATGAACACTTCGGTATTCAGCTACCCCAACTCTGGATCGAGCTTGCATGCGGCAGCAAGAGTTTCAGCAGCTGGTTCTCAAGCATCGGTCCCGACTTTGAGTCGCACTCCCACATCATCAGGATCAACAGCTACTATCGACGAAGGCGGCGCACTCGTCGAATTCCGGACCACCTTGTGATCGTTAACCTCGGCTTCGATTACGACTGTGATTGCCTCGACATCGATACGCTCGACAAAGCGACCGGCAACTACGCGCTCAGATATTGGTCCCCCGATCGTGACAACGAAATGCGCTGGGCCACCTTCGAAGACTACGTCCGCAAATTCATTCGCCACCGCGAGGACCCGACCCGATGATGATAGCTGAGCGAAATTCCCTGCAGGTCGCATGAAAGCTCCCGAATCCATGACTGAGGTCTGGTTGCAGCGGCTGTCGCATCCGCTGTTTCGCGGCATGTCGGCGGTCGCCTTTGGTCTGGTAATGGCGATTCTCACCGTTGACGTCGTGGTCGCGCTTGCCAATCTGTTCGGCCTGTCGGACTCGTTCGCGAACCTCGCTGCGATAATCGTTACGGCGTTCGTCGCACCGGCAAGCGCCGTGGCTGCGTATCGCGGCCTCAAGAGCCTCGCCGAAGAATACGACGACTCGCTAAACAATTGATTCTCTTCAACCAAGCCCCATAATTTAGAGATAAGCAGCAACCCTGGAGGCATGCATGAGTTGGTGGAAGCGCGACAAGTCGGGCATCCGCGCCTCCAGTGACATGCTCGCCAACCAGCGAGTGGTCCGCACCCGGTTCACGCTTTGGGGCTCGAACCTCGAAGCCGACACGAGCGAGATGCTGCCGGCCATTCTCTGGGTCGTCCTCGGCATATACGTCGCCTGGTTCGCAACCTTCCTCGTGTTCACCCTCGACAACGGCCCGATCAGGGGCGAAAGACACGTCTATTACCTCGGCGTATTCCGCGCCATTGTCGCTGGCGTGGTACCGGTCGTCGGCGCGTATATCGTCGGCTCCGACAAATCCTGGGGACAATGGTACGTACCGTTGTCCTTCTTTCTGCTCTTCGTTGCAGCACTCAGTCGCGACAGCTTCTACGTAATAATGATCGACTGGATTCTGGTTGCCACGCTGGGCCTGTTCATCGTCATCTCGGCACTCGTCCTGCTTTCCCCTGTGTGCCAGACCTTTTACGCGGAGGTGCGCGAGAACGAGCGCACACGGACAGAAAAGGCAAATCCCTGAATGGACAAGATCGTTGTCATCTCGGCCTGCATCGGGCTGCTGCAGGTCATCGACGGATTCTTGCTGTACCGAAACCGGGGCGCGGTGGACGGGATCGCGACGGTAATCTCGACGATTGAATTCATCTGGTTCTTCGTGCTCGCGATATGGATCGGGTCCGAGGGCGCGGAAGGACCGAAGAAGATGATCGCAGCGAGCTACCTCGTGTACATGGCGATCGGCATCGCGATCAGTATCTGGCTCAACCGCAAGAGCGATCAGTCGGTCGTGGTTCCGCGAGCGTCCGTGTTGGCCGGCATTGCGTTCGGCTCATACTTCTTCATTGCGAACGCGTGGTTGCTGATGGCCGGTGGCGGATGACGAACGGCTTAGCTACCGCGAAGTGGGGTCGTTCGAGGAGCCGACGATCGGTGAACGCTACTGGCTGATGCTGCGCCCGCCATCCTGAGAGCAACAAACCGGATATATCGCGAGAGATTTCAACCAGATAACGCCGTCTAGCGCGAACATGGTATTGCCGGCCTCGCGCCGGTTCCATAAGCTGTTGATATTCTTCGCAACTACGAGGCGACATGGGCAGATTCCCGGCAGGTAATCTTCGACTCTGGACCGGCCAGCCCGTCAATGCACCGTTCGTCACGCCGCCTGTCTCGCTGCGAATCTTCCTGGTGCTCTGCATCTTGAGCATTGCGGGCACGCTCTTCTACGGCGTAATCACGCAGCTCGAAATGGGCGGCAGGATCGATCCGGTTCGCGACGTCGTCGTTGCCCTTGTGTATTTCGTCCTGCCGGTGCTGGTCGCGCACTCCATTGCCGTCAACCGCTGGATCAGCCGCCCTCTCATCGTGCTCTACGTCGCAGCACTTGCGTGGCGAGCGCTGGGGTGGCTCACCATGCTACCCGACGGCCAGCGGAATGCCGGCTACCTGATTGTCGGCCTGAGCGTTGTGGTCCTTTTGTCCTGGCTGTTCCTGGCAACGAAGATGCGTGTGTACTACGCGCTGATATCCGGGAAGGCGCCACCCGATCACCTCGAGCGACCCATTGACGAAATTCTCGCTCCGAGCCACGCTGAGGTCTGGTTCACGCGCATCGCGAAGGCGATTGCGCCTTACGTGGAGCGAGGCATCATTGTCCTCGTGTTCGTCTCAATCGTGCTGGCCGTGATCTCGATGAATGTCGACTTCACGCCGGACTAGCCGAGGAGTTCCAATGATCGACGTCATTCTCAAGCGCTTCGACAAACCCGACGAAGTCACGCACTTTGAAAAGGGCAGGTTCGAGACCGTTACGCTGGGCGACATGACGATCGGGCGCGCAACCTACCAGCCCGGCTGGAAATGGTCGGAGGACGTTGGTTCGGGGCTCGGCGAAGACTATTGCACGGTCGAGCACGTCGGGATGGTGGTATCCGGTTGCGCGACCGCGGCGTTTGCCGACGGCCGCGTCACCGAGATGAAAGCGGGTGACCTGTTCTACGTGCCGTCGGAACCGCACGACAGCTGGGTGGTAGGCGATGAGCCCTACGTATCGCTGCACTTCCTGGGCGCCGGCAAGTATGCAAAGTAACTCTCACGTACCGCCAACGCCCGTCAAATCCGTGCGGTCTCGAGGAAGCACACCTTACGTTGGATTAGCTGTCGGGACTAAACGGCAGGTTCGACTCCTGTACGTAGATACGCACTTCGTCGCCACGCTTGACGAAACCCAGGGTGTAGTGAACCTTGGTTTCACGGCCTTCGCTATCGGTGAAGTAGTAGTTGCCCATCGCTACTGCCGTTGGGCCGTGGTAGACGATGTCGTGGTTCTCAAAGCGAACCTGGCGCCATGGATTGGTGGCGAAGCCCTGATCCTCTTTGAAGATCTTCAATCCCTTACGCTCGTCGCCGCTCAGGCCATCGAGATACTTGGTCGCAGAGTTGTAGCCAACAAAGTAGCTCAAAGCGCCGCCTACCGTCGGGCGGTGAGGAACGGAGCTTGCCAGCGTTGGTTTGAAAAGGACGATGCCATCGTCATAGTCATACATGGCTTCGATGTGGTCGTGCGCCTCTTGTACGTAGTTGCCGCCATCGGCCATAACCTTGCCGATGCGAACGATTCCATTACCCCAGCGCTCCTGGGCCTCCTTAACTTCGCTCTCGGAAATATTGATGCTCGCGAACGCCAGCGTTGCGCTCAGCATCCAGGCTGATATAGCAAGAGTGCTGGTTACAAGTAATTTCATAGCAGTTGACTCCTTCAGGTGGTGAGCACGAGATTAGAGCGGCTGGCGGGAGTTCGGACAATTCGAATTAATAGCGCGCTCAATCAGTCTGAGACTGACATCCAGCGGTTTCCGGGCGCGCAGGCATGCTCTTCGGTAAAACCGATATGGGCGATCGATAGAATCGTTTGAGTCGTGGCAGTGTCCCGGTAGTATTCGCGGTTTCCCACGGAGTGCGACGCTGCCGATGCGCCAATTTCCCCTGCTGTTCTGCCTATTGTTCCTGTTCACGAATCCCGCGAATGCACAGGTTGACGAAGACCAGGTCGGTGCCTGGTACATGTACTTCTTCGACACGCGCTTCGAGGACTCGCAGTGGGGCTTGCAGGGTGACGTGCAGTGGCGAAACTGGGACCTGGGCGGCGACCTGGAGCAGCTGCTCCTGCGCGGCGGCCTGACCTGGCGGCCGAAATCGAACGATGCAGTGCTCACGCTCGGCTACGCGAACATCACCACGGGTGAGTTCGGAGACAGTGACGACAACATTGACGAGGATCGCATCTACCAGGAGGCCGCGCTGCCGCAGAAGATCGGCGAGCGTGTCTACCTGCGGCACCGCTTCCGCTACGAGCAGCGGTGGGTAGAAAACCAGGACTTTCGGACGCGCTATCGCTACGCGCTGTTCATGAACGTGCCGTTCAACCGAACCGACCTCAAGAAAGGCGCATGGTACCTGTCGTTGTACAATGAGATCTTCATCAACGGCGAGCGGGACATCGGCGATGGCCGAACGGTGGAGATCTTCGATCGCAATCGATTCTACGGCGCACTCGGTTACAGCCTGTCCGACAACCTGCGGCTGCAGGGCGGCTACATGTACCAGTACACCGACACGATCGAGAAAGGCCAGATCCAGCTCAGCCTGCATCACGCCTTCTAGGCGAGACGGGTCTTGATGGACCCTGCCCGGAAGGTTCGCGCATGAAGCTCGTCACCGAGTTTCCGCACCTTGACGATGCAGAGGCCTGCGCGGCCACGCTCGAGGCAAAGGGCATCGCGACCTACGTCTCCAACCGCCATACCAACCAGCTGCTGCAGCCCTTCCACAGGGCCAACTCGTTCGCCGGACTGTGGGTCGTTGTCGATCACCAACTCGACGATGCGCTCGCGCTTCTCGACAATCCCGATCACGTCGTCCGCGACCCCTTGCCGAGCACGGATATCGCGAAAATCAAGGCATCCGTGCACAGCGGTAACTTGAACACCGTGATATCGTTTTTGTTCAAGATGCTGCTGGCGGCGCTGGGTTTTGCCGCCGCCATCGTCTTGCTGTACAGGCTCTGGCCGGCCGGCTGACAGGACAATGACATGGGAATCGTCGCCGAATTTATTTCCATCGCCGACGAGCACGTCGAGCGCATCCTCGCGGACCCGCCGCTGGTCTGGCTGGTAGTCGCGCCCGACTTCCCGGAGGCGTACGAGCAGGAACGCAAGAAACTCAACAAAAAGAACCCGTTCTCGCTGGCCGAGCGGTTTCGATGGAATAAGCCCGAGCCCGACCCCGAGCCGAAACCCTGGCCGACCCTGGAACTCGGAGATGGCGACCTGAGCACGCTCGACGTCGACAAGTCCTGGAACGGCATTCACTACTTGCTCACGAAGTCGGCTACAGGCGGCGAGTGGCCGCACAACTTCATCATGGACGGGGGCGCAGTTGTAGGAGACATTGATGTCGGCTACGGACCCGCGCGGGCATTCCGCGCCGGCGAGGTCCGTGAGATCAGCGATGCGCTCGAAGACTTCGACAAGGACCGCCTGCGCGGCAACTTCGACCCCGACGAAATGATGGCGCTGAAAGTCTACCCGGAGATTTGGGTGCCCGATGAGCCTGACCACAACTACGACTATCCCGCCTCGTACTTCTTCGAGATGAGGAAGTTCTTCAAGGACGCCGCCGTCAATGGCAAAGGTGTCCTGATTTCATTTGGCTGAGTTCATGAGCAAGTTACGCTACGCAGCCTACGGCTCCAACCTGCACCCCGTGCGTTTGCAAAACCGGGTGCCGTCTGCAAGCCTCGCGGGCACGGAGCGCTTGCCCGGCATGTCGCTGCACTTCCACAAGCAGGGCATGGACGGTTCGGCCAAGGCGAACATCCTTGAAACCGGCGACGGCGTGCACGTCGCCATCTACACAATCGACGCCCACGAAAAGCCCCTGCTCGACCGGCATGAACATGCCGGCATCGGCTATGAATCGACGCTAATCGATGTTCCGGGCTTCGGCGAGTGTTTCACCTACGTAGCGACCGAAACGCACATCGCCGACGAGCTCGACCCCTACTGCTGGTACCACGAACTCGTCCTCGTGGGTTGCCGCCTGCATGGGTTTCCCGACGAGTACATCGCGAGCGTGGAAACCGTAGCCCGGATCGATGATCCCGACCGCGAGCGCCGCCACCGCA
>JASJBG010000144.1 GCA_030066625.1 Woeseiaceae bacterium
CACGGAACTCCGGGTCATGGCAGACCAGCTCGACATCCGGGTCCAGATCCACCTGCACGAGACCGCGACGGAGGTCGAGAATGCGGTCCGCGAGACGGGCCGGCGCCCGTTTGAGCGGCTCGACGATCTCGGCCTCGTGAACTCGTCCCTGCTGGCCGTGCACGCCGTCCACATGCTCGAGGCCGAAGTGGAACGGATGGCCGACGTCGGCGCCGCGATTGCGCACTGCCCGAAGTCGAACCTGAAGCTCGCGAGCGGAATTGCGCCGGTGGCCGACTACCTGTCCGCGGGTGTCAATGTCGGCATCGGCACGGACGGCGCCGCTAGCAATAACACGCTGGACATGCTCTCCGAGGCGCGAACCGCGGCGCTGCTGGCCAAGGCGCGCTCCGGGGACGCCGGCTCGCTGAGTGCCGCACGGGCACTGCGCCTGGCAACGCTGGATTCGGCGGCCGCGCTGGGGCTCGATGCCACGATCGGTTCGATCACGCCCGGCAAGTGGGCCGACCTCGCCTGCGTCGACCTGAGCAGGCTGCACAGCCAGCCGCTGTACGACCCTGTCTCGCAGCTGATCTACACGGCTCGCGCTGACCAGGTCAGCGATGTCTGGGTCGGCGGCCGGCACGTCCTTGAGAGTGGCGAATTCACCCACATAGATATCGAGGGAATAGTCGCCCGCGCAGGGGAATGGCGCGCGCGGCTCGCAAAGGAAACAACCTGAAAATGGCTACCGAATACACGATAAACGTCGACGACGCTGAAGTCGCGAAATTCAATTCCCTCGCCTCGCGCTGGTGGGACCCGGACGGCGACTTCCGGCCCCTGCACGAGATCAACCCGCTGCGCCTCGACTGGATTCGCCAGTCGGTGAACCTGGCCGGCAAGACCGTCGTCGACATCGGCTGCGGCGGCGGCATCCTCACCGAGGGCATGGCCGGCGCTGGCGCAACGGTGACGGGCATCGACATGGCAGAGGGACCGCTGACGGTCGCGAAGCTGCACCAGGCCGAGTCCGGCGCCGAGGTGAGCTATCACAAGATGACTGCCGAAGCGCTGGCCGCGGAGAAGCCCGGCAAGTTCGACGTCGTGACCTGCCTCGAGATGCTCGAGCACGTGCCGGACCCGTCGGCCGTCATCCGTTCCTGCCACGAACTGGTGAAACCCGGCGGCGACGTGTATTTCTCGACGATCAACCGCAATCCCAAGTCCTTCCTGTTCGCGATCGTCGGCGCCGAGTACGTGCTCAGGCTGCTGCCCAAGGGCACGCATGAGTACGAGAAGCTCATCAAACCGTCCGAACTGGACGAGTGGGCACGTGCAGCGGGACTCGAGTTCCGCGAGAGCATCGGCCTGCACTACAATCCGATCACCCGCAATTACTCGCTGGGCGGCAACCTGGACGTCAACTACCTGATGCACTACCAGCGCCCGGAAGCTGAGTAGTTGGCTACCGGCCTCACCGACTTCGACGCCGTACTGTTCGATCTCGACGGTACGCTGATCGATACGGCCCCGGACATGGTCGCCGTCCTGCAACTCATGCAGGCCGACCACGGCCGTGACCCGGTCAGTTACGAGTTCGGCCGCTCGAACGTCTCGAACGGTGCGATCGGACTGCTCAGCATCGCCTTTCCGGACCGCGAGATCGTCCCGAACTCGCCGCTGCACGTCGAGTACCTCGAGCGCTACGCCGAGCGCATCTGCGTCGACTCGACGCTGTTCGACGGCCTGGATCTGCTGCTGGAGGCGCTGGAGGGCGGCGATCGCCCGTGGGGAATCGTCACCAACAAGCCCGAACGCTATACATCGCGACTGCTGGAAGCGCTCGGCCTGCACGAACGCAGCGCCGCCACCGTGAGCGGCGACACGCTGCCGGAGCGCAAACCCCACCCGGCACCGATGCTGCACGCCTGCGAAATCGCGTCGATCGACCCGCAACGGACGCTGTACGTCGGCGACGCCGCCCGCGACATCGAGGCGGGCCGCGCCGCGGGCATGCGCACGATCGCGGCGCTCTACGGCTACATCACCGCCGACGACGACCCTGAAGGCTGGGGCGCGGACCACGCAGCCGCCGACACCGCCGAACTCAAGCAATTGGTGCTCAAAGCGGTTAGTCTTTCGAGCTGATGAGGTCTTTAGCTTCGATCACGCTCGACCCGGTTCTCATCGAGGTCGGTCTGCCGGCATTGGCTGTCGGCCTGGCACTGGGCGCCCTCGCCGCCTGGCTTGTCACGCGCAGCAAGCGGCTTGCGCTGGAGCGTGACGTCGAGCACCTCGACACGCTGGTCAAGAACCAGGAACGGCTCACCGAGGAGCGCGCGCACGCGTTCGAACTCGCCGAGGCGCAGCTCACCCAGACCTTCTCCGACCTGTCGAGTAAATCGCTGAAGCACAACAGCGAGAACTTCCTGCGGCTGGCGGAGCAGCACCTGAACGTCCACAACGAAAAGGCCCAGCAGGAACTCGGCAAGCGCGAGCAGGCGGTCGAGAACCTCGTCAAACCTATTCGCGAAGCGCTGGATGCCTCCAAGCGCCAGATCGATGCGCTGGAACGCTCGCGCAGCGAGGCCTACGGTGGTATTCGCGAGCAGCTCGAAGCCATGCGCGCGAGTCAGACCGAGCTCCGCCAGGAAACCCAGAACCTGGTAAGTGCCCTGCGCCGGCCCGAAGTGCGCGGCCGCTGGGGCGAGATCACGCTGCGGCGGCTCGTCGAGCTCGCCGGAATGGTCGAACACTGCGATTTCCAGGAGCAGGTGCACATGACCGGCGAAGGCCAGATCATTCGCCCCGACCTGATCGTGCGCATGCCCGACCAGCGCGAGCTGGTCGTCGACGTGAAAACACCGCTCGATGCCTACCTCGAGGCCGTGGAGGCCCAGGACGACGCGCAGCGGCAGCTCGGGCTCGAACGGCACGCGAAAAACGTCCGCGCCCACATCCGCATGCTGGCCTCGAAGGCCTACTGGGACCAGTTCGACGAGAGCCCGGAGTTCGTCATCCTGTTCATCCCGGGCGACCAGTTCCTGAGTGCAGCGCTCAACGAGGAGCCGGACCTGATCGAGTACGCGCTGTCCAAGCAGATTATCCTCGCGACGCCGACGAGCTTCGTGGCGCTGCTCAAGGCCGTCGCGTACGGCTGGCGTCAGCTCACGCTCGCCGAGAACGCGCGCGAGATCCGCAAGCTGGCCGAGGACCTGCACGGCCGCCTGTCCACCTACGTCGGCCACATGAGCCGCATGGGCCGACAGCTCGCGAGCAGCGTAGAGACCTATAACAAGGCGGTGGGCTCGCTCGAACGCAGCGTACTGCCGGGCGCCCGCAAGTTCGTTGAGCTGGGCGTGCATGAGAAACGCGAGATCGAACGCCTGGAGACGCTGGACCCGGTACCGCGGACAATGATAGAAAGCGCCGCCGAAGACGACGACAAGCTGCTGCAGTAACGAATGGACCCGAGAACCTACAGCGCGCCGCCTGAGCTGCTGCGCGACCGAATCCTGTTGATCACCGGCGCAAGCGACGGCATCGGCCGCGCGCTCGCGCTGAAGTGCGCCGAACTCGGCGCACAGGTCATCCTGCACGGCCGCAACGTGGCCAAGCTCGAGAAGGTGTACGACGAGGTCGAGGCCATCGAAGGCGCGCCGCGCCCGTCGATCGCCGTGATGGACCTCGCGACCGCCGATGCCACGGCCTACACGTCGCTGGCCGAGAGCCTTGCGGAAGAGTTCGGCCGCCTCGACGGTCTCGTTCACAACGCGTCGATCCTCGGTGAACGCTGGTCCATCGAGCAGTATGACGCGGCGCTCTGGCAGCAGGTCATGCACGTCAACGTGACCACGGCATTCGCACTCACCCAGGTGCTGCTGCCGATGCTCGAGCAGTCCGATGACCCGAGCGTGATCTTCACGAGCAGCGGTGTCGGCCGCACCGGCAAGGCGTTCTGGGGTGCGTACGCGGTCTCCAAGTTCGCGACCGAGGGCCTGTCGCAGGTGCTGGCCGACGAACACCGCGAGCGCAAGCTGCGCTCGAACTGCGTGAACCCGGGTGCGACGCGCACGAAGATGCGGCTGGAGGCCTACCCGGCCGAGGATCGCAACCTGCTCAAGACGCCCGAGGAAATCCTCCCGGCCTACCTGTACCTGCTGGGCCCCGACAGCAAGGGCGTGACCGGCGAGAGCTTCGACGCTCAATGAGAATTAACTAGAGGAAACTAACGTTTCCTTCTGTTTTTAAACACTTTCTTTCTTGGCGCAATCGTGCGTGGCGGCGGTAGCCCCGCCGCCTGGTAGAGCTGCCTGACCTGCCCAGGCGTCGGCTCGGCCGTACGGCCGCGCTTCAAGCCCCGCGGCAGCTCAATGGGCCCGTACGCGGTCCGGATGAGTCGACTCACCTCGTAGCCCACGGCCTCCCAGAGACGCCGGACCTCGCGGTTGCGGCCCTCTCGCAGGGTCACCTCGAACCAGCGGTTGCTGCCCTCGCCACCCGTTGCCTGAATCGTCTCGAAGGCGGCTGGGCCGTCCTCGAGCTCGACACCGCGCTTCAGGCGCTCGATTTCCGCGTCCGACGGATTGCCGTGAACCCGGACCGCATAGCGCCGGACCAGCTCGCCGGAGGGATGCATGAGCGCATTGGCGAGTTCGCCGTCGGTCGTGAAAATGAGCAATCCGGTCGTTGCGATGTCCAGGCGGCCAACAGTGATCCAGCGGGCACCGGTCAGCCTCGGCAGCGCATCGAAGACAACCGGCCGACCTTCGGGGTCACGGCGGCTCGTCACCTCGCCGGCGGGCTTGTGGTAGATGAGATGGCGGTGAGCCTGTTTTGCGGCGGGCAGTGCCAATCGCCGCTTGTCGAGCATGACCTGCTCGTGGCCTTCGATCGTATCGCCCAGCACGGCAACGCGGCCGTCAATCTTCAGCCGGCCCTCGCGAATCCAGCGCTCGACCTCCCGGCGCGAGCCGTGCCCGGCTGCAGCGAGGACCTTCTGGACCCGCTCGGCTTTCGATTCCCCGGCCAAGGGACTCAGCTACCCGCTGGCCTTCGCGTCCTGGTCGTCGTGCGGATCGTGGGTGTCGAGCGTGGCAACGCCGGCCTCTTGCGCCGGATCCGGCCACTCGGAGACCACCAGTTCCTCGACGCCGGCATCCGGGCTCGTCTCGACAGGCTCCTCGGCGACAGGTTCGGCGACCGCCGGTTCGACCACGGCTTCCGTATCCGGCTCCGCCTCGTCGACGTCGGCCGCCTCGGCGCTCGCCTCGTTGGCGGCCGCCTCGACGCCGATCTCGGGCACCAGCACCGCGTCGTCGGGGGCTACCTCGCCCGTGCCTTCGACCTCGGGCAGGTTGAGCTGCACGCGCAGGCTCTCCCAGTCGGCAAGGTCCGAGAGTTCCGGCAGGTCGTCGAGCTTCTTGAGCCCGAAGTAGTCGAGAAATGCCTTGGTGGTGCCGAACATCGCCGGTCGCCCCGGTACATCGCGATGGCCGACGACACGTACCCAGTCACGCTCCATCAGGGTGCGAACGATGTTGGCGCTGACCGATACGCCGCGGACCTCCTCGATCTCGCCGCGCGTGATTGGCTGCCGGTAGGCAACCAGGGCGAGGGTTTCGAACAGCGCCCGCGAATACCGCGGCGGACGTTCTTCCCAGAGCTTCTGCAGCCGATCGGCCATGGCTGCCTTGACCTGGATGCGGAAGCCCGACGCCACCTCGTTGATGACGATGCCGCGCTCCTCGTAGTCCTCATTGAGCGCCTTGATGGCGGCGCGGATCTCGCTCTTGTCCGGCGCCGAGCGGCCGTCAAACAGGCCCTTGAGCGCATCGGCGTTGAGCGGGCGGCCGGCCGCAAGCAGCGCCGCCTCGATGAAGTGTTTGATTTCTTTCTGGTCCATGGGATTCCGGGACAGTAATCAGGAGGCCTCGGGGCCTGCGGCATTCTCGCCCTCGACGAGTCGCACGGACGAGGCCGCGCGCACGTGCAGCGGCGCGTACTCGTCGGACTGCACGACCTCGATGACTGACTCCTTGAGGAGCTCGAGGATGGCAATAAACGTAACGGCAACGCCCATGCGGCCCTCTTCCGGGTCGAACAGGTCGCCGAAACCGGTGAAGGTGCTTGCCTTGATCCGGGTGAGGATCTCGGACATGCGCTGGCGAACCGACAGCGGCTCACGCTGGACGTGCAGGTTGGAGAACATCTCGGCCCGCTTCAGCACATCGTGGAACGCGATCAGCAGTTCCTTTAGCGTAACGTCCGGCAGCTTGGTGACTACCTTGCGCTCCGGCGCATCGGCCGATGCCACGAAGGTGTCCCGCTCGAGGCGCGGCAGGTCGGCGATGTCTTGCGCCGCTTTCTTGTAGCGCTCGTATTCCTGCAGGCGACGGACGAGCTCGGCGCGCGGATCTTCCTCTTCCTCCTCCTCGACCGCCGGCCGCGGCAGCAACATGCGAGACTTGATCTCGGCGAGCATCGCGGCCATGAGCAGGTATTCGCCGGCCAGCTCGAGCTGCAGCTCCTTCATCAGCTCGATGTACTGCACGTACTGCTTGGTGATCTCGGCAATCGGGATGTCGAGAATGTCGATGTTCTGGCGCCGGATCAGGTACAGCAGCAGGTCGAGGGGGCCCTCGAAGGCCTCCAGGAATACCTGCAGCGCGTACGGCGGGATATACAGGTCCTGCGGCAGCGTCGTCACGGGCTCGCCATCGACGACCGCGAAAGGCATCTCGCTCTGCGCGGGCGTCTGGTTCTCGTCCTGGGGCGGTTTTGGGGCGTCGTCGGGGGTCAGGACTTTAAGGTCTGGCTTCATCGTGGATTCCGTGGGATTTGGCGCATTCTAGCTCAAATCCGCCCGCGGACGGCGGCAAACTCAGGCAATCGCGCTGACGTCGCCCCGCCCCTCGCGAAGCACCTCGACGGAGCCGTGGGACAGGTCGACCACGGTGGTCGGCTCGATACCGGTCGCGCCCGCATCGATGATCACGTCGACCTGGTGGCCGATCCGCTCCTCGATGTCCATCGGATCCGTCAGCGGCATCTGGTCCCCCGGCAGCGACAGCGTCGAGCTCATGATCGGCTCGCCGAGCGTGTCGAGCATGGCGTTGACGAGCGGGTGATCCGGCACGCGGATGCCGATAGTGCGGCGTTTCGGGTTCTGCAGGCGTTTCGGCACCTCGCGGGTGGCCTGCAGGATGAACGTGTAGGGCCCCGGCGTATGTGCCTTCAGCAGGCGGTAGGCCCAGTTGTCGACCCGGGCGTAGAGGCTGATTTCCGACAGGTCGCTGCAGACCAGCGTGAAGTTGTGGTTCTTGTCGGCCCGGCGAATCCGCCGAATGCGGTCCATCGCCCGCTTGTCGCCGATGTGGCAGCCCAGCGCATAACTGGAGTCGGTCGGGTACGCGATCAGCGCCCCGGCGCGCAGTGCCTGCACGATAGCGGCGACGAGCCGCGGCTGCGGGTGCGTCGGATGGATTTCGATGAGCCTTGCCACGCGCGGATTGTAGGGCAGCATTCACGCTACGCAAGCGGTTTTTCCAGCGGTTTTTTGCGGCCGATCGGGCTATCATCGCCCTCCCGATCACCCCGGACCCCGGAACCCGATGCACGTACTGTTCGAATTCCTGCCGCTGATACTGTTTCTCGGTACCTTCCTGTACTCGCGCGACATGTATATGGCGCTCGGTGTGCTGATGGTGGCGATGCCAATCGGCTTCGTGATCAAGTACCTGAAAACCAGGAAGGTCGACAAGATGTACATGTGGTCGACGATCTTCCTGCTGGTGTTCGGCGCGGCGACCTTCTACTTCAAGGACCTGAACTTCCTTTTCTGGAAGCCGACCGCGTTTTACTGGGTCGTAGGCCTCGCATTCCTCGGCAGCACCTGGATCGGCGACCGACCGCTCGTACGCCGGTTCTTCGATATGGCAGCGGACCTGCCGACCGACCAGCTCACCAAAGCCGAGTGGAAAACAGTCAACCTGAGTTGGGTGGCGTTTTTCGCGGCGATGGGTGTCATCAACATTTACGTCGCGATGAACTTCTCACAGGAATTTTGGGCGTACTTCAAAGTCTTTGGACTGATGGGCATTACGTTCGTATTCATGATCGCGCAGACCTTCTGGATCGTCTCGAAATTTCAGGATCCCGAAGAGGCCGAGAGCGCGGAGAGCGACTGATGTGGTACGCCGTCATCTGCGAGGACGTCGAAGACAGCGCCGCGGCACGCGCCGCTGCGCGCCCTGCTCACCTTGCCCGCCTGCAGTCACTGCTCGATGAAGGCCGGGTCCTGATCGGGGGTCCGCACCCGGCCATCGACAGCGAGGATCCGGGCGATGCCGGCTTCACGGGCAGCCTCCTGGTCATCGATTTCCCGTCGCTCGAAGCGGCGAAGGAATGGGTCGACGCGGACCCGTACATCGAGGCCGGGGTCTACGAGAAGGTGACGGTCAAGCCCTTCAAGCTGGTGGTGCCATGAGCGCGGAACGAGTTGCACGGATAGAGGGCCTGCTCAAGGCTGCACTTGCACCCAGCAGCTTGCGCGTGAAGGATCAAAGCCATTTGCACGCCGGTCACGCAGGTGCACAGGAAGGCAAGGGGCACTACGACGTGTATATCGTGTCCGATACGTTTTCGGGCCGATCACGAATCGCCCGCCACCGAATTGTCTTTGACGCCCTTGGCGACATGATGGAGACCGACATCCACGCCCTCAAAATTCGCGCCCGGACACCTGACGAGGCCCAGGCGTAAACAAACCCACAAGCCCATCCGCGAAGTCGGATGGTTTACGATACCGCTTCCACCCCCTGAGGAAATAACCATGAAGACGCTTCCAGGCTTCGGCCTTGCCGGGGCCATCGCCATTGGCGTGAGCCTCTCGACCTTCGCGAACGCCGAGACGGTGCTGACCGTCAACGGCGCCGACATCGACAGCTCGGTCATCGAGCTATACATCGAGTCGCGATCGCAGCGACCGGCCGCACAGGTCGTTGGCGCAGAGCGCGATTCGCTCATCGAGGAACTAACCGACATCTACCTGCTGTCGACGCAGCCGCGCGCCGACGAACTGGCGAGCGAAGGCCGCACGGCCGCCCAGCTCGAGCTGCAGAAGCGCGGCATTCTCGCGCAGGTCGTCGCAACGGATTTCATTGCCAACAATACGGCAACCGATGAAGAAATCCTCGAGGAGTACGGTCGCCAGATCGAGCTAGCACCGCCCAAGCAGTTCAAAGCTCGCCACATCCTGGTCGAGTCGCAGGCCGCAGCCGTGGACCTGATCACGCAGCTCGACGAAGGCGCGGATTTCATCGAGCTCGCCAAAGAGAACTCGACCGGCCCCTCGGGACCCAACGGCGGCGATCTCGGCTGGTTCTCTCCGAACCAGATGGTGAAGCCTTTCTCTGACGCTGTCGCCGCGATGGAAGACGGTGCCTACACGCCGGAACCCGTGCAGACGCAGTTCGGCTGGCACGTCATTCTGCGCGAGGAATCACGCGACGCGGAACCGCCAACGCTCGAGGGTGTTCGCGATGTGATCAAGCAGCGCATCGAACAGCAGAAATTGCAGGACTATCTCGAAGGATTGCGCGGTCAGCTAGAGGGCACGGGCTAGTTAACTTAATACAGCTAAGTCTTTGATGTGAGGGCAAAAGGGATTTGTGATGATGATCACATCATCGCAAAGGGAACGTCCCTAACATTGCTTGCGAGTCGTCCCTAATCGCTCGGGGGCGGCTCCTCCAACCCTCGCATCTCCTTTCATAGGTTGATACGAGAACTAAGTCGGCAGGGACGCCGACTTTTTTTTGCCCAAAGAAAAAGGCCACCAACACGGTGGCCTTTTCTTTTGTTTAGGTCAGGACGTCCCTGTCCTTGTATTGGCCCGAAGAGCGCTTCCAGGCCAAAGCTATTTAATCGGCTATCAGTTTTGTCTGTCCAAGATAGCTAACGCCCTTGAATCCTGCCAATCCGCGTGGAGTCGGATGTCGGCCTTCCGACAGTGTTGCCGAGTAGTCGACTTCGAGCGTCCCGATTTTTGCGGTGGCGCTGGACTTATCCACATCGGAAGCTATGCCGACAACCACAATTTCCGAGGCGCCCGGGACATATTCGGTGAACTTCTGAATGTGATCAGCGAACAGTACTCCAGGTCCGGCGACTGAACCGTAGACAGCCACGTAATCGCCGACATCTAGATGGTCGAGAACGGATGCAGAAATCATGACCACTTGGCCGGCTGCCAAGATTGTTCCAGACGCTGTATCCACCTCTGCAACTACGCCTTGGAGAACAAGCGCATTGCCGCCACCGGTAGTTATCTCATCGATTCCACCAGTTGTGATCTCGTCTATTCCACCAGTGGTAATTTCTTCAATACCACCCGTAGTGATCTCATAAATGCCACCGGTCGTAATCTCGTCGAGACCACCCGTCGTAATTTCGTCGAGACCACCGGTCGTAATTTCGTCAAGACCGCCCGTGGTGATTTCGTCCAGACCACCGGTTGTGATTTCGTGGATGACCGTACTCGTGAGTGCTACGAGGCCGCCGGTCGTAATCTCGTCGAGGCCACCGGTCGTGATCTCGTTGATTCCGCCAGTGGTTATCTCGTTAATGCCACCGGTCGTAATCTCGTCGATGCCGCCTGTGGTGATTTCGTCCAGACCGCCCGTGGTGATCTCGTCCAGACCGCCCGTGGTGATCTCGTCCAGACCGCCCGTGGTGATCTCGTCCAGACCGCCCGTGGTGATTTCGTCGATGCCGCCCGTGGTGATTTCGTCGATGCCGCCCGTGGTGATTTCGTCGATGCCGCCCGTGGTGATTTCGTCG
>JASJBG010000145.1 GCA_030066625.1 Woeseiaceae bacterium
GAGGAAATCCGGCCAAATCCTTGGGATATACCGCTTTATCGCGTGTTTACCGAACGCGACTAAACAGCGTTCATGTGACGCCCGGCGTCATTCGAAAAGCATCTTTCTCGTCTCGTATTCGACAACGACGAGCAGAAGTTTTTATCACTCGTTTTGCTTTCCCAGGAAAGCGCATTTTGTGATCGAAGTCACACTCGTCGAACTGCGCCTAACTCGCTGGATTTTTTGCTTTTAATGTATATACTCAGCCCCGGGTACCCGACACGGAGATTAAGCATGGCTACCAAAAAGAAGTCTCGTAAAAAAGCTTCTAAGCGCAAAGTCGCGAAGAAGCGCAAAGTAACTAGGAAGAAGGTCGCGAAGAAACGCGTCGCAAGGAAGAAGCCGGCCGCACGGAAGAAGGCCAAAAAGAAAGTCGCCAAGAAGAAGAAGAAAAAAGTAACTAAGAAGAAGGCCAAGAAGAAGGCGAAGAAAAAAGTCGCCAAGCGCAAGACCAAGAAGAAGGCTAAAAAGAAGGCCAAGAAAAAGGCCAAAAAGAAAGTAGCCAAGCGCAAGACGAAGAAAAAGGCTAAAAAGAAGGCCAAGAAAAAGGCCAAAAAGAAGGTAGCCAAGCGCAAGACCAAGAAGAAAGCCAAGAAAAAGGCGAAAAAGAAGGTCGCCAAGCGCAAGACGAAGAAGAAAGCCTCGAAGCGGAAAACCACCCGCAAGAAGCGCTGACTTCTGACCGCAGGAAGCGGGGCGACCTCCTTCCAGCCAAGCAAAAGTGCCCGCAATTGCGGGCACTTTTCGTTTCGGGGATTCAAACCTGGCGGGCGAAAAAAGTGACCTGTGACATGGCCCCACGGAGCCCGATCAGCTAAGCTGCGGCCCGTTCGAAATGACAGGGCTGCCAACGAATGGACGCCACCGAGAAAAAGCACAACGCGGCCAAAGCCTCCCTAGAATTCATCCAGCCCGGTACCGCGCTCGGCGTCGGCACCGGCTCAACCGTGAACTGCCTGATCGAGCTGCTGCCCACGGTTCGTGAGCGAATCGACAAGGTCGTGTCGAGCTCCAAAGCATCGACGAAGCTGCTCGAGGATCAGGGATTCGAAGTAATGACGCTGAACGAGGCGGGGGACCTCGATGTGTACATAGACGGCGCTGACGAGTCGACCAAGCGTCTGCACCTGATCAAGGGCGGCGGCGGTGCGCTGACGCGCGAGAAAGTACTCGCCGGCGCGTCGCGACGCTTCGTCTGCATCGTCGACGATTCGAAGCTGGTCGGTATGCTCGGGACGTTTCCGTTGCCGATCGAAGTCCTGCCAATGGCCCAGGAATTCGTCTCGCGGCAGCTCCTGAAGCTGCGTGCACAGCCGGTCTGGCGCGAGGGGTTCATCACCGACAACGGCAATCACATCCTCGACGTGCAGGGCCTGCAGATCACCAACCCGGTCGAACTCGAGGACCGGTTGAACCGGATTCCCGGCGTCGTCACCGTCGGGCTGTTCGCCCGCCGTCCCGCGGACATCCTGTTGATCGCGAGCGATTCGGGCGTTCGGGAGATGCGCGCCTGAACTTGCGTTCCTCGGCGCGCTCACGCGCCAGCTCGACGGTGAGCGCAATGAACAGGACCAGCGCAACGAGCATGCTTGCGAGCGCCAGCCAGACGCCCGGGTTCGTTCCCAAGATCCAGTCGTACATGTTGTGGCCCTCCGTCCGTTTACGTGGCCACATTGTCGTCCGCACGCTGCGGTGTCTCTTGTCGCAACGCCTCAGGACTTGGTCGTTTGCGCGCTGGTCGCGCTGCTTCGCAGCGCTCGGATCGAACCAGGGGTTCGAATCTGGATCCTCTCCCCCAGCCAAAAAAAACGGGGCCCCGATGGGGCCCCGTTTCTTTTGGCTGGGGGAGAGGGATTCGAACCCCCGTTGACGGAGTCAGAGTCCGTAGTCCTACCACTAGACGATCCCCCAAAAGGGATCCGAAGGCTTTAGCGCTTCGAGTACTGCGTTGCGCGGCGGGCCTTGCGGAGGCCGACTTTCTTGCGCTCGACCTCGCGGGCGTCGCGCGTGACGAAGCCAGCCTTGCGGAGCGACGAACGCAGTGACTCGTCGTACTGCATCAGAGCGCGCGTCAGGCCGTGGCGGATGGCGCCGGCCTGGCCGGTCGTGCCGCCGCCCTTGACCGTCACGTTGACGTCGAACTGACCGACCGTGTTGGTCAGTTCGAGGGGCTGGCGAACGATCATCTGCGCCGTCTTGCGGCCGAAGAATACGTCGAGCGGACGATCGTTGACGGTGATATCACCGCCGCCCGCTTTCAGGAATACCCGTGCCGTGGACGTCTTGCGTCGGCCGGTACCGTAAAAAGTGTCACTCATCGTTATGCCTCGGTGCTCTTACGCGTTGACGTCGAGCGGAATCGGCTGCTGTGCAGCATGGGTGTGTTCGGGACCGGCGAAGACGCGCAGCTTCTTCAGCATCTGGCGACCGAGCGGTCCGCGCGGCAGCATGCCCTTGACCGCATGCTCGATGGCGCGCTCCGGAGCCTTGTCCAGGAGCTTGTCGAGCGAGATCGACTTCAGGTTGCCGATGTAGCCCGTGTGCCGGTGGTACATCTTGTCCTTGAGCTTGTTGCCGGTCACACGCACTTTCTCGGCGTTGACGACAACGATGTAGTCGCCCGTGTCTACGTGCGGCGTGTACTCGGGCTTGTGCTTGCCGCGCAGGCGGCGCGCGATCTCGGTCGACAGGCGGCCGAGCGTCTTGCCCGTCGCATCGACGACGTACCAGTCGCGCCGGACTTCTGCCGGCTTCGCAGAAAACGTCTTCATGGTCTTGTTTCCAGTAATGGAGTTAGCGCCCGCGCAGGAAAAACCCTGCCGGACGGCCGAAAGGCGCGAAATTCTACTGTAGCACCCGGCCCAATGCAAACGATTTGGCGGCTTTTTTTGTGCCTGGCGTGCCCGGGCGCCGCCGCGAAATCGCAAGCTTTTTCAGGCGCTTAGAACGCATACTCCAGCGCGATGGCGGTGCGGGTGTCGCTGTTCGTCGAACCCACTGGCACGTCCGAGTTGTTGCGGTAGGTGTACGAGAGCGTCATCGCGAGCCGGCCAATGAGCCGCGCCGACAGCGCGGTTACCGATTCGGTGAAGGTGTTGTCATTACCGGCCTCGAGCTTGATCGTCTGCCTGAGGGAGGACGTCTCGCTGAAGCTGAAGGTGTAGTCGAGCCCACCGCTCAGGATCGTTTCGTCGGTCGTGACCCCGAGCTGGTCCTCCGACTGCCGCGCACCAACGCCTGCTTCGAGCCGCAGCTTGTGGCGATCGTTGTCGAGGACCCGCCGCCCGTAGCCGACGGTCTGCGAGAACTGCGTATCGAAGCCGCCGAAACGGTCCTTGCGCCAGTTGAGGCGCCCGAACAGCAGGTCCTTCTCGGTCAGCGACCAGCGGCTGGTCCAGCCTGCTTCGTAGGCCTCGGCGGTCGTCTGCTCGTTTTCCGAGGCATTCACCGCATTCGCGGTTGCCTCGTGCTCCCAGCGCTTGACCGTGTAAACGGCCTCGAAACCGGCGTTGAGACTCGAGGTCTCGGTATTGCCGGTCGTCGCCAGGTAGCCCAGCTTCACCGTACCGGTCAGCGGATCTTCCTCTTCTTCTTCCTGCTGCGCCTGCACAGGTAGCGCAAGCCCCAACATGAGCAGCAGCAACCAGCGTTCGCGAATCGTCATCCCTTTCTCCTTGTTTCTTGTTCCGGTCAGCGAGCGGCGGCGCAGTATACCCGCGCGACGATTACAGCAGCGACTTTTTGCCACGTGGTAAGCCGGCGCGAGCGTATAATGTCAGCGTGCAGACACGACAGCTGACCCCGCTGGATCGCCTGATTGCGGGCCTCGACAACGCGCTCCGAACCGTAGCGGCACCGGCCGGGCAATCGCCACGGCCGAATCCCGCGAAGGATATCGATGAGGCCAGCCTGGACGCGGCCGAACGCCAACACGCGGCCGGCCTCATGCGTGTCAATCACGCCGGCGAAGTCGCGGCGCAGGCCCTCTACCAGGGGCACGCCGTCGTCGCGCGCGACACGGGCATCGAGGAGCAGATGCGCGAAGCCGCGAAGGAAGAGTTCGATCACCTTGCGTGGTGCGAACAGCGCATCAACGAACTGGGCGAGTCACCGAGCCGACTGAGCCCCGTGTGGTACGCGGGTGCGTTCGCCATCGGCGCAGCGTCCGGTCTGCTCGGCGACAAGTGGAGCCTTGGCTTCATTGCCGAAACCGAGCGCCAGGTCGTGGATCACCTGGACAGCCACCTCGAGGGGCTGCCGGAACAGGATGCGAAGAGCCGCGCCATCGTCACGACGATGCGCGATGAGGAGGCCGAGCACGGCGAAAACGCCGTCGCGGCGGGTGCAGCGGAGCTGCCCGTGCCCGTGAAGCGGCTCATGAAACTCACCGCCCGGGTCATGACGACGACGGCCTACCGGGTTTGATAGCGAAAACAAGGCATTAGCTTGCCCTTCTTCGCGAAAAGGTTTAAAAGGGTGACGCTTGAGCGATGAGGGATCAATCCATGCAAACCAATGCAAAGACCCTGAGCGATGTACCGGCGATCAATCGCTTCCTGAGCTACTGCCGGGTCCGCACCGTACCGTCCAAAACCGTGATGATTCACGCCGGCGACCTGCCCGACGTGCTGTATTACATCGTCGACGGTTCGGTCGAAGTCATGATCGAGGACGAAGACGGCAACGAGATGGTTCTGGCCTATCTCAACAAGGGGCAATTTTTCGGGGAAATGGGGCTGTTCTATGAGCAGCCGACACGCAGTGCCTGGGTCCGCACTCGCACCGAGTGCGAGATTGCGGAGATGACCTACCCGCGCTTCCGGCAGATCGCGAGCGAAAGCCCGGGGCTTGTGTTCGAACTGGCAACGCAGCTGGCGACGCGTCTCGACCGCACCAACCGCAAGCTCGGCGACCTGGCGTTCGTCGACGTCACCGGGCGTGTCGCACACGCGATCATGGACCTCTGCAACGAACCCGATGCGATGACGCATCCGGACGGCATGCAGATCAAGGTCAGCCGCCAGGAGCTGTCACGGCTCGTAGGCTGCTCTCGCGAGATGGCCGGTCGCGTCCTGAAGGTCCTGGAGGAGCAAGGGCTCGTCTCGGCGAGCGGCAAGACCATCGTCGTCTACGGTGCGCGGCCGAACCGCAAGCTTTAGGCAGGCCTGAGCACACGGGGTAGTTCGCTAGCGCGGCGGACGCGAGTCCGTCGCCGCACTCCTCTTCGGCTAGCCCGCCTTTTCGATTTCCGACCGCATCGCCGCGATCGTCGCTGCGTAGTCGTCGCTGCCGAATATCGCCGAACCGGCAACGAACGTGTCGGCGCCTGCGGCGGCGATCTCGCCGATATTATCGACCTTGACCCCGCCATCGATCTCCAGGCGAATCTCCAGGCCCGAGTTGTCGATGATGTTGCGCGCCTCGCGGAGCTTGTCGAGCGCAGACGGGATGAACTTCTGGCCGCCGAAACCCGGATTGACCGACATCAGCAGCACCATGTCGACCTTGTCGAGTACGTGATCCAGCCACGAAAGCGGCGTTGCCGGATTGAACACGAGGCCCGCCTTCATGCCTTCATCGCGGATCATCGCGAGCGTGCGGTCCACGTGGCGGCTGGCCTCGGGATGGAAGGTCACGTAGTTGGCACCGGCTTTGGCAAAATCCGGGATTATGCGGTCGACGGGCTCGACCATCAGGTGCACGTCGATGGCTGCCTCGATCCCGAAGTTGCGCAGCGCCTCACAGATCATCGGGCCGATCGTCAGGTTCGGCACGAAGTGATTGTCCATCACGTCGAAGTGGACGACGTCCGCGCCGGCATCGAGCACGGCCTGCACGTCGTCGCCGAGACGCGCGAAGTCAGCGGAAAGAATCGAGGGAGCAATCAGCGGCTGCACGAGCGGGTCCTTCTTTGAAACTGGCGGTAATGTACCTGAGTCACCCGCCTCTAGCGAATGGAGCGGCGCGCCTTGAGCAGCTCGTAGGCGGAGCGTACTTCGCGAGTTCGACGCTCGGCCTCGGCCAGCGTATTCGCATCCGGATTACTGGCCGCGATCTTATCGGGGTGGTTCCGGTTCATGAGCCGCCGGTAGGCCGTCTTCACTTCGTCGTTGGTCGCCGTTTGCTCGACGCCGAGCGCGCGGTAGGCGGCGCGCACCCGCGCAGTATCTGCATCGCCGGCCGGTGACTGGCGAAAGCCCTTTTGCGCACGGATCATTGCTTCGAGCTGCGCGAGCTCCACGCGGCCAATCTCGAGTTCGGAGCAGATCGTCCAGATCGCGGCGCGTTCCTTGCGATGTAAGCGGCTCTTGGCGAGCGATACCTCGAGAACGAAGCGCACGAACATCGTGCGCGTCTCGGCGCGTCGGGCATTGACGCGGCGAAACTCGCGAATCGTGTTGACGAGTGAGAACGACGGCTGCTTGCCCTCATCGAACCAGTTGATGGCGTTGCGCACCTTGGCGGGCCCGAGTCCCAGCCGATGCATTACAGATCGCGCCGCGCGGATCTCGTCCTCGGTGACTCGGCCGTCGATCTTGGCCAGGTGGCCCATCGAACGAAACAGCGCGCGCACAAACGCATCATCGACCCGCCCCATCCGGTCGGCCTGCTCGCGAAACGACTCGTAGCGGGACGCAAAACCGCGATCGAACTGGTGACCGAGCGCAAGGCCGAGCAGCGCAAGCAGGGGTTTGGTCGTGGCGAGACCGGCCAGCGTGCCGATGATTTTGCCCCAGTACAAACGCGCGTCCTTGTCGAAGGGATCGAGGGGCCATCCTAACGTCTGCACACGCAGTTGCCTATGGACGCCGGCTTGCAGCACCGCCGCGCAGACGCCATCATCCGGCCTCTTGAGCGAACGGCCAGCCAGAATGAACAATCCAGACGTCGTCTTCGAGTCCCACGTACCGGGCCTGCCCCTGATCGGACGTGGCAAGGTCCGCGACATCTATAGCGTGGATGACGACCACCTGCTGATCGTGACGACGGACCGGCTGTCCGCCTACGACGTAGTGCTGCCGGACCCGATTCCCGGCAAAGGCGCCGTGCTCACGCGGATCTCGCGATTCTGGTTCGCGATGATGGCCGACCTGATCGACAACCAGCTCACGGACCTGCGAGTCGCGGACGTTATCGACGATGACGCGCTGGCAGCAAGCCTGGAATCGCGCTCGCTCGTCGTGCGTCGCCTGAAGCCGCTGCCGATCGAAGCCGTCGTGCGCGGCTACCTGATCGGTTCGGGTTGGCGCGACTACGAGGCGACCGGGTCGACGAGCGGCATCGAACTCCCGACCGGGCTGCAGCAGGCCGCCAAACTGCCGCACACGATGTTCACCCCCGCGAGCAAGGCCGAGACCGGCGAGCATGACGAGAACATCAGCTTCGAGGACGTAATCGATCTCGTCGGCGAGCGTATCGCCACGCGCGTGCGCGACGTTTCCATCGCCATCTACGAGCGCGCAGCGGAGCACGCGCTGGAGCGCGGCATCATCATCGCGGACACCAAGTTCGAGTTCGGCCTCGACAAGGAAGGCAAGCTGTACCTGATCGACGAGGTGCTGACACCCGACTCGTCGAGATTCTGGCCCGAGGCCAGCTACCGGACCGGCATCAGCCCGCCGAGCTTCGACAAGCAGTTCGTGCGCGACTACCTCGATACGCTCGACTGGGACAAGACTGCGCCCGGCCCGGAGCTGCCCGCGGACATACGCGAACAGACCGCGGCGAAATACCGCGAGGCACTCGAACGGCTGACCGGCGCACCTGCCTGAGTCGCCCTATTGCCACTCCGCGAACAGGCGGTGCAACTCGGCAACCCCGTCAGTCAATGCCGCCGGCCCGGGCTGCAGGATGATCGCCGACTTCACTTCGTAGACCGCGCCGCTGGCGACGGCCGGAATCGTATCCCAGCCAGGACGCTCGGCGACGCGCTCGGGCCGAAACTTCTTCCCGCACCAGGAGCCGACGATGATGTCTGGCGATCGTCGAACGACCTCCTCCGGGTCGGCAATGATGCGGTTGGTCGCCAACGACTGTTCGGCGAGTTCCGGAAAGCAGTCGTCGCCGCCGGCGATGCCGATCAGTTCGGAGACCCAGCGGATGCCCGAAATCTGCGGGTCGTCCCATTCCTCGAAGTAGACCGTCGGCCGAAGTCCGAACCGGCTGACCGCGTCGCGGATACCGTCGATGCCGGTCGCCAGTTCGTCGGCCAGTGCCGAGGCCTTCTCCTGCTCGCCAATGAGGCCGCCCAGCGTGCGGATCATGCCGAAGATGCCTTCGACCGAGCGGTGGTTGAAGACGTGTACGGCAACACCCGCGCGGATCAGCTGGGCGGCGATGTCGGCCTGCAGGTCCGAGAAACCGAGCACGAGGTCCGGTTCGAGCGCGAGAATCTTGTCGATCTTGGCGCTCGTGAATGCCGAGACCTTCGGCTTCTCCTTGCGCGCGCGCGGCGGCCGCACCGTGAAGCCCGAGATGCCGACGATCCGGTCCTCCTCGCCGAGCAGGTACAGAGTCTCCGTCGTCTCCTCGGTCATGCAGACAATGCGATTCGCGTAGCCGTCGGTATTCATCGGGTCTCCAGGCTGGAGCGCGCATTGTGCGGAACGGTGTGACGGATATCCAGACGTCCGGGCGCCGGCGCGTTGTACAATGTGTGAATGAACTTCGACCCCATCGAGAAGATCGATACGCTGATCTGGGGTGACGCGATCGAGAAACACGGCGTCGTCGGCCGTGCCGCGGCGACAACGCTGCGTTACCTCTACGCTGTGCTGCGCGACTTCTTCTCCGGGCAGCTCACACTGCGG
This sequence comes from Woeseiaceae bacterium, assembly GCA_030066625.1. GTDB lineage: Bacteria > Pseudomonadota > Gammaproteobacteria > Steroidobacterales > Woeseiaceae > UBA1847. The sequence continues at coordinate 8,853 of JASJBG010000145.1, forward strand.
GCCATGAGCCTCGTCTACACCACGCTGCTGTCCATCGTGCCCCTCCTCGCTTTCAGCTTCTCCGTCCTCAAGGGCTTCGGCGTGCACGAGCAGCTCGAGGCGCAGCTCTACGGGTTCCTCGAACCCCTGGGCGCCAAGGGCGACGAGATCACCACGGGCATCATGGACATCGTCGACAAGGTGAACGTCAGGGCGCTTGGCGGTCTGGCGCTGCTGTTCTTCATCTACACGGCCGTATCGATGGTCCAGAAGATCGAGGAGAGCTTCAACTACGTCTGGTACGTGTCCAAACCGCGCAGCTTCGCGCGTCGCTTCACCGAGTACGTGTTCGTCCTGCTGATCGGGCCGGTCGCGATGGTGAGCGCCCTCAGCATCATGGGTACGCTGCAGAGCGAAACTGCCGTGCAATGGCTGCTGCACAACGAAATCGTCGGACCCGTGTTCGAATCGATCGGCCGACTAACGCCGTATGCGATTGTCGCCGGCGTCTTTACGTTCCTGTACATGTTCATGCCGAACACGAAGGTGCGTTTGAGCTCGGCACTCGTGGGCGGACTTGCCGGCGGCTTCATGTGGGCCACCTCGAGCGCGATCTTCGCCGCCTTCATCGTCGGCTCCACGCGCAACCAGGCAATCTACGCCAGCTTCGCGATCCCGATTACGGCTCTGATCTGGCTTTACCTGAACTGGCTGATCCTGATGGTCGGCGCCCAGCTCGCCTTCTACCACCAGAATCCTGCGTACCTTCGCATCGGTCGTCGCGATCCGCGCCTGTCGAACTCGATGCGCGAGCGCCTGGCGCTCAACATCATGTACATCGTCGGCAAGGCCTTCCGCGACCCGAACCACTCGATAACGTTCAACGAACTCGGTGACCGCCTGAAGATTCCGTCCGTGACGATCGCTCCCGTTGCCGTCAAGCTCGAGAACGCCGGCTTGCTGATCCTGACGGAGAGCGAGCAGCTGCAGCCGGGCCGCGACATCTCACGGATTCGCCTCGAGGAGATCCTTCGCGTCGTCCGCAGCCAGGGAGAGACGGGGTCGCATCATCTGCCGGAGTGGGACGCCGCCATCGACAGCATCGGCGGTTCACTCGACGACGCGATAAGCACGACGATCGGCGATCGCACGCTCGCAGAGGTGCTGGACGAAGCGGCAGCGCAGGAAGCGCCGGCGGCGTCACCGATCAAGCCGCAGAAGACCGCGTAGGTCAGGAGCCGGCGATCATCATCTCGGAGACCAGCAATGACCCACAGCGTATGCCGCTGCGCAGGTCGCGATCGTCACCGATGAGTTCGATGCGCTCATAGAGCTCGCGCAGGTTGCCGGCGATGGTCACCTCGTGAACGGGGAAAGCGATCTCGCCGTTCTCTACCCAGTGGCCGACCGCACCGCGGGAGTAATCGCCGGTAACGGCGTTGACACCCTGGCCGATCAGCTCCTCGACCAGCAGGCCGGTCCCCATGCTTTTCAGGATCGACTCGAGCCCGCCGCTGTTGCTCGAGACGATCAGGTTCTGCGGGCCGCCGGCGTCGGCGGTCGTCTCGAGGCCAAGCCGCCTCGCGGAATAGCTGGACAGCACGTAGCCCTGCAGCACACCGTCCCGGACGATATCCCGGTCCCAGGTGCCGACGCCCTCGGCATCGTACGCGCGGCTGCCCATTGCCTTCGGAATGTGTGGGCGCTCGTCGACCGAGACGAATTCGGGGAACAGCTTCTCGCCGGCCGCGCCGAGCAGGAAGGAAGCACGCCGGTACTGCGCGCCGCCCATGATCGCGCCAATGGCGTGGCCGATGAAACCGCGCGCGAGTTCGGCGGAGAGAACGACCGGTACTTTGGTCGTCGGTATCTTGCGCGCGCCGAGCCGCGCGATCGTTCGTTCGGCGGCGATCCTGCCGATATCGGACGCGGGCTCGAGGTCGG
>JASJBG010000146.1 GCA_030066625.1 Woeseiaceae bacterium
CATTACTACGGCGCGGACACGGTCGACTTCGCGCAGTCGCTCGATGAGGCGCTCGCGGCTGCCGAGCTGGTCGCGCCGATCACGGTCGACGTTACCCAGATCCTCGATGAGCTTGCCGCGAGCGGCAAGAGCATCCTGTTCGAAGGCGCGCAGGGCACCTTCCTCGATATCGACCACGGCACCTATCCGTTCGTGACCTCGTCGAATACGGTTGCCGCCGCGGCGAGCACCGGCACGGGCGTGGGTCCGCGCAACCTCGACTACATCCTCGGTATCGTCAAGGCGTACACGACGCGCGTCGGCGCGGGACCGTTCCCGACGGAGCTGTTCGATGACGATGGCGAGCAGCTTGCCCGCGTCGGCCACGAGTTCGGTGCAACCACGGGACGGCCGCGGCGCTGCGGCTGGTTCGACGCGGTGGCGCTGAGGCGTTCGATCGTCAACAGCAGCGTATCCGGGCTCTGCGTCACGAAGCTCGACGTGCTCGACGACTTCGAGGCTATCCAGATCTGCGTCGGCTACCAGATCGACGGCGAGCCGATCACCGGGGTACCCGTACTGGTCGACCGCTTTGCCGAAGTGGAGCCGATCTACGAGGAACACGCCGGCTGGCAAACCTCGACCGTCGGCGCGACCAGTTTCGAGGACCTGCCCGCCAATGCGCAGGCCTACCTCGCGCGCATCGAGGAACTCGCGGGCGTCCCCGTCGACATCATCTCGACCGGGCCCGATCGCGACCAGACGATCATCAAGCAGCATCCCTTCGAATAGGTCGCCATGCAGTCGGGCAGCGTAAAGCAGGGCTCGCTGGTATTCAGTGCCGGCCCGTCCGCGCTACGTGAAATTCGTGAGAACGGCTTCGACCCGGCTCGAATCGGCACGTTAGCCGGCGCATCGGGTGGCGCGAAGTGGCTGGTCCTCAGCCAGCTCGATCGCGTCGTTGCCCGGCGCCTGCTGCCGGAGCTGCAGGGACCCGTGCACACCATCGGGACGTCGATCGGCGCGTGGCGTTTCGCCTGTTACGCGCAGAGGGATCCGCTGGCGGCCATCGACCGCTTCGAGGAAGCCTACCTGTCACAAACCTACTCCGAGAAACCGGATCGCCACGAGATCACCGCGAAGTCGCGCGAGATTCTCGACTATGTGTTTGGCGAAGACGGCGTGGAAGAGGTGCTGTCGAACCCGGTGCTGCGTATGCACGTCATGACCTGCCGTGCCCGCAACCTGCTTTCGATCGACAAGCCGGCGGCGCTCGCGGCCGGCCTCATGACGGCGGCGACGGCCAACGTAGCGAGCCGGCGTGCGCTTGGTGCGTTCTTCGAGCGCGTTCTGTTTCACGATGACCGCGATCGGCCACCGTTCTTCGAACTGACGGGTTTCCCGATGCGGCAGGTCGCGATGAGCAGCGAGAACATGAAAGACGCGATCCTCGCGACGGGTTCGATCCCGATGGTTCTCGAAGGCGTACGCAACATCGCGGGCGCGCCGCGAGGGACGTACCGCGATGGAGGCATCATCGACTATCACCTCGACTTCCCGCACGCAGGCGAGGACCGGCTTGCGCTGTACCTGCACTTCTACAACTTCATCAAGCCGGGCTGGTTCGACAAACCGCTGTCGTGGCGCCAGCCGAGCCAGGCCAGCATCGATCGTACGATTCTCATCAGCCCGTCGGCATCGTTCGTTGCGCGGCTGCCCAACGAGAAGATTCCCGACCGGCACGACTTCGAGAACTACACGCCGGAGCGCCGCGTGCGCGACTGGCGGACGGCGGTCAAGGCCTGTGAGGAACTGGCCGACGAGCTGGAGGAAGTGCTCGACAGCGGTCGGATGGCGGAGCGGCTGGAGCCCCTGCAGGCGGCCTAGCTGGCGCTGCGCTTGCAGCGCCTGGTCAGGTAGTCCTGCAGGGCCTGCACGTCCTCGTCCATCAGGTAGTCGTGCTGGTCTTTCCAGCCCCTGAGCATCGGCAATGTGCGCTCGTTGACGAGCAGGTAGTCCGGGTCGCTCTGTTCTTCGATCTCCCAGCCCGGTACAGCGACTACCGTACGGACGCGCAGGTTGCGCCCGACCTGCTTGCTCAGATCCTTGCGCAGGCGCCGCGAGGAGACCGTCAGTTTCGGGATCTCGATGATCTTTTCGGTATTGGAGAAGTGCAGCTCACCCTCGAGCAGGCTCGCCGAGCCTTTCTTCAAATGGCGACGCGCGACAACGGCAACCGCGTAGATGCCGCCTTTGCCGACAAGTACGTGGTCGACGACACCGTAGGAGGTCGGCACGTCGTGATAGGCGCGGCCGTGGCCCGCGGCGATCCGCTGCAGTTCGTGGCCGATCGCGATGTTGGCATCTCGGCAGAAGCGAACGCTGCGCCAGGCAACGACCGTCCTGATCAGGCGATACAGGGCAAACAGCGCGGCAGCGACCAGGGTAGTGAGCAGCAGGTAGAGCTGCCATTCCGGGTAGCCTTCGAAAAGCTCCGGTCCGTTGAACGCGGTTGCGGCGACGTACATAACGACGAACACGAGGCCCGTGCCGAGGTAGGTCGACTGGTCGCGCGACAGGCGGCTCAGCTCATCGCGAAAGCGCTGCGCGGCCTCGCTCATGATGCTGTCGGCAAAGCTCGAGTGGGCCGACAGCACGCGGCTCAAGAGCTGCCAAGAGCGTGCCGCGAGCAGGAACACGATTGCGCACGCAATCGCTACCGTCGCCGCTCCGCTGACTGCCTGTAGATCCATCCGGCCCCTCCGCTAATGGTCCAGCGTAGCCCCGGGGGCGCCATGCCTCTGTGATGCAGGTCACAGCTGCCGCCGCCCAAAGCCACCGAGTGCACGCTTTTCAGCTCCCGTTCAGCGCCGAAACGCTATCTGTGAATGCGATCACGGCGGTTTTGCAGACATAAGGATAGCGTCGGCGGACTGCAAAATGTACGGGCGGGAGCGGGAAGCGAGGCTTCCCGAAAGAGGTGTGCTATGAACAGCAAGTTTAGGATCCTGGCGCTCGCGGCGCTGGCACTGGTTGCAAGCGGCTGCGCGAGCATGAGTGGCGATGAGTGCGCCATGAGTGACTGGAACGCAGTCGGCTACGAAGACGGTTCGCGCGGCTACACGAGCGACCGTTTCGCTAACTACCGCAAGGCCTGCGCAAAGCACGGTGTATCGCCGGACTTCCGCGCCTACCAGGAAGGTCGTGACGAGGGCCTGGTCGAGTTCTGCCAGCCGTCACGCGGCTACAATCTCGGCGTCAGCGGCGGCACCTATCGCGGTGTCTGCGACGTCGCAATGGAAGAAGAGTTTCTCGATGCCTATCGCGTCGGTCATGAGCTCTACAGCCTGCGTTCGAACGTCAATTCGGCGAATGCCCGCATCGCGTCGAAAGAGGGCGAGCTCGGTCGCATCCGCGACAAGATTCGCGACAAGGAAGCAGCGCTGATCGCCGAAGAGACGACGACCCAGGACCGCGTGCTGATTCTTGCGGACCTGAAGGAACTATCCGAAAGGACGGGCGAGCTCGAGGCCGAGATCGAGGTGCTCATCGACGAGCGCGCGAAGCACGAGTACGCGCTTGCTGATTACGAGCAGACTGTCGCGGCCTACGGCTTCTAGCGAAAATAACTGTCGGCGTCAGGCTCCTGGCGCCGGTCTTTGCCTTCGCGCCGCTCCGTCTCGTACTTGCCGGACGCGGCCGCGAATCCGCCGGTACCAAACGGCGTCCTCCGGTCCTTGCCGGAACGGCGGTCGTCGTAGTGCGCAAAGCGGCAGTTGCAGTCGGCGGCGGTGCATTCAGGCAGCGGCAGCGCCGGTGCCTCGTTTGACAGGAAGCGATGTCCCTGCAGCTCCCGCGCGGCTTCACAGCAGCTGCCGTTCACGCGTATCGCAACGGCGTGATAGGCCGTGTTCTTCGTAACGGGTTTCCTTCGGTCCGCCTTCAAGGCGGCTTCGAGTTGTTTCGCCTGCCGTCGTCTGACAAAGAGCCAGATCAACAGCAGCGCGATGAGCGCTAAAGCATATTGCATTCGAGTCCCCCGACGTCGAGTCACTACTTTAGCGCGTTTTTGCCCACGCGCCCCTCATCGTCGGGCGAATTTCCGGAATGGATCAATACGTTACGGCGACAACCGCGGAATTGCTGACACTCCGAATACCGTCTCGTGGAAGTAAACGATTACAGCGAACACCACGATGGCCCCAACGATTGTCATAATGTCCTTGGAGACGTCCACTGCGGCGGGTTTGTTCTCCCACGCGCCGTCGCGGCGGTTGATGAAAAGTATCGACAGCAGTGCCCATACGCCCAAGCCGCCGAACAATACGACCGAGCGGTTATCGCCGTTGGCGAGCAGATGTGCGATGGCCCAGACCATGGCGCCTGTCAGCATCGGGTGGCGAATGCGGCGCTTGATGTTGCCCGGCGCGCTCGCGGCAGCGAACAGCACCATTGAGACGACCATGAGCCCGGTAACGATCGGGCTGCCGTAGAAGGGCGGTGCATACACGGGTGCGAGCTCGGCGCTGCGCCAGCCCAGCACGATCAGGACCAGCGACACGACAATCGCGAGCGCGAACAGGCCTTTGTAGGGCTTAAGGCCGAGCTTCACGACGAGCTGTTCGCGCGGGCCTGCGGCAATAGCCGGGAACAGGTGCACGACGCTCCACAGCAGGACGCCGACGATCAACAGGGTCATTCCGTTCTCCCGCGGAATTTGAGCCTTCAGTATACTCCCGGACCATGACTACCGATAACAAGCTCATGGACATGCTGACGGGCTATGCTTCCGCCCACCAGCATCCTTTCAATATCTTCGTGCACATGATCGGCATCCCGACGATCATGCTCGGCGTGTTGATCCCGCTCACCTGGCCGTCATACGAGATAGCCGGGGTGACGATCACCGCCGCGCACGTGGTCATGCTCGGCTTCTTCCTGTTCTACATGACGCTGGACGCGCTGTTCGCGATCGTGTTCCTGGTCGTCGCGTTCCTGATGACCTTGCTGGCCATTCGCCTCGGCCAGCTGCCGACGACCACGGCGTGGATCGTCGCGGCGGCCTGTTTCTTCGGCGGCTACGCGGCCCAGTTCGTCGGCCACGCCGTCGAGAAATCGATGCCGGTACTCGTCAAGCATCCAATCCAGGCGAATCTCGCCGCGCCGTTTTTCACGGTCGTCGAGATGTTCAAGATCCTGGGGCTCCGGGATGGCCTGTTCAACGAGGTTCAGCGGCAGATACAGGCGCGCCGCGAGCAGCAGGCGAGCTCTTAGCCGCCTGCGCACTGCTGGCGATCCATCCGTTCCACGAGGCCCATCGCCGCGTCGAACAGGTCGATGGCGTCGACCTCATAGCGCGAGAACTCCACGCGGATCGAGGCCTCAATACCGTCGCAATGCCCGGCCGCCGCCGCCTTCGAGGCGAATGTACCCGAGGTCATCAGCGCCTTCTCGGCAATCCGGCGGTAGTAGCCGGCGAATCGCTCGTACATGCCGACGTGCGCATAGGGCTGGCTTTCCCGGCAAGCCTGTTCGTGACAGAGCACAAGGATGCCGGCGGCGTTGGCGAGCTGCTCGCCCGCCTCGAGGCAGGCGCCATTGTTCAGTCGGCGGATCTCGACCTTGCCGCTCGAGATGTCGTCCGCGAGCCTGATCGTCTCGTGCAGGGACTCGCAGCGCTTGTAGACCACTTTGGATCGGGTCATGTCGTCTTCCTCCTGTGTAGGGAGGACGCAATGTAGTGAGCGGCGCGGCGGGGGTATTGTCCGCCGGCAGCGGCGCATGGTCCGGATGCGGCAGGCAGCACAAACTGCGGCCAAATGACCGGTTTGTGCGCCAAACGGACAGCGAACGTCGCCAAAAGCCGACAAATCGCGGATTCTGTAACCGGTCGCTTTGGCGCCGGAGCTCTGTGTGATACACAGGCTGCTACACGTTTCGCGAGGAGGCGAGACATGCAGATTCCGTTCGCTTGGCGCATCACACGGTTTCGCTCGCTGGCGGCGCTCGGCGCTGCCGCGGCGCTTGTTTCAGCCTGTGGAGGCGGGGGAGGCGGCGCCTCTCCACCGCCGCCCGGACCGCCGCCACCACCACCGCCACCGGCCTCGCCGTCGATCACGATTGCCGACTCGTCCGTCACCGAGGGTGATTCCGGTGCCGTCACGATCGATTTCGCGGTCGTGCTGAGTGCCACGTCGGCCAATGCGATCAGCGTTGACTACGCGACGAGCGACGGGACCGCCGAGGCCGCGACCGACTACGATGCCGCGTCCGGTACGCTCGACTTCCCGGCGGGTACGACCAACCAGATGATCAGCGTTACGGTGAACGGCGATTCTGATGTCGAGTCCGGCGAGACGTTTACGATGACGCTGTCGAACCCATCGAACGCGACGCTCGCGAACGCAACCGCAACCGGAACGATTCTTAATGACGACGTCGTCGCCGGCGTGTTCGGCCTCGACGCCCGGCCCGACAACATGACCTGCATCGCGCCTGCCAGGCCGAACATCGATGCGACGGTCACGGTTGTCGATGCATTCCCGGGGTTGGCGAACATCCCGCAGCCGACCAAGATGCTGCTCGAGCCGGTCGCGAACCCGCGCTGGTTCGTGCTGCAGAAGACCGGCCAGATCGTGACCTTCGATCCGGACAACGCCGTGACGCCGGACCTGTACCTCGACCTGACCGTGGATCACTCCATTCGCACGAATTCGGAAGGCGGCCTGCTCGGCATGGCCTTCCACCCGAACTACCCGGCGACGCCCGAGATCTTCCTGTCGTACACGATCGACCACACCGGGCCCGCCATGCGCTCGGTGATCTCGCGCTACACGCTCGACAACGTCACGACGCCGGGCGCCGGTACGACGGAAGAAGTCATTATCGAGATCGACCAGGACTTCAATAACCACAACGGTGGCGACATCGCCTTCGGTCCGGACGGCTACCTGTACATCGGCCTCGGCGACGGCGGCAGCGGCGGCGACCCCAACAATCGCGCGCAGGACACGCGCTACCTTCTGGGCTCGATGCTGCGCATTGACGTATCGACCTCGCCGTACGACATCCCGTCCGACAACCCGTTCTCTAACGAAAACCGCTGCGGCCCCGGCTTCAACACGCAGAACTGCCCGGAGATCTATGCCTGGGGACTGCGCAACCCGTGGCGCTGGAGCTTCGATCCGGACTCCGGCGAGCTGTGGCTCGCGGACGTTGGCCAGAACGCCTACGAGGAAGTCAATCTCATCGAACTCGGCGGCAACTACGGCTGGCGCTGTCGCGAAGGCGCGAACGACTTCAACATGAACGGCTGCACGACGGGCTACATCGACCCGGTGACCGAGTACGATCACGGCCAGGGCAACTCGATCACGGGTGGCTACGTGTATCGCGGTTCGGCAATCCCCGAGCTCCGCGGCCGCTACGTGTTCGCCGACTACGGTTCGGGTCGCATCTGGGCCGTCGAACCAGACGGGCAGGGTGGTTACACGAACGACGAACTGATCGATACAAGCTTCGGACCGACCTCGTTCGGTGTCGACCAGGACGGTGAGCTGTACTTTACCGACATCAACAACAGTCGCCTGAGGAAGATCGAGCCGGCCGGAGCGCCGACGCCCGATACGATTCCCGATCTGCTGTCGGACACGGGCTGCGTCGACCCGACCGATGTCACGGCACCGTACGCCGGACTGTTGCCCTACGACCTGAACGCACCGTTCTGGTCGGACGGCGCGGTCAAGGACCGACACATCGGCCTGCCGAACGGCGAGACGATCACGCGAGACGTCGACGGCGACTACGAGTTCCCGAACGGCACGGTGATCGTCAAGAACTTCCGCCTGAACGGCGACCTGATCGAGACACGCCACCTGATGCGGCACCCGGACGGCGTCTGGGCCGGCTACACGTACGAGTGGAATGCACAGCAGACCGAGGCGACGCGGGTACGCGGCGGCAAGACGGTCAACATCAACGGCCAGGACTGGATTTACCCGTCGGAAGGCCAGTGCCTCGAATGTCACACGAGCGCGGCGGGCTTCGCGCTCGGCCCCGAGGACGCACAGTTCAACAAGACGTTCACGTACCCGGCAACGGGTCGCACGGCCAACCAGATCGAGACGATCAACCACGTGCTGATGTACTCGGCACCGGTAACGACACCGGTAGACCAGCTACCGGCTCTCGCGGACCCATCGGACAGCGGCGCGTCGCTCGACGACCGAGCGCGTGCCTACCTGCACACGAACTGTGCGCAGTGCCACCAGCCGGGCGCGCCGACACCGACGACGATGGACCTGCGTTACTCGACGCCGCTGGCAAACACGAACGCCTGCAACGAAGCGCCGCTGCTCGGTGACATCGGCGTAGCGAACGCGCTGCTGATCGCACCCGGCGAGGCGAACCGTTCGCTCGTGATCGAACGCGCGAGCCGCCGCGACATCCACGGCATGCCGCCGGTCGGCTCGACGGTACTCGACACGGCCGGCATCGGGCTATTGACGGCGTGGATCAACTCGCTGGGGTCTTGCAACTAGCGCTGGCGGCGTCGCGGATGGTGGAAGACCTGGTACGCGGGCGCGCCGTCAGTTTGCGCAAATCGTAGTCGACGTGCGTGACAGATGTGCGCATTTTGCGCCAGCGCAACCACCGAAATTGGAATTTTCGTGCCAATAGTGGCCTGTCGTCTTGGAGCTTGTCGCAGTGCCAGAGCACGCAGACAGCCGATAATCATGCCGAAAGCGTGCGCGGCGAAAAAGCGCTGACTCGACGCACAACACCGAATCCCGAGGAAAACCGAGAACATGTCTGGCCGACCGGGTTAGATCTGCTCGAAATAGCGCAAATGTGCGCAACTCGTGACTGGAAAAATCGTTCCAGTGAGAAACCGACCATATTTGACAGGCTGAAATCCGCTCCTAAAGTTCGCTCCAGAACACACAAAAAGATCGGGAGCGATAATGAACGGAGTCCGGGCACGCCTGCCACGAAACGCACGAATCTTCTTGCTTGTCGGATTGCTGATCGCGGGCCTGAGTCTTGCGACATCCAACCGTGCCGAAGCTCACCCGCATGACTTCGGTTTTTGGCACACACATGTCGGTGGTGGAGTATCGGCGTTTGATTGGTGCACGGGACCGGCGAGCTGCGAGGCGGTTGTCCAGACGGTTTCCATTGCCCCGGAAATAACCGATCCCTGGCAAGTTACGTACTGCGACCAGAATGAATGCGAAGCTGAGATTGTCAGCTGCGACTTCGATGGTTGGCCCTGCGATGTCGTTTTCAGGTTTCACGCGGATTCTTGCACCGACGGCCAGGGCAACTACGGCATCTGTCCCGCCTACGAGTATTACGTCGAGCCGCAGGCCGCTCCTGAAGTCGTCTGCAACGAGTCGAACCCCTGTAACCCCATTGATGGCAACAAGCGCCAGAGCGAAATCGACTTTGCGCCGACCGCGGAAGGGGCACCTGGTTTCGTCCGCATCTATAACTCGCTTGGCTCGTATCGGTCGTCCGGCGACCTGGGCGCCGGATGGCGGCACAACTACTCGCGCGCGCTGGACGAAGAACCGGATAAGTACCCGACCGGGCGCTTCATGGTGCTGGCGAGTATGTCACGTTCCTACCAGACGCCGTCCGACGCCTGCAGCCAGGGGTGGGATGACGTCAAGGCGAACGTGTGGAAAGGGGAGCTGTCATCTACGACGGCGACGTTTGCGGGCGGAGACGTGTGCAAGATCACGTCGGGCGGCGATACCGTCGCCTACATGCCGGTGCGGGCGTCAGGCGGATGGACCGGTTTCGCCGGGCCTACCACGGTGCATACCGTGTCGCGTCCCGACGGACGCGTCTACCGCTTCGAACTGGTCGGCGCCAACTGGGAAAGCGTGTTGGATGGCAGCGTTTCGCTGGAGGCGGCCGGCAGCAACTGGGTGTTCACCGACGAGAACGACACCCGCGAGACCTTCGATGCATCCGGCCGACTGATATCGATCGAGTATCGCAGCGGGCAGACCGAGACGCTCGAATACGATCTAACGGCGGCACAGGGCGGCGATGACAACCCGGCGACGCTCGACCGGGTCACCGGTGAATTTGGCCACGAACTCGTGTTTGCGTACGACGCGAGCGGCCGCCTCAGCACGGTGACGACGCCCGACGGCGACATTTCGTTCGCCTACGACTCGGCGAGCAATCTCACCTCGACCACGTACCCGGATGCGACCATCCGTCAGTACAAGTACGAGGACAGTCGCTTTGCTAGCCATCTGACCGGCATCGTCGACGAAAACGGTGCGACGTATGCCAACTGGGCATACGACACACGAGGCAGGGCAATCCTGTCCGAGCACGCTGGCGGCAAGGAACGCGTCGAATTCGCCTACAACTCGGACGGTACCACGACGCTGACTCGCGGCGACGGAGCCTCGAGGACATTCGATTTCGGCGTTGAGCAGGGCCGTCAGCGCGTCACGACTGTATCCGGCGATGTCTGCGGCGACTGCCCGGGCGGTTCCACCAAGAGCGCGAGCTACGACGCGAACGGTTATCTCTCGGAGCGCACCGACTGGAACAATGTCGTCACCAAGCTCGCCCGCAACAACCGCGGCCTCGTGGAGACTCTGACCGAGGCGTACGGCACGTCCGACGCGCGCGTGACGACGATTCAGTGGGCTGCGAACGATCGCATTCCGACTCAGGTGACGACACCGAAGAACGTCACGGACTACGTTTACGACATCGACGGCAATCTGACGTCGCTCACCGTTTCCAGCGGCTCGCTATCTCGAGCCTGGGCGTTGACGTACAACGCCGACGGTCAGCCGCTGACGATCGACGGTCCACGTACGGACGTGACCGACGTGACGACGCTCGAGTACTACGACTGCGCGACCGGCAGCGAGTGCGGTCAGCTCAAGAAAATCACCAATGCAGTAGGACACGCGACGACATTCGATGCCTACGACGGCGCCGGCCGCCCGACTTCGATGACCGATCCTAACGGATTGACAACGACAATCA
>JASJBG010000147.1 GCA_030066625.1 Woeseiaceae bacterium
AAGGGCGTCGACACGATCGCCTGCATGGCCGTCAACGACGTCTTTGTCATGGACGCCTGGGGCAAGGATCGTGGCGTAGGCGACAATGTCGTCATGCTCGCGGACGGCAACGGCGACTACGCCAAAACACTCGGCCTCGAGATGGACGGCACCGGCTTCGGTATGGGTATGCGCGGCCAGCGCTTCGCGATCATCGTCGATGACGGTGTGGCGACGCACGTGGCCGTCGAAGCGCCCGGCCAGTTCGAGGTCAGCAAGGCCGAGTCGATACTCGCAAGCCTCTAGGTCCTGGGCTTCTAGTCGAGGGCTTCGGTCAACTCCGGCACGGCGTCGAAAAGATCTGCGACGAGGCCGATATCGGCCACCTCGAATATCGGTGCCTCTTCGTCTTTGTTGATCGCGACGATCGTGCCGGCGTCCTTGATACCCGTCAGGTGCTGGATCGCCCCTGAAATACCGATCGCGAGGTACAGGTCCGGCGCGATGATCTTGCCGGTCTGTCCGACCTGCATATCGTTCGGCACGTAGCCGGCGTCCACCGCCGCGCGAGAGGCACCGACGCCGGCAGCGAGCTTGTCGGCCAGCGCGTAGATGATGTCGAAGCTTTCGGAACTGCCCAGTGCGCGGCCGCCCGAAACGACGCGTGCCGCCGTCTGCAGGTCGGGTCGGTCCGACTGGCCGGTCTGTAGCTCCACGAATCGCGTGTGCGTCGGCAGTTCGACGCCCGGGTCGACGGCTTCGACGGGCGCGGCATTGTCGCTGCCGACAGCGCGGTAGGACGCCGTGCGCACCGTGGCGACCACCGTGTGTCCCTCGGGTGCATTGACAGTCACGATCGCGTTGCCGGCGTAGACCGGCCGCTTGAACGTGTGGCTGCCCTCGACGCTCATGATGTCGCTGATCTGGTTGACGCCGAGCATGGCCGCAACCCGCGGCATCAGGTCCTTGCCAAACGTCGTAGACGGGCCGAAGACGTAGTCATAGCCATCAGCCAGGGCGACGATTTGCGGCGCCAGGACGGCCGCCAGGGCGTTCTCATTGGCCGGGTTCGAAACGGTCAGCACCTTTGCTACGGAATCGAGCCTGGAGGCCTCGGCGGCCACACCCGCGGCATCGGCCGCAAGTACGAGTACGTGGACCTCGGCACCCTCGATATTGGCGGCGCAGGCGACTGACTTCGCCGTAGAGGGATTCAGGTTTGTGCCGTCGTGTTCGGCAATCAGAAGTACGTTTGCCATCAGATCAGTCCTTTATCCTTGAGCGCGGTTACCAGGCCGGACACGTCGTCGACCATGATGCCTTTCTGCCGCGCTTCGGGCGGTGCGAAATGCGTCTCCTCGATGGCCGGGCTGGCTTCGATGCCCAGATCGGCGAGCGCGAGCGTATCCAGCGGCTTCTTCTTCGCCTTCATGATGTCCGGGAGCTTCACGTAGCGCGGGTCGTTCAGGCGCAGGTCGGCGGTGATTACGGCGGGCAGGTCGACCTCGATGGTCTCGAGTCCGGCGTCTACCTCGCGCGTCACGCGCGCGGTGTTACCGTCGATCGCGACTTCCGACGCGAATGTCGCCTGCGGCCTGTCCCAGACGGCGGCGAGCATCTGTCCGGTCTGGTTGTTGTCGTCGTCGATCGCCTGCTTGCCGAGCACGACGAGTTCGACACCTTCGCGGTCGACGATCGCCTTAAAGACGCGGGCGCGATCCAGCGCGTCCAAGGCGGCATCGGCCTCGACGAGAATGGCGCGGTCCGCGCCCATGGCCAGCCCGGTCCGCAGCTGCTGCTGCGCATCGCCGGGACCGATCGACAGCACGATGACCTCGCTGGCCTCGCCGCGCTCACGAATACGCAAGGCTTCCTCGAGGGCGATCTCGTCGAACGGGTTGATACTCATCTTCACGCCGTCGGTTTCGACGCCGCTGCCGTCACTCTTGACCCGAACGCGCACGTTGTAGTCGACGGCGCGCTTCAGGCCGACCAGTATTTTTTCCACCAGAAACTCTCCGGGAATGCTGACAGACCAGGGGATTGCCCCGATCGGGCCCCGTATTGTCTACGAGGGATTCGGGGTGTACAAGGGCCATTGAAGCGGACAGACCGGCCTGGATATACGGAGGCTTTACCGTCTTGGAAGCCATTGCGGACTTTGGACCACTTATCGTCGCATCCGACCTGGAACGCCGACTGGGCGAGGGCTCCTTGCGGGTGCTCGACTGCCGATTTGACCTGATGGCGCCCGATGCAGGGCGCGAAGCATGGCTCGCGGGACACATTCCCGGTGCCGTTTTCGTCGATCTCGATCGTGACCTTGCCGGTCCCGTCACGCCCGACACCGGCCGGCACCCGCTGCCGGCAGTGGCCAATGCGGAGCGCATGTTCGGCAGCGCGGGAATCGATGCGAATATCGATGTTGTCGTCTACGACGGCGGCAGCGGCGGTATCGCCGCCCGAGCGTGGTGGCTGCTGCGCTGGCTCGGGCACGAGCGGGTCGCGCTGCTCGATCAAGGCTATGCGGGCTGGATCGCAGGCGGCCGAAGTGTCGAAAGCGGCGAGCAGCGGGTCGAGGCGCGCAGCTTCAAGGCAAGCGTCCGCGACGAGCTCGTGTTAACGACGACGGAAATCGTCGACGGTGGCGCCGAGACACTAAAACTCGTCGACGCGCGCGACGCGGCACGATATCGAGGTGAGGTCGAGCCCATCGATCCGGTTGCCGGTCACGTACCGGGTGCGCGCAGCCTGCCATTCACGGATAACCTCGAAGATGGCGGTGCATGGAAGAGCGTCGACGCAATACGGGAGAACATCCGCTCGGTCGTTGGCGACGCTGACGAGGAATGGTCGGTCATGTGTGGTTCGGGAGTCACGGCGTGCCACCTGGTCGTTGCCGCGCTGCTCGCCGGAGCCCGCGAGCCCCGGGTCTACGCCGGCAGCTGGAGTGAGTGGATCCGGGACCCGGATCGACCGATTGCGGAGGGCACCTGAGGGGCCGTAACGGGTCCAAAATGTTGCGGAACTGGCGTGAACTTAATGCTGTTTCGAGCTTTTTGCGGCGGCTTCGCGGCACACAGCTGGACAGCGGCGTTGGTATTTTTGCAACAGTTGAGACAAAGCCATTTATGATTATAAAACAATTATTTATTGGCGTTACTTCATGTAGTATATGCGCGTGTGTGTCGATCTCGACCGAGTCGCGCACGGACGAATATGTCAGTGAATCGACCGGTTCGGATTGCATCTTCGAGGGGACTATCCGAGACTACCGGGTACTGGACGAGAGCAACCTTCTGGTTACCGCGTCAGCGAAGCGAAAATACCATATAGAGCTGACGCGACGCGCATTCGGTCTCGAGTCCTCCTGGCACATCGGCTTCACATCGCCAACGAGCCGCATTTGCCCGGGCTTCAGCGAAGTCATCGTCGACGACGGTCTCGGTCCTGAAGCGGTACGAATCTCAAAAATCTGGGCGATTGGCCTGGACGAATACGAAGACCTGTTAATCCGGTATGGAAAGATGGAGCCGGAGATAACACAGCCCCCGGCGACCCAGGAAGTCAAAGGCGCCGAGGTCGAAGAGCTGGACTGATTTGCCGTACATTCCCATTCGGTATCTCGGTCACGCAATCCGCAATCTCCGTGCGGACCCGCCCGGCCAGCTGGCGACAGTTGGCCGGGTTTTTTCGTATTGCAGACCTGTAAGCATGCGTTATGCTTCCGCGATGATAGTGACGGGACAAACGGTGCCACTTGAGCGTTAGCAACCCCCAGCCGTCAACACGGCACGAACACATTCCCTGCAGTTCGACACTGGCCGACGTCAAGTACGAGATACGTGGCCAACTCGCGAGCCGGGCGCTCGACATGGAGAAGCGCGGCTACGAGATTATTTCGCTGAATATCGGCAACCCGGGACTGTTCGGTTTTCGCACGCCCGAAACGATGCGCCTCGCGATGATCGAGAATCTCGCCCAGGCCGAACCGTACTGTCACCAGAAGGGAATCTTCCCGGCCCGCGAGGCCGTCGTCATGCAGCAGCAGGACCGCGGCATCACCAATGTCAGCGCCGAGGAGGTTTTCATCGGCAACGGCGTGAGCGAACTGATCGACCTTTCGCTCCGCGCGCTCCTGAATCCCGGCGACGAGGTTCTCGTCCCCAGCCCGGACTATCCGCTCTGGTCAGCGGCCGTCGCGCTGAACGGTGGCGTCGTCAAGTACTACAACTGCAAGCCGGAGAACGGCTTTGCGCCGGATCCGGCAGAGATCGAGGCGCTGGTCGGCCCGAATACGCGTGGCATCGTCGTCATCAACCCGAACAACCCGAGCGGCGCCGTCTACAGTCGCGATACGCTCGAGCAGATTGCGGCAATTGCCGCGCAGCACGACCTGCTGCTGCTGTCCGACGAGATCTACGACCAGATGGTCTATGACGACGCAGAGTTCGTGCCGCTGGCGACGCTCGTCGACGACGGCGTCTGCCTGACCTTCTCGGGCCTGTCGAAAATCTATCGCGCCTGCGGCTACCGGGTCGGCTGGTGCGTGTTCGGTGGTGATCTCGACAGGGCAGCCGAGTACATCCACGGCATGGAACTGCTCGCCGCACTGCGACTCTGCAGCAACGTCCCTGGACAGTGGGCGGTGCAGACAGCGCTCGGCGGCTTCCAGAGCATCCGCGAGCTCGTGGTCCCGGGCGGGCGCCTGCACCAGCAGCGGCAGACGATCATCGAGCGGGTCGCCGAGAGCCCGTACCTGAGCCTGCACGCGCCGATGGGCGCGATGTACGCGTTCGTGCGCATCGACGAGCGTTTCGCCGGCTCACTCACGGACCAGTCATTCGCCCTCGAACTGCTCGAAAGCATGCACGTACTCGTTGCACCCGGCAGCAGCTTCAATACGCCGTACAAGGACCATTTCCGCATCACGACCCTCCCCGACAGCGATACGCTGCACACGGTGTTCGACCGGATCGACTCGCTGCTGGACCAGCACCGGTAGGCCATGTATGCGTGGCTGACGGATGCACTGGCAGGCGATGACTGCCACGTCGTAACGGCGAACCGCCGCCTCGCAAGAACGCTGCAGGAAGAGTACGCCGTCGCGCAGCAGGCAGCCGGCTCGACGGCGTGGCGACGACCGCTCGTGCTTGCGCTCCGTGACTGGTATGCGCTGCTTGCCGAGGGCCTGGTCGAGGCCACTGACCGTGCCGTCCGAATCAACGGGGCGCAGAGCCGGCTCGTCTGGGAACGCGCCCTTAGGGACGATCTCGACGACCCGCTGCTCAACATCGGCGCCCTCGCGCGGCAATGCGCCGAAACCTGGACGCGACTGCACGAGTGGAACCTGCCCCTCGAGGCCTGCCAGGCCGCGGCCAGGGGACAGGACCAGCGTATCTTTGCCCGCGCGGCCGGACGCTATAGCGACCGCCTGTCGGCTGCGGGCTGGATCGATGATGCGCAGTTCCCGGCGGAACTCGAACGCCTGCTGGCGTGGCAATCGGCGCAGCTCCCCGCACGACTCACGCTGGCAGGTTTCGACCGGATAACGCCACAGTTCCAGCGGGTGCTCGATTTCCTGCGCGACGCGGGAACCGACGTACGCTCGATCGACACTGACACGTCGTCGAGTGTGTCGCTCAAACGTTATCCGAACCCGGATGCCGAACTCATCGCTGCCGGCGAGTGGGCCCGCAAGCGACTCACACGGCTTCCATCACTCCGGCTCGCGATCGTCGTCAGCGGACTCGAGAACTCGAGCGAGCGCGCGGGCCAGCTCGTTCGCGAGGGCCTTGCGCCCGGTTGGCAATACGCCGCGCGAACGCACACAGATGCCGTCAACGTCTCGTACGGTCGCAAGCTGGCCGACTATCCGGCGATCGCTATTGCGCTGACGGCGCTGCGCTGGATGCATCAGCCGTTGCGAGGCGAAGAGATCAGCCTGTTGCTGCGTACGCCGATGCTCGGCGGCGGCGACATGGACGGCCGCAGCCGCCTCGAACTCAAAGTTCGAGAGTGGCCCGACCGGTACTGGTCCCGGAACATGTTCCTTGGTGCGGCGACGCCGGCAACCGGGCAGGGTGACGGCGCCCCCTGGCTCGCGGCATGGCAGCATGTCGATGCGCAGCTTGCGGCATTGCCGAGGCGAATGCGGCCACGCGACTGGGCCGAGCAGCTCGACGAGCTGCTGGGTGTGCTGCGGTGGCCGGGCGACGCCGCCCTCAACAGTGTCGATTACCAGCTCGACAACCGGTGGCGCAATCTCCTGAACGAGTTCGCGCGGCTGGAGCTCGTCAGTTCGACCATGACGCTCGCAGAAGCAGTGACAAGGCTCGCTTCGATGGCATCGGACGCCGTGTTCCAGGCCGAGGCCGAGGGCGCCGTCGTTGCCGTTCTGGGGCCGCTCGAGGCGGCCGGCCTCGAGTTTGACGCAATCTGGGTCACCGGCATGACCGCTGATGACTGGCCGGCCGCAGCGCGACCGTTGCCGCTTCTGTCGGCCGACTTGCAGCGCGAGCACGGAATGCCCGATTCGACGCCTGACGATACCGCGAGCTACGCAGAACGCGTCGTCCGCCGCCTGCGGACCAGCGCAACCGAGTGCGTGTTCAGCTACCCGGCAACCATCGGCGACGCTGAGCAACTGCCCACCGCGCTGCTGATTGATGTCGACGAGATAGCCGCCGAATCGGCCGGCTGGCATGCCGAAACGCTGCTCGAGAGTCGCGATCTCGTCACGGTTGCAGATCCCGTGCCCGCTGTCGCGGCCGACGAAGTGGTTGCCGGTGGTGCCGGCACACTATCCCGACAGGCCCACGACCCGTTCTCGGCATTCGCATTCGGCCGGCTTGGTGTGCGCTGGATCAGCCGCTTTACGACGGGGATCGCCGCGAACGTGCGAGGCAGCCTGATTCACGACGCGCTGCAAGCGCTGTACTCGGAGCTGCCGGATCGCAACGGGCTCGCAGCCTGGGACGATGCGGAACGCAGCAGACGCATCGAGACGGCGGTCGATCGTGCCTTCCGACGACATGAACGTTTCGCAGATTCGATGCTGAGGCAGCTGCTCGCCATCGAGCGGTATCGAACGGCGGCGCTGCTCGACCGTGTTGTCAGCCATGATGCCGAGCGGCGTGCGTTTTCGATTCACGCCGTAGAGACGGCGATCGACACGCGCATCAACGGCGTCGCCCTGCGGCTGCGCTGCGACCGGATCGACCGGGTCGGCGGCGGCGAGTTCGTCATCCTCGATTACAAGACCGGTGTTCCGCAGAAGTTCCTGTCGTCGGGCGATCCGATCGATCTGCAGCTCGTGGTGTACGCGTCCGCCGTCGGAGGCTCGGTAAGCGGACTTGGCCTGTACAACGTCGACAGCTCGCTCGTCGACATCGACGGCGCCGGGCCGGCGCTCGACGATGTCGATGACTGGGGCGAACGGCTGCAGTCCTGGCAGGCGGACGTGGACGCGCTTGCTGCGGCACTTGCTCGCGGCGACGTTCGACTGAACGGGCACCTGACACGGCGGGAGGCGCGGCCACTCAATCTACTGAGCCGATTCACGGAGCTCGCTCGTGAGCACTGAGTCGGGACTGCTGGCGGATGACCTGCGAGCGCGTAGCGAAGCGCTCGATGTCAGTCGCTCGTTTATCGTTCAGGCACCGGCAGGTTCCGGCAAGACCGAACTGCTGATTCAGCGCTATCTGCGCCTGCTCGCGACCGTCGACAATCCCGAGGAAGTCATCGCGATTACGTTCACGCGCAAGGCTGCAGCCGAGATGCGCATGCGCGTGCTGCAGGCACTCGAGCGCGCCGAACGCGGGGAGACACCGACGGAGGCGCACCTGAAGATCACGGCTGAAGCCGCTGACCTCGTGCTGCGGCGGGATGCCCGTTTCAACTGGCAGCTCATTGTCAATCCGCGGCGCCTGCGAATCCAGACGTTGGACTCGCTGAATGCGTCGATAGCGCGAATGCAGCCGCTGACCGCGTCGACAGCGTCCACCGGCAGTCGTGTCGCCGACGAGGGTGAGATGAACGCGCTGTACGAGGAGGCCGCGGCGGCAACGCTCGACTGGCTTGCCGATGACGGTGCCAGCGGTGCCGCGACGGAAGAAGTCCTCAAACACGTCGATGGCAACACGGGGATCTACATCGGCTACCTCGCACGCATGCTCAAGACCCGCGACCAGTGGCTGCCATTTGTCAGCGCGGGCACCGTCGACGATGCCGAGGCTGAAGCGCTGCGACGTACCTTCGAGGGCAGTCTCGAGCGCGTAGTCCGCAAGCGCCTCGAGCAGCTCAGGATCGTCATGCCGACTGGGCTGATGGTCTCGCTCGCCGAGCTGGTCGTGTATGCCGTCGACAATCTGCACGCGGATGGCAAGGACGACCATCCTGTCTGCTCGTTCGGCCACACGCCGGAGACCCTGGCAACGGACCCGGCGGACTTGCCGCGCTGGCACGCACTGGCCGAGCTGCTATTGACCAAGAAGGGGGCCGTACGCAAGCAGGTCAACAAGAATCTCGGCTTTCCGGCCGGTGACGACGGCCAAAAGGCGGCGATGCACTCGATCCTCGAGGAGATCGAAGACGAAGACGCTTTTGTTGAGCTCTTGCACACCGCACGGATCCTGCCGCCCGTGCGCTATAGCGACGAACAGTGGTCGGTACTGCTCGCGCTGTTCCGATTGCTGCCCGTCGGTGTCGCAGAGCTTCGCCGACTGTGCGTCGCACGCGGGCTGACCGACCACATCGAAATAGCGCTGGCAGCAGCGGAGGCCGTCGGTACCGCAGAGAATCCCGGTGACGTTGCGCTGTTACTCGACTACCAGGTCCGGCACATTCTCGTCGACGAAATGCAGGACACGTCGAAGGCCCAGTACCGAATGCTCGAGGCATTGACCGGCGGCTGGGAGCCGGGCGACGGGCGGACACTGTTCTGTGTCGGCGATCCCATGCAGTCGATCTATCGGTTTCGCAACGCGGAGGTTGCGCAGTTCCTGCTAGCGCGCGGCAACGGCATCGGCTCCGTGCACCTCGAACCGCTGACGTTGCGGCGCAACTTCCGCTCCGGCGAACACCTCGTTCACTGGTTCAACGAGGTGTTTCCGCGCGTCCTGCCGGCACGCGACGACCCGGTAAACAGCGCCGTGTCCTATGCGCCGGCCGTGCCGGTCGAGCCGCTGGCCGGGCAGGGCGAGGTAGGGGTACATCCTTTGTTCGGCGGCAGTGTCGATGCCGAGGCCGATGTCGGTGTCGACGTGATCCACAGGCTGTTGGATGCAGACGCGGAAGCAACCGTGGCCGTTTTGGTCCGTAGCCGAACCCAGTTGCCGGCACTCTTGCTGCGGCTTCGCGCCGCACGGATCGCCTACCAGGCGATCGACATCGACCGGCTGACGGATCTGCCCGAGATCATCGACGTGCTGGCGCTGACCCGCGCCAGCGCGCATCGCGGCGACCGGGTCGCATGGCTCGGTCTGCTGCGTTCGCCCTGGATCGGCCTCAACTGGGAGGACATACACACGCTGGTTGCAGGCGTTCCCGGGAAGACGGTACATGAGCTCATCAACGACGAAATGCGGCTCGGCACGTTGTCAGAGGGGGGGCGCCGACAGGTCGAACATGCGCTACCGATCCTGAACGGCCTCGTCGATGCCGATCGCTCGACCCCATTGGTACAGCGTATCGAACGGGCGTGGTTCGCACTTGGCGGTCCGGCCCTGCTGGATGACGACAATGCAGTCGCGAACGTGTATCGGTATTTCGACGCGGTGGCCAAGCTCGACGTCGGTGGCACGATTCCGGACATCTCCGAGCTCATGGATCGACTGGACGCCGAACGAGTTTCAACCAACACCGCCGCGCGGCTGCAGATCCTGACCATGCACAAGGCCAAAGGCCTGCAGTTCGACCACGTTGTACTCTACGGCCTCGGCCGCTACCCGAGTCCGCGCGACCGCGATGTCATGAGCTGGTTCGACCTTCCCGACATTCACGGAGTCGAGGAGAAAGTCATCAGCCCCGTCGGTCGCCGCGATGCCGTAGAGCGCGATCCGGTACATCGCTTCATCGACCTGACAGAGGCAGCCAAGGATCGCCACGAAGAGGGGCGGCTGTTGTACGTAGCATGCACACGTGCACGTCGATCCCTGCATCTTCTCGGCAACGTCAGCGTGGCAAGCGATGGCAGCACGTTCAACAGGCCGCATGCGAAGAGTCTGCTTGTAAGGCTGTGGAACACGGTCGAACGCGACTACGTCGCCGCGTTCGACGATGCCGAGGTGGAGAAATCCGGTGAGCGTGCGGCTGACCACCTGCGGCCCGTGTTGCGGCGCTTCGACCGTCCGTGGGCAGCGCCGGAGGCGGCAGCCGTGCCGGGTCAGTCACCGAGCCAGGCGGTCGATGAAACGAGCCGCGTCGAGTACTACTGGGTCGGCGTCAACGCCCGGCTTGCGGGCACCGCCGTGCATCGATGGCTGCAGCTCGCCGCCGAGAAACGCGTCAGGCTCGATCCGGGGCAACTCGAGGCATTGCGGCCCGTAACCGAGCGCTGGCTCCAGGAACTCGGCGCCGGTGCGGAATCGCTGGCCACGATCTGGGAGCGTGTCCGTGCATCGCTTGCCGGCGTACTGGACGATGCGCGCGGACAATGGCTGATCGACGGCCCCGGCGAAGCGGAGCTCGCCCTCAACGGGATTATCGATGGCCGGGTCGAGTCGATCATCATCGATCGAATCCGCATCGACGGCGATACGCACTGGATCGTCGACTACAAGACGAGCAGTCACGAAGGCGGTGACCTGGATGGATTCCTGGCCGCCGAGGTCGAACGCTACTCGGCGCAGCTCGACAAGTACGCGCGAATCTACGCGGCGTTCCGCAATGTCGAGGTGCGCTGCGCGCTGTATTTTCCGCTGCTCGGACGCTTCGTCGAGGTGCCGACCGACCTATAGCTGGCCTTCGAGCCGAAGCTCATACT
>JASJBG010000148.1 GCA_030066625.1 Woeseiaceae bacterium
CGTTCATACCGTGGGCCTGGGGAATCAACGGGTTCGCGTCGGTAGTCGCCGCGGTGCTCGCGACCTTGCTGGCGATCGAACTGGGGTTCTCGGTCGTGATCGTGGTTGCGCTGGCGCTGTACGGGGTCGCGGCAGCTTTACTCAGGCGGGGACGGCGGATGAGCTGAAACGTGTCGGCGATTCAGGCCGCTTTATAGTGCTCCGGAGACCGGCAACCAAACGCCTCGACTGTTGTCGTTGGCCTGCGCCAGCTCACCACTTTCCATCATGTCGCGTACGCGCTGAGCCTGTGCCGCAAGGTCGGCCTGTAAAACGGCCCGCAGCCTCTCGAACTCGTCGGTGCCGCGAATTGAGTCGAGGTTTGGGTCTATGTCGAGGTAGTACCACGCCTGGAAGCGCCAGCCGTCCTCGATGGCCTCGCGAAATGCTTCGAGGGCGCGCTCCGGTCGATCCTGGAGCGCATAGGCACGGACGTCGTTGAGCCAGAAGCCCGATACACCGCCGCGCTGCAGCGGCGCCATGGCTTTCAGGCTGGTCTCGAGCAGATCATCCGCACGATCGGTCTCGCCCAGCCGCTGCAACACCAGAGCAAGGTCGACGGCAATGGAGTAGTTCGACTCGTTGACGTCCGGAACCTCGGGCTCGACGAGCTCGCGATAGGCTCTCGCGTAGCGGGAGCGGGCGGTCTCGTATCGGCCCGCGCTCAAGTCTGCATCCCTCAAGACGCGCAGCGCACCCCAGTTGCCCGGCTGGATCTCGAGCAGCGCCCGCGCGTCCTGCTGTGCAGCTTCTTCATCGCCGACATACAGGTTCAACATCGTGCTGGCCCAGCGTACCCAGAAGGTATCCGGGCCGAGTTCGAGGCCGCGTTCGACCCATATCCTCGCCGCGTCCGGATCGTCGAGTTCGAGATAGGCCAGTGCCTGGCTTGCCTGCAGGCTCGGGCTCATCGCATCGGTGGCCGCGGCTTTGTTGTACCAGATGATGGACTCGTCGATTCGGCCGTGGACGAGGTAGTGGATCGCGGCGATGTAGACGTGGGCAAAGGCATGATTCGGTTCGATATCAATGACCCGGAGGTACCCCAGCATGGCCTTGTCGAAGTCGCCCGTGTCGTCATGTAGTCGGGCGAGGTCGTAGGACGCGGCCGCCGAATACGGATCCAGTTGAAGCGCCTGCTCGGCGAATGCCATGGCATCGTCGAGCTTGCCCTGCCGCAGGCGAAGTCGCCCGTAGAGCCGAAACGCGCGCGAATAGCTCGGCCGCAGACTGATCGCCTGCAGGTAGTATCCTTCGGCAGCCTCGAGGTTGCCCTGCTCCTGGCGGAGAAAACCGAGACTCGCGTGCGCCTCGCCGAGGCCCGGGTCGAGTGCGAGCGCCCGGGTCAGCGGCGGCTCGGCGAGTGCCGTGGCTTCTTCGGCCGTGAGGCCACCCTGGAAGTTGGCGCTCAAGGTGAGGTACGCATCGGCGAGACCTACGTAGGCGAGCGCGAACTCCGGGTCCATTTCCGTTGCTGCCACGAAGTGCTCAATCGCCACGTGCAGCGCCTCGACCGATTCCGCTCGGGCACACTGCTTGCCCCGGAGGTACTCCGTGTAGGCCTCGAAATTCTGGGTCGGCACGGACGCAAGCTGCTGCACCTCTCTCTGCGTCAGCGTGGCGTCCAGCTTCCGCGCTATCGTCTGGACGATTTCCGACTGCAGCGCGAATACGTTGGACGCCGTGATAGTGCGGTCGTACGTCTCTGCCCACAGGTGTTGATCCGTTTGCGTATCGATGAGCTGGACATTCACGCGAATCTGGTCGCCGGACTGCTGCACGCTGCCCTCAACGATCTTGCGAACGCCGAGTTCCGCGCCAATGCGCTTGATGTTGTTGGTCGTGCCGCGGTAGCGAATCGTCGAGGTGCGCGAGATCGTCTTGAAGGAGTGGATCTTCGACAGGTGAGTGAGCAGTCCCTCCTGTATGCCGGCCGCCAGCACATCGATGGTCTCCTGGTCTGCTCCGACCACGGCGAAAGGCAGCACGGCGATGGACTGTTCGGAAGGCGGAGGTGTTGCCCACTTGTCCCACGAAAAGACCAGAACGGCGGCGGACAGCATTGCAATGACGATGAAATCCATGCGCCGGCCGCTGAGGTGCCGGATGGACGCGCTACGCTCGACCTGCCGCTCGAGCTTGATGCCCTCCGGGGTCAGCTCATAGAACCACGAGAGCAGCAGCGCGATCGGGAAGCCGACCGCCAGGATGCCCAGGATCCACGGCCCGACGCCGTCCGGCAGGTTGCCCAGCTCCACCATCACCTCGGCGACCTGCAGAATCAGCCAGGCAGCCACGGCGTAGAGCAGGGCCATGCGGAAGACGTTCCGGCGCTTGAGTTCGGATACAAAGACCATTACGAGAACGTAAAGGGCGGGTGCGGCGGCAACAATAAGTGCCTACCGCAGCTTGTGTTTTTCACCAGATATGGTCCGGATTTCGGTAACCAGCACGCACAGATTTGGGCAGTGCAGCAACCGCTGCCCTTGTGCGATCATGCGGCGCATCCCTGACCAGTCCAGGCTCCATGTCCAACGTCTCACTCGAAATCCTCCACGACGTCTTCGGTTACGAGCGTTTCCGCGGCGACCAGGCGGCGATCATCGATGCGGTGCTCGCTGGCCAGGACGCGCTCGTGCTGATGCCAACCGGCGGCGGCAAGTCGCTGTGCTACCAGGTGCCGTCGCTGATCCGGCAGGGGGCCGGCCTCGTCGTGTCGCCGTTGATCGCACTGATGCAGGACCAGGTACGGGCGCTGCACGAGCTGGGGATTGAGGCAGCGTTCCTGAATTCGACCCTGAGCTCCGAGGAGCAGTTCGACGTGATCCGCAGACTCAAGGCGGGCGAGATTCAGCTGCTCTATGTTGCGCCCGAGCGGCTGGTGCAGCCGCGGACGCAGGCGCTGCTGGCCGACGTTCCGCTCGCATTGATCGCTATCGACGAAGCGCACTGCGTCTCGCAGTGGGGGCACGACTTCCGCCAGGACTACCTCGCCCTCGACGCGCTGCGCGACGTCTTTCCCGGCGTGCCGCGCATGGCGTTGACCGCCACGGCGACGCCGATCGTGCGCGACGAAATCGTCGAGCGGCTGGCGCTGAACGACCCGGCGATCTTCATCAGCCCCTTCGACCGATCAAACATCCGCTATCTCGTCGAGCCGAAGGCCGACGCGCGTCGACAACTCGGCGAGTTCCTGCGCGGCCATAAGGATGAGACGGGCATCATCTACTGCCTGTCGCGCAAGAAAGTCGAGAGCATCGCCGAGTCACTGAAGCAGGACGGCTATAACGCACTTCCATACCACGCGGGCCTGAGTGCCGAGATGCGGGCCGACCATCAGCACCGTTTTCTCACCGAGGAGTCGGTGATCATTGTTGCCACCATTGCGTTCGGCATGGGTATCGACCGGCCGGACGTGCGCTTCGTCGCCCATCTCGATCTGCCGAAGAATATCGAGGCCTACTACCAGGAAACCGGTCGCGCCGGCCGCGATGGCGAGCCTGCCGAGGCATGGATGATCTACGGCCTGCAGGATGTCATCCGCCTGCGGCAGATGGTCGACGAGTCCGACGCCGAGGAAGAGCACAAGCGGCACAGCCGCCAGAAACTTGATGCGTTGCTCGGCTGGTGCGAGGTCACCGAGTGTCGCCGCCAGCCGCTGTTAGCCTACTTCGGGGGAGAATATCCGGCACCTTGCGGCAACTGCGACAACTGCCTGAGCCCGCCCGTCACGTGGGACGGCACCGAGGCGGCGCGCAAACTCATGTCGGCCGCTTACCGCACCGGCCAGCGCTTCGGTGCGGCGCACATTGTTGACGTCTTGCTTGGAAAGGACACCGACAAAATTCGCCAGCACGGCCACAACGAACTCTCCGTCTACGGCATCGGCACGGAACTCACAGGGCCAGCCTGGCGATCGGTGGCCCGCCAGCTCATCGTGCAGGGGTACCTCCGCTCCGAGCAGAGCCGCTTTGGCGCACTGATGCTTACCGACCAGAGCCGACCCCTGCTCAAAGGCGAGGTCGAGTTAAGGCTGCGGGAAGATCGCAAGCTCAAGACGGAGAAGAAGAAACGCCGCGATACGGTGGCAACCCTCGCACCGGGGGATCAGCCGCTGTTCGACGCCCTGCGGGAGTGCCGCAAGGAGATCGCCGACCGACTCGACCTGCCGCCGTACGTCATTTTCCACGATGCGACGCTAAAGCAGATGGCCGAGCACCGGCCAAAGACCGACGCGGACCTATTGAGCATCAATGGCGTGGGTGAGGCGAAGTTGGAGCGTTACGGCAGCGCATTTCTAGAGGTTATCGCCGCGGCGTAGCGCTGTACCAGCCGGTGGCCGGTGCAGCGACGAGAGCCGCCGATTTCGAACGCCTGAACATGATAAGGCTCTGATCTGTAGGGACCAGACGAGCTTGGCCACACGGCTCAGAATAACGATCTTGAAGGATACCTTGCTTTACCTGAGGGGCTGGGATCGTGTTACAACAGCAACAAGCGAAGGGAGAACCCTGGACGCCTGGGAAGTGGGGGCGTCGCCTGGCGCGCAATGCGAACTGGACGGCTGAGCTCAATCAGCAGGGACTGCGTGTGGATCACAACGACCTCGCAATTGACTCAATCCTTGAAGTCTCAAAACGGCGCGGCCTTGTTTGGTCGAAAGTCACAATCCTAAGCAGTGAGTCCGAGGCAGTTATTCTCGGTGGCCTTACGGGGAGAGTTGCAACGCGCTTCGTCCAGCAGCTGCTCGAAATCTGCTCTGCAACTGCCAGTCGCCGTCTGCGGGTGCTACTGGGTCAAGCAAGTCATCGCAAGGCTCTTTGGCGCAGCCTGTTGGAAAGACCGCGTTGGCTGGCTACGTCCGAAGTCAAACGATTCATGGCCGGCTCTCCGTATTCGTCGAAGGGAAAAGTACAAGGCTTGCTGAAGCAGCCCTTTATGGTGAGAGCTGTCGACAGGACTAGCGGCGACGATATATCGGACTTAATCACATACCTCGACGGAGATGGACTACTTGAGGAGGCAGAGGAACGAAACGACCGATTCCTGGCTGAAGAGCTAGTACGTTTCCAGGACTTTTTTGACAGCGTAGAGAAAAATCCGCTGACTGACGAGCAGCGGTGCGCCGTAGTTACGCAAGAAGACAGTGTGATGACCGTCGCTGCTGCTGGCTCCGGAAAAACATCGGTGATGGTTGCCAAAGCTGGTTATGCGGTTATGGCAGGTATATACGAGCCTTCCGAGATTCTCCTGCTCGCTTTCAACAGAAAAGCGGCTGAAGAATTGAAGGAGCGCGTCGAAGAGCGGCTCGGCCCATTGATCTATGATGCAGAGAAGATCCGAGTCGCCACATTTCATGCGCTGGGGTTGAGTATCGTAAGCCAGGCGACAGGTCGGGCTCCGCACCTTGCACCGTGGGTTGAGCGTGGACAAGAGTTGAAGGAGCTTTCGGATATTGTCACTCAGCTGAGCAGTAGCGATGACGAGTTCGCGTCGGACTGGCGCCTGTTCAAGAATGTGTTCGCCCGGCCTCTACCACCATTCGGTAGTAAAGAAGAGCCGGAGGCGTGGGACCCTAAAACCGGCGAGCGCGGATTCAGAACTATTCGCGGTGAGATCGTAAAGAGCCGTGAAGAAAGGATGATCTGCGACTGGTTGGCCGATAGAGGTATCGCCTACGAGTACGAAAGGCCCTATGAGATCGATACGGCTACGTCGACACACCGTCAGTACCTTCCAGATTTCTACTATCCCAGCGCATCGATCTACCACGAGCATTTTGCGCTAGACAAGCACGGACGAGCCCCAGAGCACTTTGTCGGTTATGTCGACGGTGTGCATTGGAAACGTGCGCTTCATAAAAAATGCGATACGACTCTCATCGAGACTACGTCATATGGAATTCGTCGCGAAGACGGCTTCGACATCCTTGAGCGCGACTTGATTGAACAGGGTGTGGCATTTGCCGAAGTTCCGTTGACAGATGAGCAAGTTCAACGTCTGGCAGACGGTGGCAGCCTGCTCAAGGTTTTTCGGACCTTTCTTTCTCACGCGAAATCGAATCGCCTGTCAATGCAGGATCTTCGGCGACGCGCAAAGAGCAAGCCTAGCGATAACCCAAAACGAGACCGTCTCTTTCTTGATCTATTTGAAAAGCTTTGGTCGGAGTGGGAGCGTCGTCTGCGCGATGGCGGTTATGTCGACTTCGACGATATGCTCGGGCATGCGACAGACTATCTCGCTAGAGGACAAGCGAATCCGGGCTACAAGCTGATCATGGCTGATGAATTCCAGGACACTTCCCGGTCAAGGGCGCTCTTGTTGCGAGAGCTCAGTCGAGCGGACGACGCGCGGCTATTCGTTGTTGGTGACGATTGGCAGGCCGTCAACCGATTCGCAGGCGCGGATATTTCGCTAATGAGAAACTTCGGCGACTTCTTCGGTGACAACAGGGTTGTAAACCTTACCCACACTTTTCGATGTCCTGCCGATCTGAATGCTCTTGCCGGCGAATTCGTCATGGCGAACCCTTTTCAGATCCGGAAGGAGGTGGTCAGCGCAAACCGACGGCAGCCACCGAGTGTTATCTGTTTCAAGCTCGACGACATCAAGACCCAGGAAGACGTTCTTGCATCGCATCTGAGACAGCTTGCAGATAAGCAGCGAGCGCAGGGTGCGAGTGAGCGGGTGACAGCGTATGTCCTCGGGCGGAATAACTTTAACAAGCCTGTGGACTTGCCAATCCTGCAGAGCGAAGTCGGTGACGTTGTTGACCTCAACTTCTCGACGGTGCACGCGGCGAAGGGCTTAGAGGCGGACTACGTATTCATCATGAATATGATTGAAGGAACCTACGGCTTCCCAAGCATGATTGCAGACGACTCGACCCTATGGATGGCTATGCCAGACGGCGAGAACTTCCCATATGCCGAGGAACGTCGGTTGTTCTATGTGGCCTTAACCCGAGCGAAGCGACTGGCCACTCTTTACACGGACAGGCACCGTCGATCCGAATTCATCGCCGAGCTTGAGAAGATCGACACTGCTATGGAGATTAGGGCGCCGGCCGGCGAGTCAAAGAGTCTTCGCAGCTGCCCGAGATGTGGCACCGGCGAGATTGTGCTGAAGAAGGGCCGATACGGTGAGTTTCTCAGCTGTACGAGGTTCCCTAAGTGCGACTACTCGGAAAGTGTGGCGAAGCCCAAAAAGAAGAAGAGTTCCAAGAAAAGGTTCCGACGAAAAACAGGTAGGGTCCGCTAGTGTCGTGAGCGTGTTAACGCACAGAGGCGCTAAACGCCTTCCACGACTGCGCTCCGGCGGGAACTCGCCGCCAGCGTGTCTTCCTCCATACGCTGCGCCACGTTCGGGTCGATGCCCATCGACTCGATCATGCTGTCGAGCACGCGGCGCTGCCGCTTGCTGATCTCGCCGTCCTCGAGTGCAGCGCGCACCGCCGAGTCGTAAACCTGCAGCTTACGGAAGGATTCGTACTCTGGCGTGTCGACGGTGTTCGGCATGGCCTTGTCCGAGAATTTCTCTGCGGCACGTTGTATGGGGTCGAGGAAGAACACCAATGCGCCGGTGGCCAACACGCCGAGGACCGTGCCGAGCTGGCTCGACAGGTAGTTGCCGGCGAATTCCGAGATGACAAAGAAGGTGGCAACAAAGGCCGCAGCGACCGTACCGCGTTTCAGCGTTCGCTTGATGCGCAGATCAATGTCGAATAGCTGTACACGCAGGACGCCGTAAGCGACGAGCGGTACGTAGATAATGACGGCGAGTTCGTAGAACAGGGGCATCAGGATGCTGAAGATGGTCTCCCGATTCATCAGCGCCTCGACCCCCGGACCGATCACACCGTAGAAGACCAGGATGTAGTAGCCGAAGGTTATCGTCCAGAGAACGTCGCGAACGCCGAATGCCAACGCAAACGCTCTTGCACGCTCGCGCTCCGCGTCATTCGTCGCGATGTACCAGGTGTGGAGCGCGGCGACGAATCCCCAGGTCAGCCCGATGCAGATGACGATGTAGAAGGGCACATCGAGCTGGACGCGCACCTCCTCGGACAGGAAAGGAAGCACCACGGCGATCGCCAGGCAGCCATACAGGATCAGGTTACTGATGATCGGGTTCTTGAGCGGCTTGACCAGCGGTGAACTCAGGGTCATGCCGAGGAACGGCAGGTACACGGCGATCAACGCCCAGTCCGAGACCTGGTGCATGACGCCCGGCATCGGCGGCAGGCCAACCGCTTCGAGCATCGGGTTCAGGTAGTCGAGGTTGTAGTAGCTCGTAATGACGGCCAGGCCGTCGACGAACAGCATCGCGACAAGGAAGCGGGCACCGCGGGTCGGTGGGGCGAGGATGAGCACGTACAGGGCGAAGCCCCATGCCACGATCGCCGCTGGTATCCCCAGCCAATCTGAAATCATCTGGACTCGCCGCCCCGAATCCCCGCCTGACGCAGATTCTATAACGTTACGCGCGTCGGCGGTCCACTCGCAGTGCTTCAGCTTTCGGACCCGCCTCGTTATAGTTTATTGAGAACAGGGACGGCATAAGGAACAACAATAATGAGCGGTTCTGACGGAGACCCTTTCTCGACAGGGGCGGGGCTCGGCGTACTGTCCGATCTATCGGCCGGTGACGAAGAGGCCCTGATCGGTCGCGAGCTCGACGGCTACAAGATTACGGGTTTTATTGCCGAAGGCGGCATGAGCCGTGTCTACCGGGCGACTCGCGTCGACGGCAGCTTCGAGCGTGACGTTGCCATCAAGCTGTCGGCCATCAGCGGTATCAGCTCGACGATGCGCGAGCGCTTCATGCAGGAGCAGAGCGTCCTCGCGGGACTCAACCATCCGCACATCTCGCAGCTCTACGATGCACGGCTGACGTCCGAGGGCTGGCCCTACATCGTGATGGAGCTGGTTGAGGGCCGGCCGATTACCGGCTACTGCAGTGAACGATCCCTGGGGCTCGACGATCGTGTTCGGCTGCTGATCGACGTCATCGACGCGGTCGCATTCGCGCACGGCAACCTCGTCGTGCACCGGGATCTCAAGCCTTCGAACGTGCTGGTTACGGAAAGCGGCGAGGTGAAGCTGCTGGATTTCGGCATCGCCAAACTCCTCGAAGGCGACGCCGGCAACCTGACGCGGTCGGGCGCGATGACGCCGCGGTACGCGAGTCCTGAACAGCTGCTGGGCAAACCGATTTCGATCGCTTCGGACGTCTACCAGCTTGGGCTGCTGATGGCCGAGGTTCTGGGCGGCGGTCTGCCGACCGAAGGCGAGTCGCTGACCGAAGCCATCCAGCGCTCCGCCGATGATCGACCCGTCATGCTGCCGGGCAGGATGCGACAGGCCTTGCCCGGTGAGATCACGCTCATCATCGAACAGTGCCTGCGCGTGCAGCCCGGCGATCGCTATCGCGATGCCAATGCCCTGCGGAGCGACCTCGAAGCTTACCTGTCCGGTTATCCCGTCAGCGCGGTCGGCCAGCGGCCCGGCTATCGATTTCGGAAGTTCGTGCAGCGCAATCGCGGCGGTGTGCTCGGCGCATCGCTGACACTGTTGGCGCTTATCTCGGCCACGGTGGTGACCGCGCTGCAGATGCTCGAGGCGAAACAGCAGCGCGATATCGCCGTGTACCAGCAGCAGCGGGTCCAGGCGACCAGCGAGTTCTACAGCCTGCTGCTCGAGGAGATGGGCGACGGCACGTTCACCTCCGTCGACATGCTTGATCGAGGCCGGACTTTGCTCGAGGACCAGTTCGGTACAGCTCAGCCGTTCATGGCGTCCGTCTTGTTCGACGTGTCGAAGCGCTATGCCAATCTCGGTGAGATGGATCAACAAAGAGAGCTGTTGACTGAAGCCGAGCGTATCGCGCGCGATCACGGGGATGACAATGTCCTTGCCGCCGTACTCTGCGGCCTCGCACGCGGTAACCAGGCGCGGGATCCTGAGCTCGCGACCGAGCAGCTTGCCCAGGGAGTAGCGCTGTACGAGCGGCTTCCATCGCCAGCGGTAGACACCAGCGTGGAGTGTTTTCGCACGCAGTCCAATGCGGAGGTCCGGGCGGGCAATTACATGGCGGCACTGGAGCCGCTGTTCGCCGCGCAGCAGGTCCTCGATCAGCACCCGCAGCCCGGAACCCGATTGCGTGCACTCATCCTGAGCCAGATTGCTTTCGCGTACTTCTACGATGGCCAGATCGAAAAGGCGATCGCCTACCTCGACGACGTGCTCGAATTACTCGAATCGTCGGGCAGGGGGGCGACCCTCCTGTACCAGCGCCTCGCTGCCAACAGGGCCGTAGCGCTGGGTGCGTTGGGACGCACGCCGGATGCGCTCGATGCGTTCGCAGACCTGAGACAACGAATGCAGGCCGGCGGCTTGCAGGGTCGAGGTGCCATACAGCTTGCGCAGCACGGTAACCTTTTGCTGGAGGTTGGTCGAATGGATGACGCGGCGGCGGTTCTGATGGAGGGGTTGGCAATCGCCGAGTCTGCCGGAGACGACAGAATTGCGTCTGCCCTGAATATGGGGATGGTCAAGGTACACCTCGCCAATGCGGAATTCGGGTCCGCACGCGAATACCTGGCGGCCGCCGAGGCATACGTCAATGGAGGCGAACCCAAGCCGCTCGTCTACGGTATCCGCACCCAGCGGGCAAAACTCCATCGGTTGACGGGCGAGCTGGATGCCGCGGTCCACGAAATTGATGAGCTGTTGGCCGACATGGAGTATCCGGACGCCCGCCGCGGGTCCAACCTCAATCAGGCACTCGCTGAAGGTGTAGAGATTCACCGCGAATCGGGCGATAACGAAAAGGCAGCTGAGCTTGTGAACGGGCTCGTCGAACGGCTCGAGGAGCAGATGCGGCCGGGGTCGG